>JBBIVY010000039.1:1757-27323 GCA_037439485.1 Planctomycetota bacterium | reverse complement strand
ACAAGTGGCAGCGAAGGCGCCGACGCGCGTCTCCGCCGTCGTTTGTCAGTTGTCAGGCTGTTCAGACTTTGTTCGCCCCCGTCTCGACGACGAGATTGCTGACGCGCTGGAGCGATTCGAACGTGCCGGCGTCAGACCACCAGCCTTCGAGGGTGTCGTAGTCGAGCGTGCCGGCCTTGAGGTAGGCGTTGTTGACGTCGGTGATCTCCAGCTCGCCGCGGCCGGAGGGCTTGAGGGTGCGGATGATGTCGAAGACCTTGCCGTCGTAGAAGTAGATGCCGATGACGGCGAAGTTGCTCTTCGGGGACTTGGGCTTCTCCTCGATGGCGGCGATGCGCCCGTTCTGGAAGACGGGGCAGCCGAAACGCTGCGGGTCGGGCACTTCCTTGAGGAGGATGCGCGCCCCTTGCTTCTGCTTCGCGAACGCCTCGGCCGCGGCGCGGATGTTCCGCTCGATGATGTTGTCGCCCAGGATCACGCAGACCGGCTCGCCCTCGATGAAGTTCTCCGCCAGGCGCAGCGCGTCGGCGATCCCTCCCGCCCCTTCCTGGTAGGTGTAGGAGATGTCCTTCAGGCCGAACTCTTTGCCGTTGCCCAGAAGCCGCAGGAAGTCCCCCGCGTCGTTGCCGCCGGTGACGATCATGATGTCCGTGATCCCGGCGTTGACGAGGCACTGGATCGGATAATAGATCATCGGCTTGTTGTAGACGGGCAGCAGGTGCTTGTTCGTCACCTTGGTCAGGGGCAGCAGCCGCGTGCCCATGCCGCCGGCGAGAATGACGCCTTTCATCATCTATCCTTTCTCGCCCAGTCGTAGGGGACGTCCTTCGAATGCGCATCGACGCGGAACTCGTCGGGCGCCGCCGGGTTATACGGCTCGGTCGGGCAGTTGATCACCATCGCCTCGGTCTCGCTGATGCACTTGAACCCGTGCAGGATGCCGGGCGGGATGGTGACGAGGACGGGATTATGGACGCCGATGAAGAACTCATTGACCTCGCCCTTCGTCTTCGAGTCGGGCCGTTGGTCGACGAGCACCAGCTTCATCATCCCCGCGACGCAGGTGAAGAAATCGGTCTGGACCTTGTGGAAGTGCCAGCCCTTCACGACGCCCGGGTAGGCGGTGGTGATGTAGACCTGGCCGAACTTGCGGAAGATGTCGTCGTCCGATCGCAGGATCTCCATGACCCTCCCGCGCTCGTCGGCGATAGGCTTCAGCTTCTTGACCGCGACCCCGTTGATCATGACCTTCCTCCCTGCGGTTGGGACTGCGCCGCTACCATATCATCTATCGGCGTCCGAGTCAACCCGGCTGAAAGCCGAGGGAGCATTGGCGTTTTGGGGAATCCGGAAAGACCGGCCGTTGCCGGGGCAAAGGCCGGGCTCCTCGACCTCGGACGGGTATCCCGAAACGTCGGGACTGATTTCAAGAGGTTCCAGCACCGGAACCTCCTTTCCCCAAAAAGGGGCCAAAAACGGCCGGAATACTGCAGGTTCCATGGTTCCAGTGATTCCACTTCCACTGGTGCCATGGTGGACAGGAAGTCATTTTTTGTGCTTGTCCGTCGCATGGACCACAACCTGTAGGGGGTGGGCGTCCGCGCCCCAAAAACGGTAATGCCCACGAAATTCGTAATGTACGATGACGTTCATCTCAGGCGCTTGGTCGTTCGAACTATCGAATGATTTCACGAATGATACCCAAGTTCACTGAATTCACGAACCACTGGCACCAAACGTCCCCAATGAGGCTGAGAATAATGAGGAAGAGCAGCGTCACTTCCACCGTTTGAGGACGAGCAGCGTGGCGTCGTCGGTGTGGGGGCCGGGGTTGGGGGAAAGGAGCGTGTCGAGGGCGACGGAGACGTGTCGGGCGAAGGCGCTCCGGTTCTCGGCGGGGGCGCCCTGGAGGTAATCGATGGCGGCGGCGAGGCCGGTCTTGTCGCCAAACGCGGCCTGCTCGATGCCGTCGGTATAGAGGACGACCGCGTCGCCCGGCTTGAGCGAATAGTTCGCGGTGCTGAACTCGGCCTCGAAGATGCCGAGGAGCGCGCCTTCCGTGAGCAGCGGCACCGTGGACCCGTCCGCCCCGAGCACCATCGCCGGGGGATGTCCGCCCGAGGCGTAGCTCAGCTCGTCGTTCTCCACGTCGAGGATGGAATAGGCCAGCGTTACGAACGGGCTTTCGGACAATTGCTCGCTGAGGAGGTCGACGTTGAGCCGCCGGAGCACCTCGCCGGGCTCGATGAGCCGGTAGCCGTCGGGGAGGATCTCGCGGGTGACGATGGCCTTCTTGACGAAGATCGTGAGGAGCGCCGCGGGCACGCCGTGGCCGACGGCGTCGGCGACGTAGAACCCCCAGCGGGATTCGTCGAGGCGGTAGAGGTCGTAGAAGTCGCCGGAGACCGCGCCGGAGGGGTGGAGGGCTGCGGCGAACTGGTAGCGTTCGAGATCCGGCAGGGAGCGCGGCAGGAGCGACCGCTGGATGACGCCGGCGAGGTCGAGTTCGCGGTCGAGCAAGTCGCGCGCGCGGACGAGGTCCTCGTTGGTCGCCTCAAGCCGCCGGGCGCTGTCCCGGAGCGACAGCTCCAGCGCGCGGTTGCGCAAGAGGAGCCGGATGCGCGCGCCCAGCTCCTGCGTGTCGATGGGTTTCGCGAAGCAGTCGTCCGCGCCCAGGTCGCGCGAGTCGATCTCCGTCCTCAGGTCGCGCTCGTGGCAGGCGAACATCACCGGCACGGCCTTGTCGCGCGTCATGCGCTTGATGTGCTTCGCCGCGAGCATCCCGTCCACGTCCGGCGCCGTGGCGTCGATGATGACCAGGTCGAAGCGTTCCGACTCCACGGCCGACAGGGCTTCGGAGGGCTCCGTCAGGGTCTCCAGCGAATGTCCGAGCGATTCCACCTGCGCCCGCAGCGAGCCCTCTTCGGGCCCGGCCTCGCCGATGAGCAGAATGCGCGCCTCGTCGCTCATGGCGTGGCCCCCGTGGCCGCCGGCTGCACGCGGTTTCGCCCGCCGCGCTCGGCCGCGAGCAGGGCCGACGTCGCCGACTCGATCAGCCGCGTCACCGTCTCGCCGTTTTCCGGCAGGCTCGCCAGGCCGATGCTCACGGTGAGGCCCGTCGCCGGGACGGTCTTCGTCCCCTTCTCAATGAGCCCGCGGATGCGCTCCGCGGCCAGGCACGCCTTGTCCCTCGGCGTCTCGGGCAGATACAGGATAATCTCGCCGACGCCGTAGCGGCCGACGACGTCGATGTTGCGGACGCTGGTGGAGACGAGCTTCACGAGGTCGCGGAGGACCTTCTCGGTGGCCTGCCAGCCGTTGGCGTCGCGGTGGTCCTTGAGGTGGTCGATCTCGACGAGCAGCACGGAGAGCGATTCGTTGAGCCTCGTGGCGCGCTCGACTTCCTCGCTGAGCCGGCGGTGGAAATAGGCATAGGAATAGACCTGCGTCAGCGGGTCCATCATCACGAGCTTGCGGCTGGCCTGGGCGAGGATCTCGCGGGAGATCACGAGCGCCGCCAGGTCCGCGGCGAGCTTGGCGAGCGGCACGTCGCCCTCGGTGAACGCGCCTTCGCGTTCGCTCTCGGCCAGGACGAACCCGAGCGCGCGGCCGTCCGCCAGGAGCGGCACGCAGAGGAGGCTCGCCGGCGTGTGCTCCACGACGAACTCCGCGAGGCCCGGCGTCGCGGGGTCCACGCGGTCGAGCAGGACGCTCGCTCCCGAGCGCAGGACTTCTGCGGTGTTGCCGGTGCCGACGGGCTTGCGCCAGTCGCGCGCGACGGCGTCGGCGATGCCGGAGGAGACCTTCACGCTCAGGAGGTCCGAGTCCTCCGCCACGAGCACCACGGCGACACTGCGGGCCGAGAAGGTCGAGCGCATCGTATCGGCCAGCGACTGGAGGAATCGCGCCGCGTCCGTCGCCGACGCCGCCTGGCGTCCGAGGTCCGCGAGACGCTGAAGTTTCATGCTCGCATCCATCACGGGCTCCTGAAATCCTGTTGCTCAGTCCTTCTCCGCCGGGTGCTCGCGGAGGTACTGCTCGATTCCCGGCGAGAACGTCACCTTCGCCCCGGGCTGGACGTGATGCCGCTGGAACCAGCCCTGGTTGACCTCAAGGGCGTAGAGCATCGGCGCCTTCGAGGGGTGCGTGTCGTCCGTCTCGGGCTTCATGTCCTGGAAGTCGCTCGCCACGCGGTCGCGCCCGAAGTAGGCGATCGAAAGCGGGACGTGCGTGTCGTGCATCCAGAACCCGCGCGGCTTCTCCGTTGCGAAGACGAAGAGCATGCCCCAGTCCTCGTCGAGCGACTCGCGCTCCATCAGCCCGTGATGCCGCTCGTCCTCCGTCGTCACGATCATGACGTCGACCTTGACGCCGCCGAGGTCGACGACGTAGGGCCAATCCGCCTTGCCCGGGCCGCAGCCGCAACACCCGACTCCTATCAGGAATATTATCGGCAGAATCAGCTTTCTTCCCCAGCCGAACCGCGGCGGCGGAAGTTCCAAAAGCCAAGCTCCAAATTCCAATGAAATTCCAAACGCCAAATCCCAAAAAGACCCCGAATCCGCGGTCTTCCTTGGAACTTGGAATTTGGAGCTTGATTGAGAATTGGTCATTGGAATTTGGAATTTCCGCCCCCGGGCTCTACTTCTTCCCCAGCGGCCAATTCTCCCTTTTATAGTGCTCGGTGATCTGCGCGAACAGCACCGCGTAGACGTCGGCCACGGCGAGGCCGAGGAGGAACAGCAGCAGGACGATGATGGCCATCCAGAAGGTCGTGAATTCGAGCGTGCGCGCGGGGTGAAGCCGGAACCAGGCGTCCAGGCCCATCGCGTCCCACAGCAGGGCGAACCCCACCACGGCGAGGATCACCGACATGATGATCCGCCGCCGCGTGAAGCGCCGCATCTGCCGCGGACGCTCCTCCAGGGGCACCTGCTTCTGCCGGTGGATCGCCCGCCACGCCATCGCCCCCGCCGCCGCCAGCGTGATCAGCGACACGGCGAGGGTGGCCTGTTCGCTTCCGTCCATGCCGTGTGCGCCGCTCACTTGAGGGTGAACTTCGTTTCGCCCTTCGCGCCGGTGAGGATCTCCGTCACGCGAACCGTCCACTCGCCGGGGACATCGCTCAGGGCGAAGGCGATCTGCCCGGAGGCGTCGCCCTGGGGCGCCGCGACCACCGTCCGGTAGTTCGCCGCGGGCTTGCCCTTCGGGTTGATGAACTCCGCGCGGAAGGCGTGCAGGCACGACGTCGCCGCCCCCGCGGTCGTGGTCTCAAGCTTGAAGTGAAACGCGACCTCCGGCGCCCTGTGGTCCGGGGCTTTCGGGTCCGGCGTGTCCTTGGGCGGCGTCATCTGGACGTCGACGCCCTTCGCCTCGTAGTCGAACGCGACGAGCACCGCGCTTTCGCCGTCGAGCATGAACACCAGCGGCGCATCGGTCTTGCCGAGGGCCTTCTGGGCGAGCACGTCGTAGACGTAGCGCGGCCGGTCGAGCTTGAGGACGAGGAAGTCGCCCTTGAGGACGGGCTTCGGCAGCTCGACCTTCGGCGTCTCGACCGGGGGCTGCGCGGGCTCGACGGGCGTCAGTGTCGGCGTCGGCGTTTCCGTCGGCGGAACGGGCGGCGGCACGGGCTCGACCGGGGGCTTCGGCACGACGGGCTTCGCCGGCTTGAGCGCGTGGACGATCTTCACCTTCACCTTGGGCGCCATGAAGTAGGGCACGTAGAGCTCGACGAGCTTGCGCTCGATCTGCGCCTGGGTCAGGTTGGCGACGGGCACCTCGCCCGCCTGCTTCAGCTTCACCCGGCCCTCCGCGTCCACGACCTCCTTGGCCGCAAGGTCCTCGTGGCCGGCGACGGTGATCTCGAGGGTGTCGCCCGGCGCGGCGGGCACGGTGTCCACGACCTCGACCGACGGCTCGGGGTCGGGGGCCACCTGGAAGAAGACGTTCGGAAGCGCCGCGTCGGCGCCCGGGGCAGGCGCGGGCTCAGGGACAGGCGCCGGGCCGGGACCCGGAGGAGGCGGCATCGGCGGAACCATCGGAGGCGGCATGGGCTCGGCCGGCGGCTCGGTGTCCGGAGGCTGAGGCTCCATCGGCTCCTCCGGCGCCACGGGCGTCACGGCGGCCGGGGGCGTGAGCGCCGCGGGATGGCGCAGCACGAAGTAGAAATCGTTCCCGCGGTAGCGGTAGTTGCGCACGGTCACGTCGGGCATCGCCTCCTTCGCGGCCTGCATCGGCGTCGCCGTCCGCTGCACTTGGGCGACGGCCAGCACGCGCTTCACCACGTCGCGCAGGCCGGCGGACTTCGACGCGTCCGTCCGGTCCCACGGATAATCCATCACGGAGAGGTTCAGGTAGACCGTCCCGGCGCCGGTCGGGCGCGTCAGGAGGGCGTAGAGGTTGCCCGTCTTGAGCGAATACGCGGCGCTCGTGGGCTTGATCTTCGGCTCCACGGCCTTGAGCGCGGCGATGTCGACGCCGGTGAGGAGGTTCTTGAAGCGGCCTTCCTCCACGCGCGGGCGCATCGGCCGGTCCACGATCGGCTGGTAGGTCGCGGCCACCTCGGCCGTCTTGTTGGAGTCACGCGAGACGCCGAAGAGCGTGTCGAGCGGGCCCTTGGGCTGCTCGACGCCGTGCTCGTCGAACACCGCGCAGGAGCTGTCCGCCACGAGCATGCCGCCCTGTTCCACGAACTGCCGCAGCGCGGTCGCCTCTTCCTTCGACATCGCGACAACCTTCGGCAGGATGATGACCTTGACGCCCCGGCTCCAGCCGCGCTGGGTCACCCGGCGCGCGCTGAGGAATTCGAACTCGATGCCCAGGTCGTCGAGCATCGACGTCCAGGCGAGGATGTTGCGGTGCCAGGTGCTGGTGAAGACGCCGTCGGTGCGCTCGCCGGGGACTCGGGCGGCGCCCCGCGCGGCGGCGTCGAGGAGGTACTGCACGCGGATGGAGGCGGGGGAGTAGTAGAGGTAGACGCCCGACGGGGCGGGGACGAAGTCCTTGTCGAAGCCGACGAGGCCGATGCCTTCGAGGGCCTCGAAGGTCGGCCGGGCGCGCTTGGCCAGATCGCTTTCGCCGCCGTCCGCGCCCAGAAGCGCGGTCCCCGGCGCAAAGACGAGCCCGACGTCGCCGGCGGCCACCTCCGCCCACACGGCGCGGTTAAGCCCCGCGGCGTCCGTCTGCGGCGGAATGGCGCCGAGCGGGCAGCCGGGGCTGTTGCGCTGCCGGTTGAGCGAGGCCACGAGGCGCTTGCCCACCGGGTCCACGCACTCCATCACGTCGACGTGCGGCACCAGGAGCGACCAGTCGAAGCCGCCGAAGGCCGCCGGGGCCTCGCCGCCGCGAAAGCCGACAAGCCGGCCGCGGAACGCCTGGCGCGTGCGGTTCATGATCTGTCCGACGTCGCCGGCGAACTGCTCGTCCATGAAGGCGCGGTGGTCCACCCAGGGCGAGAGGTTGATCAGGCGGCCCATGCGGGGCTTGCCGAATTCGCGGGCAAGGATCTCGTCGGTGTTCAGCGGCATCACCTCTTCCCAGCGCGAGGCCTTGACGTTCCAGTCGCGGGCGAGCGTTGCGGCGGTCGGGTAGGGGTTCTTCAGCCACTGGCGGAAGTCCGAGAGCGTGCGGTCGTCGAAGCAGAAGTCCACCTGGCGGTTCTCGGCGATGATCGAGGGGGCGGTGGGCGACACCCAGGCCGCGGGCGCCAGGTCGGCGAGCGACTTGACGTTCGCGGCGAAGTTCTCGGTGGCCTTGATGGGCAGGTCGGCTTGCGAGAGACACGGGTTGCGCTTCGGACGCAGGGGCGACGGTTTGACGGGCGCGCCTTCGACCGCCGGGAGGGGCAGCACCGGGGCCTCCGCCGCGACGGAGGTCGACAGCGCCGACAGCGGCGAGTCCATCACCATCGCGCGCAGGTTCAGCGTCGCGGCCTGACGCGCCATGTCGGGCGTCAACGCCACGGACGACTGGATCCCCAGCGACTTCTGGACGAGCGCATCGGCCGGGCTCTTGCCGACGGGGTTCGACGCGACGAGCAACACGCGGGTCCACGCTTCGGCGGGCGGCGTCACCGTAATCAGCGCGCGCGCCTCGCCGCCTTTGGCCCCCTTCGCCCGGATGAACATCTCTATCGTCGAGAACGACCGGAGCTGCATCGTCCACTCCGTGCCCTTGAACCCGCGACGCTTGATCTCCGTCGAGGCGAGCACGCGGTCGTAGCCGTCCACCAGCTCCACGACGCATTTCTCGCCGACCTCGAGGTCGGTCACCTCGCCCTTGAGGGTGTCATAGAGCGAGACGGCGTTCTTCGCGACGGTGATGCCGATCTTCGGCGGGGGAGGAGGATCCTTGGCGAGGACGGCGACGCTGAGCCCGGCGACCAGGACCACGGCGAGAAGCACGAGAAGGCGCTTCATGGGCTGTCTCCGATCTTTGTAGGGGGCTCCCGACGTGTCGGGATGGCCCCGCTCTTCTTTTTCGGCATCTTCCCGCTTCAGCAGCAGGCACGGCGAAGAAACACGGGCGCCCCGACGCGTCGGGACGCCCCTACAGAAGCGACACCCGGTCGAGGAAATCGGCCAGCAGGCCCATCGGCAATCCGACCACGTTCGTGAACGAACCTTCCATGCGCGCGATGAAGCGGTCGCCCGTCTCCTGGATGGCGTAGGCCCCGGCCTTGCCGAGACCCTCGCCGCCGGCGACGTAATCGTCCAGCTCCGCCGCGCTCAAGGCGCGCATCGTGATGCGCGTGACCTCCGCGCCGACGATTGCCGAGCCCCCGGCCCGGATGACGCACAGGCCCGTGACGACCTCGTGCGTGCTGCCGGAAAGCCGTTCGAGAATCCGCCGAGCGTCCTCGCGGTCCTCCGGCTTGCCCAGCACGTCGCCCTCGAGCGCGACCACCGTGTCGGCGCCGACGACGACGTCCCGGCACAGGCGCCTGGCCACGACGGAGGCCTTTTCGAAGGCCAGGAGCTGCGCCAGCATCAACGGGTCCGGTGAGGCGACCCGGGACTCGTCCACGTCGCTCGGGCGGGTTTCGAAGTCGTACCCCGCCTCCCGCATGAGCTGCCGCCGGCGCTCGGACGAGCTGGCCAGGACCACGTGACCGCGATAGCGCGCCCGCACGATGTCCCGCTCGAACTCCATCCGCTCCCCCGAAAACGGCCCGAATTGATTATAGTCCGAAGGATGTGGCCGGACAAGTGGAATCACCGCCACGAGGGGCGGAAACGGGCTAACGGGCCGGGGGCTTTTCCACCCCGGCGGCCGAGTTGATCCGCTCGTCCTTGAAATAGGTGTCCTTGATGTCGCGGAGGGTGTAGCCGGAGGCATTGAGGCGCTGGATCAGCTCGATGTGCTTGAAGACGCTCTCGGCGAAGAGGTGGTGTCCCCCGGCGCTCGTCCGGGCGGGCTTGATGAGCCCCATCGTCAGGTACCGGTAGAACACCTCCCGGCTGACGCCCGAGCGTTTCAGAACCTCGCCGGTCTTGTAGAGGTCGTCCATGGCGGAAAGTCTATCGGGGGCGGCGAGGCAAGTCAACGTCAACCTACGGCGTCTTCTTCTCCGGCGCGTCCTTGCACGGGCAGGAGCCGTCGTCGTCGATGGGGGGCGCCTCGCTGGGGCCCGGGGGGCAGGCAGCGCCGCAGGGGCCTTCAACGCCGGGGGTCCCGGCGGCCTTGCGGGCGCGATAGCGTTCGGCGAGCCGGCGGACAATGAAATACGTAGGCACCGACAGGCCGACGGCGACGATGAGGCTTCCCACCCAGAGCGGCACGGCGATATCGAGCGCGACGCGGCCGATGGCCAGGAAGACCTCGCCGAGATTGCTGAACCACGACTCGTGCGAGAAGGCCGCGGCGAACTTCGACTCGAAGTTGTGCCACGTCATCGGCTCCATCCGGCAGACCACCGCGCCGATGAGGTAGTTGATGAAAAACACCGGGATCAGCGTGAACGGGTTATTCACCCACACCGTCGTCAGCGCCGCCGCGCGGTTCATCCGGATCACCAGCGACAGCGCCACGACCAGCGCCATGTGCAGCCCCACCGTCGGCGTGAACGTGACGAAGATGCCCACCGCCGCCCCAAGCGCGATGCTGTGCGGGGTGTCGTCCAGCATCAGAAGCCAGCGGAAGAGCTTCTTCAGGTTGTTTCGGGTGTAGTTCCACATCGCTTCTCTTGTA
Source organism: Planctomycetota bacterium (assembly GCA_037439485.1). Taxonomy (GTDB): domain Bacteria; phylum Planctomycetota; class DG-23; order DATKVD01; family DATKVD01; genus JBBIVY01. Next base: position 17,135 of record JBBIVY010000039.1, on the reverse strand, counting down.
GGGGGCCCCCTGCGTGTGGCCCCGTTCTTCTTCTCCTTCTTCGTTGTCCTCTACAACAGCCCAAAGAAACGCGGGCGGACACATAGGTCCGCCCCTACAAGGACAGGATCTCCATCGCCCCCGCGGCGACAAGTTGCAGACGGCACGCCTCGACGATGCTCGCGAAATCTTCGGCGCGACCGCTTGCGTCCGCCCGGGCCGCGCGCCGGCCGTCGGGGGAGAACGCCGCCGCGCGAAGCCGCATCGTCCCCGCCGCATCCACCTCCGCCAGCGCCCCGAGCGCGAGGCGGCATCCGCCGCCCATGCGTTCGAGGAGCAGCCGTTCGGCCGAAACGGCGAGATACGTCGCCGAGTCGCTGATGCCCGAGGCCAGGCGCTCGATATCGACGTCGCCTTCTCGGCACTCCACCGCAAGCGCGCCCTGGCCGGGGGCGGGAAGCATGACGTCCGGGTCGAGCGGCATCAATTCCCGCTGCGGCCCGCACCCCCGGCGGCAGCCCGCATGAGGCGCGGCTTCCGTTCCCTGTCCGCAGCCCCCGCAGGGCCCGGCCAGCCGGTCCATCGCCGCCTGAGCCCCGACGATGACGTCGTATTCGCCGCGATCGAGCTTCGCCAGCCTCGTATCGACGTTGCCTCGCAGCTCCTTCATCACGAGATCGGGACGGATCGCGAGAAGCTGCGCCGAGCGCCTTGGGCTCGACGTGCCGATGACGGCCCCGGCGGGAAGGTGGGACAGACATTCCTGTCTGTCCTCCAAATGACAGGCAAGAATGCCTGTCCCACAAATCAGCACGTCCCGCGGGTCCGCGCGCATCGGCGTCGCCGCGATCATCAGCCCGTCGGGAAGCTCGGTCGGCAGGTCCTTGAGCGAATGCACCGCAAGGTCGATCTCGCCGGATAGCAGCTTCTCCTCAATCGCACGGGTGAAGATTCCCACCGATGCGCCTTCGGCCAGTGATGTCTTCCGGTCCCGGTCGCCCTCGGTGACGATCTCCTTCCGTTCGATGACGAGCCCCGGCCACGCCTCGGCCAGCGCCTTGGCGACGAGTTCCGTCTGAATCAGCGCCAGCCGGCTACGACGCGTGCCGATGATGATGCGGTCTTTCATTTACATGCCTTCTTCGCCTTCGCAAACGCGTCCATGGCGAAGTTGAGGTCCTCCTCGGTGTGCGCCGCGGAGATCTGCACGCGGATGCGGGCCCGGCCGTGGGGCACGACGGGGTATGAGAACGCGACGACGAACACCCCGTCGTCGAGGAGCATCTTGGCCATCTTCGTCGCCACCGCGGCGTCGCCCAGCAGGATGGGCACGATAGGGTGCCCCTCGGGGAGAATGTCGAACCCGCGCTTGCGCAGCCCGTCACGGAAGTAGAGCGTGTTCGATTCGAGCCGGTCGCGAAGCTCCGTCGACCCGCCGACGATCTCCAGCACCGCGAGCGTCGTCGCCGCGATGGCGGGGGCCAGGGTGTTCGAGAAGAGATACGGCCGCGACCGCTGGCGCAGGAGTTCGATGATTTCCTTCCGGCCGCTGGCATATCCGCCCGAGGCGCCGCCCAGGGCCTTGCCGAGCGTTCCGGTGATGACGTCGATGCGGCCCATGACATTATGGTGCTCGTGCGAGCCGCGGCCGCGCTTGCCGAGGATTCCGGTGGCGTGCGAGTCGTCGATCATCACCGCGGCCTTGAACTCGTCGGCCAGCTCGCAGATGTCGCGGAGCGGGGCGAGCGTGCCGTCCATCGAGAAGACGCCGTCGGTGGCGATGAGCCGCAGGCGCGCGCCCTCGGCCTCCATGAGCTGCTCGCGGAGGTCTCGCATGTCGCGGTTCTTGTAGCGGAAGCGCATCGCCTTCGAGAGGCGGATTCCGTCGATGATGCTCGCGTGGTTCAGCTCGTCGCTGATGACCGCGTCTTCGGGCCCGAGCAGCGTCTCGAAGAGGCCGCCGTTGGCGTCGAAGCAGGAGGAGTAGAGGAGGGTGTCTTCCGTGCCCAGAAACTCGGAGAGCTTCTGCTCCAGCTCCTTGTGGAGGGCCTGGGTGCCGCAGATGAAGCGGACGGAGGAGAGCCCGTATCCCCAGCGTTCGTAGGACTTCTTCGCCGCGGCGACGACGCGCGGGTCGTTGGCGAGGCCGAGGTAGTTGTTGGCGCAGAAGTTGAGCACCTCGCGTCCGCCGACGATGGTGACGCGGGCGCCCTGCGGCGAGCCGAGCACGCGCTCGTCCTTATAGAGTCCCGAGGCGCGGATCTCGCCGAGCACCTTCAGCACTTGCGCTTTCATGAGATCGTACATGGCTCATCCTCCGGACGGCGTTCAGCGCGGTCAAAAGAGCCGCTTCCCGCTCTGCAAGTATAGGCATCGAAGGATGGCGCGCAAGGGAAGAAAAAATCAGAAGATGATCCAGTAGATCAACCCGACCGCCGCGGCGAGTCCGAAGGCGATGTAGAGCGTAGTAAGGATGATCTTTCGCCAGTTGTGGCTGGACGTAACCGGCACGCCGAGTTGCTTCTTCTGGAGCGAATAGCCCTTTTCGATCATCTCGGCGATATGCTCTTCGCCCTGGAAGGGGGTGGGAACGGTCATGGTGCGCCCGCACTTGGGGCAGGTGATGACCTGGCCCACCATCCAGTCGTAGGCGGCCATGCGCTTGCCGCAGTTGCAGGCGAATTTGAAGCGGCTCATCTCGGAAGTCCCGGACCTGTCGGCCTGTTGATGCGTCGAGTTGCGGTCATGCTTGCGTGGAGGGCGGCTCCGACTCGCCGGCGGGCCGACGAATGAGCCCGTGCGCATCGAGCTGACGCACGTATTCGTCGCACAGGAGCCGGACGAAAAGGCTCGCGGCCACGAACACCACGAACCCGTTGGCCATTATAAGAAAGAGTTCCGTCTCGGTCAAGGCACAACCTCCGGCGGTGAAATATCGCCCTAACCCACTGCGGGGCAAGGCCTTACGCCCACCCATGGCCGTGTCCGTCCCCGCCCGCATCAGTCAAATCGGCACATCTTCCAACGACGCTTGAACCAATCCCGCCCCGACGCGTACTGAGTCTTTCAATTCTTGCGTGGTGTATCCCGACGCGTCGGGGCTACTTCTTCCACATCTCCAAGCTCAATGTGAAGAACCCGGCGGCGGTGAGGATGGGGCCCCACCACATTACGGGGATGAAGAGGCACGTGTGCGAAGGACGGAGGATGACCGCCTCGCCGGTCTCGGCATCTATGAGGCGGCGCGGCGGCTGGTTGCGAAAACGCCGGCCGATGAACCAGCAGGGCGGGCCGCAGACGAGCATCGCGATGCCCATGGGCCACGGGTGGGAATCCCAATAGGCCAAGCTGCCGGTGACGCAGGACGTGATGAGGCCGCCCGCGAGCGATGAACCGAACGCAAAGGCCGGAACGATCCATCCGCGGCCGGACCAGAACAGGTGGACCATCGCCTCACGACTCCGTGCGGATGAAGACGAAATAATAGAAGATCGTCAGGACGACGAGCGCGCCGAAGACGACGCCGCCGATGGCGAGGCCGATGTCGAGGTGGAAGAGCGAGTCGTAGACGGTCATGAAGTACCAGGCGAGCGACGCGTATCCGCCGAGGAGGAGCACGGCGAAGGCCTTGCCCGGCCGGCGCAGGAAGAGGGCAATGATGATGAAAAGCGCGCCGAGGACCCCCACCCCCCACTTCGAGAATTCCCAGTAGCCGTGCCAGAACTGCGAACCCGGCCCGCCCGTCATATTGTCCATTCCGTCGTCCTCCTCACGGAAGCGCCGCGGCAAAGATTACCGTCCGGAGATGGCCCCCTGCAAGCATTAAACGTGAAGCGGGGCGCCTCGTCGCGGGAAATTCACCTCCTCTCACGGCCGGTCGGAGACGATCAGCGCCACGTAGCCGCCGTCGGGGCCGCCGGATTGAGGAAGCATCTGCTTCTCGCTCTCGAGCCGCCAGGTCGATTGCTCGGAGAGGACCTTGCGCACGAGCTCGGCGTTCTCCTCGGGCTCGATGGAGCAGGTGGAGTAGACCACGCGCCCGCCCTGGCGCACGGAGGCGAGCGCCGTGCGGAGGATGTCGGCCTGGGTGACGGCGAGTTCCGCGATGGCGTCGGAATTGAGGCGATGCCGGGCCTCGACGCGCCGGCGGAGGACGCCGGTGTTGGAGCAGGGCACGTCGGCGAGCGCCGCGTGGAACCAGCCCTTGCCCTTGTCGGAAGGCTTGCGCGCGTCGCCCACGGCGGTGCGCAGGCGCTGGATGCCGAGCCGGCGGGCGTTGGCCTCCACCCTGAGCATCCGGTCGGCGGACTGATCGAGGGCATAGATCTCCGCTCGGTCGCGGGAAATCTCGGCGAGGTGCGTCGCCTTTCCGCCGGGCGCGGCGCACAGGTCGAGGATCTTCTCCGCCGGTCGCGGGGCGAGGAGTATCGGCCCCGCCATCGCGCTTTCGTCCTGGATGTAGAAATCCCCCGTCTCGAACTCCGGCAGCGCCGTCAGCTCGACGGGCGAGATGATCCGCAGCGCGCCGGCCACGCCGCCGGGCGCCGTCTGGACGCCCCGCTCGGCGAGCTTCACGCGCAACTCTTCCGGCTCGCCCTTGAGCGCGTTCGCGCGGATCGTCACGGGCGGCTCGGAGTTGGAGGCGTCCACGATCTCGAATGCGCCGTCGCGGCCATAGGCGGCAAGCCACCGGTCCACCATCCACCGCGGCATTCCGCCCGCCGTGGCGAGGTATCCCGCCGGGTCCTGCTCGGGGTCGGGGAAGACGTCGCGCGCAAAGCGGACCACGCGGCCGTCCGGAGTGATGAGGATGCGGGCTGACTCCTGCTTATGTAGCCCAGCCGTCCCCGGCTGGGGCTGTTGTTGCTTCTGCTGGTGTGCCACATAAGAAGCATCAGCGACCACGCCGCGGTCCTCGATGAGCCGGGTGAAACCCCGGAGCACGGCGTTCGTGAATCCCCGGAACGCGGGCTGGACGAGCTTCTTAGTGAGGTTCACGGTCTCGCTGACGGAGGCGTGAGGCGGCACGCGCGGGACGAAGAGGATCTCGTAGGCGCCGAGGCGGAGGATGTCGAGCATCAGCGGGTTGATCTTCTTCAGCGCGCGGTCGGCGCAAAACGAGAGGAGATGGTCGAGCGTGATGCGCCGGCGGACGATGCCCGAGGCGAGGTCGGTCGCGGCGGAACGGAGATTCGCGGGGAAGTCCGCGCGGTCGAACTCGGCGCGGAGGGCGTCGGCGAGGAAGACGCGGCTCGTCCCCGCGGCATGGACGGCCTTGAGCGCGACCTCGCGGAGGTCGGAGACGCCGGCGCTTTTCGGGCGGCGGGGGGCATTCATTTTCTGAGGAACCACTGGATGGCTTTCTCCACGGAGGTGACGTCGACGCAGGTGTCCTTGCACGGACCTTTGGGCCAGCGGTTGACGATGCCGAGCACCGCCTTCGGAAACGAGGCGAGGATGCCCTGGCGCAGCTCGGTGTTGCAGGCGACGGCGACGACGGCCCGGACGCTCGGGTCGCGGACCTTGTCGAGCGCGAGGCGGCCGCCCGAGGCGATCTCGATGCGGCAGCCGTATTTTTCGCTGAGGGAGACCAGCTCGGTAATGTTGCACTTGCCGCACCGCGCGCAGTTCCACGGACCCGCGGCGATGTCCTGCGGGCAGCCGGTGCGCTTGAGGCAATGGGGGATCAGCAGCAACAGCGCCTCCGGCTTGCACCGGGAGCGCCGGAGCTTCGTCGTAAAGTTGCTCAATCCCACCACCGCGCGGTTCATGGCTCAGCCTCGATCCGAAACGCTCGTGAACGCCGCGCCCGCCTTGACGCCGTGACCGCGGGCGAACTCGTCGCCGGACATCTCGCGCGAACCGGCCGGCTTCACCCGCTCGATCACAACGGCGCCCGAGCCGCACGCCACCGTGATGCCTTCGTGGCCGACCTTCATCACCGCGCCCGGCGATTGCGGCGCCGGGGAATCCTGCACGCTCACTGCGCGCACGAGCGACACGCGCAGGAGATGCCCCGACCCCGCCGGGGCGAAGAAGGAAAACGCCCCCGGCCACGGGGTCATCCCGCGGATGTGATTGTGGACCTCGCGCGCGGATTTCTGCCACGGGACGAGGCCGTCGGATTTGTCGAGCTTCGGCGCCTTGGACACCTTCGAGCGGTCCTGCGCGATGGCCTGCGCCCCGCCCGCCTCGACCTCCGCGAGCGTCCGCACGATCAGTTCCGCGCCCACCGGCGCCAGCGCGTCGGACAGGTCGCCCGCCGTCCAGTTGGGATGAATCGCAATCGCCTCCTGCGCCAGGATTTCCCCCGCGTCGATCCGCTCGGACATGCGCATCACCGTGATGCCCGTCCGCTCCTCGCCGCGCAGGATGGCGTGATTGATCGGCGCCGCGCCGCGATACGCCGGAAGCAGCGAGGCGTGGACGTTGAGACATCCGAGCCTGGGCAGTGAGAGCAGCTCGCCGGAAAGCTTCTGCCCGAACGCCTGCACGACCATGGCGTCCGGGGCGATGCAGCGGATGAGCGCGGCGGACTCGGGGTCGTTGATCGATTCCGGCTGAAACACCGACAGTCGCAGTTCGAGCGCAAGTTGTTTCACCGCAGGGGGATGCATCTCGCGACCCCGGCCCGCGGGACGATCCGGCTGCGTGATGACGAGCGCGAGTTCATGCCCCGCCGACACGAGTTTCCGTAGTGTCGGCACGGCGAATTCAGGAGTGCCTGCAAAGACAAGCTTCATGGTTTCCCCGTAGCCCCAAGACATTCATCCCCGCAAGCGCGCGACTTTCCTATCATATCACGCAAAGCGGCTTCGGACAAGGGCTTCGGGTGGAAGGAAGCCAGAGAGTCTTGGGGATTCCCCAGGAAACGCCGGTCTTCCCGCTGGAAATAAAGGGCCAAGAGCTGGGCGGGCTCGACGCGCAAGCTGCGCGGGAGCTTCTCGCCGCTCTGATTCGCGAAGCGCCCATCGCGCGACTTGCCTCGCGGACGATGACGGGCTTCCGAACGCCGACCGGGCAGAAGGAGGCCGTCGGCCGGATGCTCACCCGCTGCACGGGCCGGAGTATCGCGCGAAGCTCGGCTACGGCGCGTTCAAGGAGATCCGCCGCCGCGTCGAGTTCCTTCCCTTCGATTCCCTCGTCAGCCAATACGAAAGCCTCATGACCTCGGGCGCCGCGGAAGTGAGGCTATAGGGATTGGTTCCTCGCGTTGAGGTCACGCCACTGGAGCTACGGGACTTGGATGGGCGGGGGAATACGCCGGGGAGCGGTTCGCAATCGAGAAGCCGCCCCTCACCCTGCCCTCTCCCGGAGGGAGAGGGGTGAAGGAGAAGCGAGGAGAAGAAGAACGGGGGGACACATGGGTCCCCCCCTACGTAAAAAACGTCAGGCCTTGTCCCCCGTGTCGAACATCATCCGCGCCACCGAGAGCTTGAGAATCCCGTCGGTGAGTTCGCCGTCGAAGTAGCCGACGGTGTCGACGAAATCGCCGGCGTATTTGCGGAGGTCGGAGCCGGGCGGCACCGCGGCGGTCATGGACTTGCCGAGGAGGAGTTGGCGGACGACGTCGGGCTCGGTGGGGTCGAGGGACTCGACGGTCTTGATGAGCGTACGGTCGCGGTGGAACTCGATGAGGACGGTGCCGCCGGCGATGCGTTCGCGCACGCGGGCCGGCCAGCCTTCGTCGGTTACCTTGAAGAACAGCTCCTTGTCCTCGGCGCACTCCACCGGCTCGGACTTCTCGAACCGCTTCACCTCTTCGCCCAGCCGCAGCAGCGCCTCCTTCACCGGCGTCATCTCCGCGATGTAGATCTTCAGCCGCACCCCCCGCGCGTCCTCGATCTCCCGCACGACGTGGTCCGATGGCACGTAATAGCCGACCGCCGTCACTTCGTCCGCGTGGAACTCCAGCGGTAAGAGGTCGTGCGCCAGCAGGTCGAGGACGGGCCGGTTAAAGTGGACGAGGAAATGCCGGTAGGGGAACGCGACGTCCACCCACGGCAGCTCCCAGTACTGGCTGATGAGCCGCGACAGCCGCCCCTCGTCGACGAGCTTCATCTCGAGGACGCGTTCCACGAGCCGCCGCCCGTGCAGGTCCTTCAGGGATACAAGCTGCGCGAGGCACTGGCAATCGGCATTGCACTTCGTGACGAGCATCCCGAACAGGGATGCCTCGAATTCCTGGAACTTGCTCATCTCTTTCTCCCCCGGCCGCAGGCCCCCGACGCGGCCCTTCCCTCTACCTATTATATTATAGTGTACGGGTCCTGTCGCGAGATTCGCGGAAAAATCTCAATGCGGCGCGGCCGTTTGGGGCCGCCAGGGCCTGAAAGAAGAAGAACGGGGGGACACATGGCCCCCCCCCACAAAAGAATCAAGAAGAATCACACCGCCATCATCTGCTCGTGGCGGGCGACGACGTTGCGATAGATCGGGAACGTCTTGCACAGGTCGAGGACCTTGGAATGCACCTCGTCCTGGACGGCGGCGTCTTCGCCCTTGGAGAGCACCTTGTGGATGCAGTCGGCGAGGACTTCCATCTCGGCTTCCTTGAGGCCGCGGGTGGTGATCGCGGGGGTGCCGAGGCGGATGCCGGAGGCCTCGGCGGCCTTGCGCTTGTCGAACGGGATGAGGTTCTTGTTGCAGATGATCCCGCGGGCGTTGAGGCGTTGTTCGGCCTCGACGCCGGTGATCCCGGCGCTCGAGAGGTCCACGAGCATCAGGTGGTTGTCGGTGCCGCCCGAGACGAGCCGGTAGCCGCGCTTCATGAGCCCTTCGGCGAGCACCTTCGCGTTGGCGACGATCTGCCGCTGGTAGGCGCGGAAGTGCGGATGGAGCGCCTCGCGGAAGCTCACGGCCTTCGCCGCGATGACGTGCATCAGCGGGCCGCCCTGGATGCCCGGGAAGACGGCGAGGTCGACCGCGTCGGCGTACTTCTTCTTGCAGAGGATGAACCCGCCGCGCGGGCCGCGCATGGTCTTGTGCGTGGTGCCGGTGACGAAGTCGCTGGGGCCCACGGCGTCCGGGTGAAGCCCCGCGGCGATGAGCCCGGCGATGTGGGCGATGTCGCTCATGAGGAGCGCGCCGACCTCGCGGGCGATCTCGGCGAACTTCGCGAAGTCGATCGCCCGCGGATACGCGCTCGACCCGGCGACGATCAGCTTCGGCTTGATCTCCTTCGCGATCCTGCGCACCTCGGCGTAATCGATCCGCTCGGTCTCCTTGGCGACGCCGTAGGAGTGGAACTTGTAGAACTGGCCCGAAAGGTTGAGCTTATAGCCGTGCGTCAGGTGCCCGCCGTGCGCCAGGCTCATGCCGAGGACGGCGTCGCCGGGCTTGATGGCGGCGAGGTAGACAGCCATGTTGGCGCTGGAGCCGCAGTGCGGCTGCACGTTGGCGTGTTCGGCGCCGAAGATCATCTTCGCGCGCTCGACCGCCAGGCGCTCGCACACGTCCACCCACTCGCAGCCGCCGTAGTATCGCTTCCCGGGATACCCTTCCGCGTACTTATTCGTCAGCACGGAGCCCTGCGCCTCGAGCGCCGCCTCGGAGACGTAGTTCTCCGACGCGATGAGCACCAGGTGATCCTGCTGGCGCAGCGTGTCGCGGTAAATCGCCTGGAAGATTTCCGGGTCCGAGCAACTGAGCGGTTCGGCGTTCATGTCTTTCTCCGTGAGACTTTTGCGGTTTCGTAGCCCCCGCAGGGGGCGTCTGGTTATAGCCTCGGGCGCAAGCCCGTGGGGCGCGTCGCGATATCACGAAGAGCCCCGGACGGGGCGATTGAAGCGGACGTCGCACGGTTCAATCGCCCCCTACGGGGGCTCGAAAAAGAAAAAGACCGGGAGGAATTCGCTCTCCCCCACCACGGGCTTGCGCCCGAGGCTAATACCAATCGCCCCGGACGGGGCTCTCATTTGATTCTTCGCGCTATCACTTCCCCAGCTTGCTTCTCAGATACGCCATGATGAACGTGTCCAGCCCGCCGTCGAGCACCTTTTCGACGTCGCCGGTCTGGACGTCGGTGCGGTGGTCCTTGATCATCTGGTACGGCTGGAGGACGTAGGAGCGGATCTGGTTGCCGAAGGCGATCTCGCCCTTCTCGCCGTACATCTTGGCGATGTCGGCGTTGAGCTTGTCCTCCTCGATGCGGCGGAGGCGCGCGGTGAGGATCTTGAGCGCCATCTTGCGGTTCTTGTGCTGCGATCGCTCCTGCTGGCAGGAGACGACGATGCCCGTCGGGATGTGCCTCACGCGCACGGCGGACGCGGTCTTGTTGACGTGCTGGCCGCCGGCGCCGCCGGAGTGGTAGAACTCCAGCTCGATGTCGGACTCGGCGACGGTGATCTCGGCCTCCTCGTCGGGCTGCGGGATGACGTCGACGGAGGCGAAGGACGTATGCCGTCGCTTGTTGGCGTCGAACGGCGAGATGCGCACGAGCCGGTGGACGCCGATTTCGCTCTTGAGGTAGCCGTAGGCCATGGGCCCGCGGACGTCGAGGGTGATGGACTTGATGCCGGCACCTTCGTTGGGGGTGGTGTCGATCATGCCGACGGCGAAGCCCTGGCGCTCGAACCACTTGGAATACATGCGGAGAAGCATCTCGGCCCAGTCGCACGATTCGGTGCCGCCCGCGCCGGCCTGGATGGAGAAGAAGACGTTCCGCGCGTCGTCCGGCCCGCTCATCATCTGCACCAGCTCGAACTTCTCGAAGGCGTCCTCCGCGGCGGCGGCCTTGGTCTCCAGCTCCTTCTCCAGCTCGGGGTCGGGGGTCTCGGCGACCATCTGGACGAGGAGCGTCACTTCCTCGACGGCCTTGTCGAGCGCCTGGAGCGGTTCGAGGAGGCGGTTGAGCGATTTCAGACGGCCGACGATCTCCTGGGCCTTGATCTGGTCGAGCCAGAAGTCGGACCCGGACATGCGCTTTTCGATATCGGCCTTCTCGGTGAGCTTGCCGGCGAGGTCAAAGAGAATCCCGGAGGTGAACAAACCGGGACTCAAGCGCCGCCACGTGCTTTCGGATTTCGTCGTTCATTTCGGGCCTCAAATGCCGCCGGGGCTCGACGGACTTGACACAGTATAGCGGCTCCCAGGCGAAAGTCAATGGACCGGCGGGCTTCCCGGCAGACAAGTTTCAAATCCCAATCACCAATTTTCAATGAACCCTCAAATCTCAAACTTCAAACGGAGTCTCCGGGCGCGCTCTTCCCTCTTATTTGGAACTTGGCGCTTGGAATTTCATTGGAACTTGAGCCTTGGAACTTGGAATTTCCCCGCGGTATTTTCCCTTGACGCCCCGGCGCGTTCTGCTAAGCTGGTACGGGTTCCCCGATTTCGGGGACCCACCTGAAACAACCCGGAAAACACGCTGCATCTGGTGAACGTCCCTCACGGAGACAGTCTGTGCCCAAACGCACCGACCTCTCGAACATCCTGATCATCGGCTCGGGCCCCATCGTCATCGGCCAGGCGTGCGAGTTTGACTACTCCGGCACCCAGGCCTGCAAGGCGCTGAGGGAGGAAGGCTACAAGGTCATCCTCCTCAATTCCAACCCCGCCACCATCATGACCGACCCGGACATGTCCGACCGGACCTACATCGAGCCGGTGACCCCTGAGATGCTGGCGAAGGTCATCGAGGCGGAGCGGCCGGACGCGCTGTTGCCCACGCTCGGCGGGCAGACCGGCCTCAACACCGCGGTGCGCGTCCACGAGATGGGCGTGCTCGAGAAATTCAACGTCGAGATGATCGGCGCCTCCGTCGAGAGCATCAAGAAGGCCGAGGACCGCGAGTTGTTCGCCCGGTGCATGAGGAGCATCGGCCTCGACCTGCCCAAAAGCGCGGTCGCGCGGACGATGGACGAGGCCCGGAAGGCGCGCGACGTCGTCGGCTTCCCCGCGATCATCCGCCCGTCGTTTACGCTGGGCGGCAAGGGCGGGGGCGTCGCCTACAACGTCGACGAGTTCGAGCAGATCGTCTCCGAGGGCCTCGAACTCTCGATGATCCACGAGATCCTCATCGAGGAGTCTTGCCTCGGGTGGAAGGAGTTCGAGCTGGAGGTGATGCGCGACCGCAAGGACAACGTCGTCATCGTCTGCTCCATCGAGAACCTCGACCCGATGGGCATCCACACCGGCGACTCCATCACCGTGGCCCCCGCGCAGACGCTGACGGACAAGGAATACCAGCTCATGCGCAACGCGTCGATCGCCATCATGCGCGAGATCGGCGTCGACACCGGCGGCTCCAACATCCAGTTCGCCGTGCATCCCGGCACAGGACGCATGGTCGTCATCGAGATGAACCCGCGCGTCTCGCGCAGCTCCGCGCTCGCCTCCAAGGCCACCGGCTTCCCCATCGCCAAGTTCGCCGCGAAGCTCGCCGTGGGCTACACGCTCGACGAGATCTCCAACGACATCACGCGCGAGACCCCGGCCTGCTTCGAGCCGGCCATCGACTATTGCGTGGTGAAGACCCCGCGCTGGACGTTCGAGAAGTTCCCCGACACCGACGACCGCCTGACGACGCGGATGAAGTCCGTCGGCGAGGCGATGAGCATCGGCCGGACGTTCAAGGAAGCGCTGCAGAAGGCCCTGCGCTCGCTCGAAATCGGCCGCGCCGGGCTCGGCTGCGACAAGAAGGACCTCGCGCTCAAGGGCGCCCTTCCGCCCGTCGACGAGGTCCGACGCGTCCTCGCCCGCGCCAACGACCAGCGCATCTTCTACGTCCGCTACGCCTTCAAGCACGGCATGTCCACCAACGAAATCTCCTCCCTCACCGGCATCGACCCGTGGTTCCTCGACAACATCCAGGAGATCGTCGACTTCGAGGACGACATCGCCGCCGCGGGGTCGGTTGACAAGCTCGACCGCGAGACCCTCCGCGAAGCCAAGCGCATGGGCTTCTCCGACGAGCAGATCGCCCGCCTGGTCAAGAGCGACCCGGACGCCGTGCGCCAGGCGCGCATCGCCTTCGGCATTCTCCCGACCTATAAGCTCGTGGACACCTGCGCCGCGGAGTTCGAGGCCTACACGCCGTATTACTACTCGACGTGGGAGGAGGAGGACGAGGTCCGCATCGGCACCAAGCCCCGCATCATGATCCTCGGCGGCGGCCCGAACCGCATCGGGCAGGGCATCGAGTTCGACTACTGCTGCGTGCAGGCCTCGTTCGCGCTGCGCGAAATGGGGTTCGAGACGATCATGGTGAACTCGAACCCGGAGACGGTGTCCACCGACTACGACACGTCGAACCACCTCTTCTTCGAGCCGCTGACGCACGAAGACGTGCTGAACATCTGGGAGCGCATGAAACCCGTGGGCGCCATCGTGCAGCTCGGCGGGCAGACGCCGCTGAACCTGTCGCGCCGGCTCGAGGCGGCGGGGGTGAAGGTCCTGGGCACGTCGGTCGAGGCGATCGACCGCGCGGAGGACCGGGAGCTGTTCAAGCGCCTCCTGGACAAGGTCGGCCTGCGCCAGCCCGAGAACGGCACCGCGTTCACGGTGGAGGAGGCCATCGCGGTGGCCGAGCGCATCGGATATCCCGTGGTCGTGCGCCCGTCGTTCGTGCTGGGCGGCCGCGCGATGGACGTGGCCAACGACGACGACGAGCTTCGCGCCTTCATGCGCCTCGCCGCGGACGTCTCGCCCGAGCACCCCGTCCTCATCGACCGCTTCCTGCAGGAGGCCATCGAGGTGGACGTGGACGCCGTCTGCGATGGGCGCCGGACGGTCATCGCCGGGGTGCTGGAGCACGTCGAGGAGGCCGGCACGCACTCGGGCGACGCGACGATGACGATTCCGCCGCACTCGCTGGAGCGGGCGATGGTGGAGGAGATCAAGGACGCGACGCGGGCGCTGGCGAAGGAGATCGGCGTCGTCGGGCTGATGAACATCCAGTACGCGGTGAAGGGCGACGTGCTTTACGTGCTGGAGGTCAACCCGCGGGCCTCGCGCACGGTGCCGTTCGTGAGCAAGGCGACGGGCGTGCCGTTCGCGCGCATCGCGGCCAAGGTCATGGCGGGCCGGACGCTCGACGAGCTGGGCGTGATGCAGGACCCGGACATCCGCCACGTCGCGGTGAAGGCGTCGGTCTTCCCGTTCGAGCGGTTCCCGGGCTCGGACATCATCCTGGGCCCCGAGATGCGCTCGACGGGCGAGGTGATGGGCATCGACACGCGCATCGGCCCGGCGCTGGCAAAGGCGATGATCGCGGCGGGGCTCGTGCTGCCGACGGCGGGCTCGGTGTTCATCAGCGTGCGCGACAGCGACAAGCCGCAGGTGCCCGAGGTGGCGAGGCGGCTGAAGAACCTCGGCTTCCACATCATCTCCACCGGCGGCACCTGGCAGGCCCTCAACGCCTGCGGCATCGAGGCCGAACGCATCCCCAAGATCCAGGAAGGCTCGCGTCCCAACATCCTCGACAAGATGAAGAACCGCGAGGTGCTCCTCGTCATCAACACCCCGTCGCGCCGCGGGCCGCACACCGACGAGGCGCGCATCCGCGGGTTCACCGTCACCCACCAGATCCCCTGCATCACGAACCTCTCCGCCGCCAAGGCCGTCGTCACCGGCCTCGCCGCGCTCAAGAGCGGCGAACTCACCGTCCGCGCGCTTCAGGATTTCCATCGCCCGCGGAAATGAGGCGCGTGCGCCACATAAGCAGCACATAAGCCGCATAGGCAAAAGGAGGGCTGGCCATGAAGGTCCTGCAGACGGTGGCGATGCTCGTGACGATCCTCATCCTCACGACGCAGGGCGTGCGGCACGTCTACGTGAAGTACTTCGAGTCGACCTCGTCCGTGCTGCACAAGTACGACAAGGAGACCGCAGAGCTAAGGCGGCAGATCGAGGCGGCGCAGTCGCTCGCGGAACTCGACGCGATGTACGCGCCGGCCCGGAAGGCGAAGGACACGCTCGACGAGGAGATCAAGGCGAAGGTGAAGGTCGAGGAGGACAAGAACACTGAGGACTCCTCCCGGCGGCTGCGGACGCTGGAGGAATCCTTCCGCTCGGAGCACGCGAAGGATTACGAGCGCGAGGAGATGCTCCGCGAGGGCATCCGCGACTGGGAGAACCGCGCCGAGCAGATCCGCGAGCTGCGGGTCTTCTGGGCCTTCGGGCTGGGGCTCTTCGTTCTGGGCGGCCTCATCTACCGGTTCGCGCCCTGGCTGGGGATGGCCTTCGTGATGTCGGGCGCGGTCGAGATGATTTGGTGGTCGAGTCCGTCGTTCCGGTTCGCCGGAAGCCCGCTCGAATTCGAGCGCCTTCTCACCAACAAGCTCGTCTTCACCGGCATCACCCTCGCCGTCGTTGTGGCCGCATGGCTCGTGCTCGGCGCGCTTCGCCGGCGGGGCGGCGAAACCCACGGCGTGAGCCGAAGGGCCCGGACGGGCCGGG
>JBBIVY010000039.1:0-1657 GCA_037439485.1 Planctomycetota bacterium | reverse complement strand
CGCCGGCGGGGCGGCGAAACCCACGGCGTGAGCCGAAGGGCCCGGACGGGCCGGGCGGGTCTTCTTCGGATGAAAGGAGTCGGACTATGCGACGGATGATATGGACGGCGACGCTCGCGGGGCTGGTGTGCGCGATGGCGTTTGCGGAGGGGGCCAAGCCGGGGACGGGCAAAGCGGCGCCGCCCGCGGCGGATCCGAAGGCGCTCGTCGACCGGACGGCGCTGCTCAAGGCCGACGCGGAGCACCTCACGGTCTACCTGCGCTACCACGGCCCCGAAGAGGCGGGCAAGCCGTACTACCGGCTGCTCCTGGCGGGCCCGGCGGCGGAGCACGGCAAGTCGCATGGGACCGAGCTCTTCGCGACGATGGACAAGGAGACGGCGGGGAAGCTCATCGGCGCGCTGGCCGAGTCGGAGATACTCGCGAGGGCTCAGGACATCACCAAGCCCGACTGGCGTCCGGCGGCGCCCGCCGGGCCGTGCTACAACATCCAGATCTCCGGCGGAAAGAAACTCTACACGCTCAGCCTCGGCTGGGAGACGCCCATGGCGGAAAACCTCCTCCGCCTCCGCGCCACGCTCTCCGGCGACAGCGCCAAGGCCATGGACACGCTCCTCGTCCGCCTGAGCGACCTCTTCCTCCAGTGGACCGGCAAGCCCTACGAGCCGCCGAAGTAGTGCGGCGTCATCGCAGGATCGATCGCTTCTCCATGCGCCGCAGGACGAGGTACGTCACGAGGCCCATGACGCCGAGGCCGAGGGTGAACGCGGCGTAGGCGATGGGCCAGGAAATGCCGTGGGTCATCATGGTGTACTCGGACATGCCGCCGATGCCGGCGAGGACGTTGAGCGGCATGAAGACGACGTTGATGATGGTGAGGCGCTTCATGAGGACGTTGAGGTTGTTGTTGACGACGGAGGCTCGGGCGTCCATGAGCCCGGTGAGGACGTTGGCGTAGACCTGGGCCTGCTCGAGGCACTGGGCGTTGTCGATGGCGAGGTCGTCGACGTATTCCAGCATCTCGGGCGTGAGGCCGCCGGTCTGGGTGTTCCGCGCGTTGGCCTTCAGCTTCTCGATGACGCGGCCGTTCGCGCTGATGGCGTTGACGTAATAGACCAGGCTTTTCTCGATGGCGAACATGAGGAGCAGCGTTCGGTTCTCCATCGCGGTGACGAGCTTCGACTCCAGCTCGTTGGTGATGTCGTTGATGACGCCGAGGTGCGAGACGAAGTGCGTGATGCAGGCGGAGAGGACGCGCAGGAAGAGGAACTGCAGGTTCGGCACCTTCGCGAAGGCGCGGCCCTCCAGGCACTCCATGTCGGCCGGCGCGATGATGATCAGCTTGTCCTTGAAGAGGAAAAGCCCCACCGCGTCGATGCGGAAGACGAAGTTGTCCGAGGCGTTGTAGCGCTTCGGGTGCTTGAAGATCACCACGAGGTGGTCCACGTCGAGCTCGAGGCGCGGCAGCTCGTTGGGATCCTGCGTCGAAATCAGGTTGTGCTCGTCGATGTGGAACTCGCCGATGAGCCTCGCGCGTTCCTCCGGCGTCGGGTCCGTCACGAGGTAAATCGACCCCGCCCCCTCCGGCGCCTCAACCGCGCGTCCCTGCTCCAGCGTGTATGCCTTGATCATGACCGTCTCGCTCGTTCCCTGTCGC
>JBBIVY010000038.1:0-30031 GCA_037439485.1 Planctomycetota bacterium | reverse complement strand
GCTATTTATTCTGCGCTATACGCAGGGGATTTGCCAAAAGGAGACCGTCTAGGAAAACGACATAGATAGCTCGCGTCCCTATTTATCGGTCAGTTCCGGCGAGAGGAGGCGGCGAGGGCTTCCTTGCGGAGCTTGCGGGAGGAGTCGAGGAGGCGGGTGCGCTCGTCGGAGGGGTTGCCGCCGGTCCAGTCAAAGTCGCGCAGCTTGTGCCCGTCCCATCGCACGAGACGGACACCCTGAAAGTAGAAACGGTCGGTGGTTCGCGAGACGACCTTGGGCTTTAGAACCTCGCCGCCGTCGGCATCCGCGCAGCCGATGGGCTCGTCGTAGAGGAAGGACGTGCGAAGGACGAAGATCAGCGAATTGCCCGAGTAATAGTATTCCTCCACCATGCACCCCATCTCGCCGTAGAAGCGCGCGACGATCTTCACGAGCGATTTGCCCTTGAAGAACGCCGTGAGGCAGGAGCCTTCGGCCGACACATCCCAATCGAGTTCGCGCTCGACGCGGCGGCACGACACGGTCCCGTTCTCGATGGCGACGACCTGCCGGCGGATCGACGACAGGGCGTCGTTCTTGCCCTTGGGCGCGGCGGCCGGGGCCGGCCAGCAGTACGCGGCGACCGCGAAAACAGCGGCAAACACAGCCGGGATGATTGCGATCCTCAATAGCCTGATGAGCATCGATGCCGCCTCTCCATGATGTCAGACCGTGATGTCGAGGTGGTCCTCTTTGGGCTCGGCCGGCTTGGGGGCCGGCGCGGGAGGAGACGGGGACTCGGACTTCGCGGGCGTCGCGGGGGGAGACTCCAGTTCGACGGAGTCCTCGCGCGGCGGCGCCTTGCGGTGCCGGCGGACGAACTCCTCCAGCTCCGCGAGACGCTCCTTGTCGTCGGCGCGCTCCTGGTTCAGGGCCGTTTCACGCACCCGCCCCGCATAGCGCGCCTCGCTGACCCGCTTGACATCGAACGTCATGGCCTCTTCACCTCTTCCTCTCCTGTAGGGGGCCACCTATGTGTGGCCCCGCGCTTCTTCTCGGCTCGTCAGATGCCGAAGACGACACACGCGGAACGAAACAACAGCAACACGGGGGGACACATAGGTCCCCCCCTACATTAAAGGCTACGCGGCAAAATCGCCGCGCCGCGCCCGGAGCTGCTTCTGAAGCCTGAGCAGGATGCTCGCGTGCATCTGGCTAACGCGGGACTCGCTGAGCTTGAGGACGGAGCCAATCTCCTTCATCGTCATTTCCTCGTAGTAGTAGAGGATGATGACGAGGCGCTCCTTCTGGTTGAGGCCGCGCGTGACCAGTTCGCGGACGTCCTGGCGCTGCATGCGCTCGGTCGGGTCCTCGATGCGCCCGTCCTCGACGATGTCGATCTCGCTGACCGCCTTGGCGCCCTCGGTCTCGTAGTACTTCCGGTTGAGCGAGATGATCCCGGTCGCCGTGGCCGACTTCGCCAGTTCGAGGAACTCGTCGGAGGAGATGTTCATCTCTCCCGCCAGTTCGTCGTCGCTGGGGATGCGGCCGAACTTGATCTCGAACTGCTTGTAGGCGTCCTCGATCTTGTGACGGCGCGAGCGCACAAGCCGGGGCACCCAGTCCAGCGACCGGAGCTTGTCGAGGATCGCCCCCTTGATGCGCTGGTTCGAGAACGTCTCGAACTTCACCCCGCGATCCGGGTCGAACGCCTCGATGGCGTCCATCAGCCCGAAGATGCCTTCGCTCATGAGGTCGTCGAGTTCGACCTCTCGCGGCATCTTGGAGTGCAGGCGCTCCGCCACGGACTTCACGAGGGGCAGATAGCCCTCGATGAGCCGGTTGCGGATCTCCGTCGTGCGCTCCGACCGATACGTCACGAACAACTGCTGCATTTCCTCGTCACTCATTGCTCCCCCCTGTCAGTAAGGAACCCCTACCCATGATTGCCGGTCAATAAGTCTCATTGGAACCGCCGGCCCCCCGGGGCCGGACGGCTGAGAGCGATGCTTCCTCGCGCTTGGCCTCGGCCACGCGCCGGTCACGCTCCGTCTTCGCCGCGTCTCGCGCTATCGCAGAGCCCACAAGCCCCGCCACGTAGCCGAGCACCGCGAACGCCACGAGCGCGATCAGCGCCCGCAGCAGCGTCCACTCCACCGACGTCCCCTGCACCAGCCCCGCCGCGCCCACGTAGAGAAACGCGAGGGTGCCCAGGATCGCCGAGGTGCGCCGCGCCGTGATCACGCTATGCCTCCTGCCCTGCGCCCAACGCCCGCGCCATCCGGCGGAAGAACCCATCGCGCTCGACCGGACGATCGGCGCGGCCGTGGACGATCATGCGGCCGAGCCCGCGCACCGCGGCGCTGGCGGGGCATTTCGGATACTGCGCCTCGAACGGCCGGCGCTCGCGGACGGCACGGGCGACGTGCTCGTCCTTCGGGATGAAGCCAAGACGGTCGACCGTGAGGCCCAGGAACCTGCGGCTCACGTCGGCCACGGTCTCGGACACGCGGTCGGCCTCTTCGCGCGATTCGGCCATGTTCACCACGAGACGCACCGTCGCGTGGTTCAGGTCGCGCGCAATCATCTTGATCGTCGCGTAGGCATCGAGGATCGACGTCGGCTCGGGCGTGCACACGATCAGCGCCTCGTCGGCCGCTGCGGCCACGCGCACGACGTTGTCCGAAATCCCCGCGCCCGTGTCGATAATCAACAGGTCGCTCGTCGCCTCCAGCGCCGCCAGCCCGCCGATCAGGTCTTCGCGCTCCGCCGCGCCCAGGTTCGCCAGTTCCCTCAGCCCCGACGCCCCCGGCACCACGCGCACGCCCTCGGACTCGACCGCCACGTCGCCGAGGCGCATCCGCCCCATCACGACGTGTGACAGGTTCGAGGTCGGTCTCAGGTCCATCACCACGTCCACGTTCGCCAGGCCCAGGTCGAAATCCACCAGCGTCACGCGCTTGCCCATCTGCGCGCAGGCGATCGAGAGGTTCACCGCGAGGGACGTCTTGCCGACGCCGCCCTTGCCGCTCGTCACGGCGACGACCTTGCAGGCGCGGCGCACCTGCGCGAAGTTCTCGCGCCGCGGCGCCTGGGTCATCACGCCGGCCTCGCGCACAAGCTGTCTCAGGGCTGTCGCCTGGTCCTGAATCACGTTATCGCTCCCACGCCATGGCGGCCACGCGCTCGGCCGAGGCGACTTCGATGTCGTTCGGAATGTCCTGCCCGGTCGTCAGGTACGAAAGGCCCAGGTCGCTTGCGCTCGACACGCTCGCAATGCGCCCCAGCGCCTCGGCCTCGTCCACCTTCGTCACGATGAGCCGCGTCGGCCCCAGCGGCCGGAAGCGTTCGATCACCTCGTTCATGTTGCCGAGCCCCGCCGCGGCGCTGATGACGAGATGCACTTCGTCGGCGCCCGCGGCCTTGACGAACGCGTCGAGGTCGAACATCTTCAACTCGTCGCGCTGGCTGCGGCCCGCCGTGTCGATGAGCACGAGGTCGTAATTGCGCAACCCCGCGAGCGCCTCCTTCAGGTCCCCCACCGTCAGCACCGTCGAGAGCGGCACCTGGATGATGTCCGCAATCGTCTGGAGTTGCTGCACCGCGGCGATGCGGTAGGTGTCAATGGTGATGAGCGCCACGCGCTGTCGCCGGCGCACCTTGAACTCGGCGGCGATCTTCGCAATGGTCGTCGTCTTGCCCACGCCCGTCGGGCCGACGAGCGCGACGACCTTGCGCCGACCGCTCGTCTCGATGCCGCCCGCCACCTTCACGCGCGAGGCCAGTTCCTGCGTCATGCGCTCCTTCACGGCCGCCGGGTCGCTGAGGCCCGCAGCCGCCCGCGCCACGTCCGTGGCGAGCGTCTCGGCGACGCCGTGCCGGACGAGCGCAACGTAGCCTTCCATCACCGGCTCCGGCAGCCCCGCGACGCTCGGCGGAACGTTCAACTTCACGAGTTCATCGAGGGCGCCGCGGATGCCGGCGATCTCCTCGCGGAGCTTCCCAAGCGTCTCGTCGGCGGCCGGAGCTTCGCGACGCCGGTAAGCGGCAACCGCAGCCATCGCGGGGGCGGAGGCGGGAGCGGCCTCGGCGCTCTCGCGCGGCACGTCCGTCGCGGCGGCGACCTCGACCACCTGGCGTCCGAAGAAGCCCATGAGGCCCGGCGCGCGGACGGACTTGGTGTAAAGGATCACCGCGTCGCCGGTGAACGAGCGTTTCACCCGGGCCAGCGCCTCCGGCAGGCTGCGCGCGTGAAAAGTCTTGACTTTCATTCCATCACCGCCATTCCAAGGGACTCGACCTTGACGTCGGGAACGATCTCATGATAGGAGAGCACCACCAGGCCCGGCACGTCCTGCGCGGCCAGCTTCCTCACGTGCGGCCGGATTTCCGCGGAGGCCAGCATTACCGGCGCATGTCCCGCAGCCGAGAGCTTCGCGGCCTCCTTCGCGACCGACTGCACGATCCGCCGCGCGGAGGCGGGCGAAAGTGTCGGCTTCGCGAGCGATTCGCCGGGCTCGATGCCGCGGGCGATGGCGTCTTCCATCGCCGGGTCGAGCGTCGCCACGAAGAGCCGTCCTTCGCCGTCGGCGTATTTCGAGCAGATGCCGCGGGCCAGCGCCGCGCGGACGTATTCGGTGAGAAGCTCCGTGTCGCGCGTCTTCCCCGCCCAGTCGCCGAGCGTCTCGAGGATGAGTTCGAGGTTGCGCACCGACACGCCCTCGGCCAGAAGGTTCTGCAGAACCTTCTGCACCTCGCCGACCGAAAGCCGCGCGGGGATGAGTTCCTCGACGACCGTCGGCGCGGTCTGCTTCACGTCGGAGATCAGCTTCTGCACGTCCTCGCGCGAAAGCAGCTCGCCCGCGTGGCGCTTGATCAGTTCCGTAAGATGCGTGGAGATGACCGTCGCCGCGTCCACCACGGTGTATCCGAGCGACTCGGCGCGATCGCGGTTGCCGGGCGTGACCCAGACCGCGGGCAACCCGAACGCCGGCTCCTTCGAAGGCGTGCCGGAAACGACGCCCGTCGTCTGGCCGGAATCGACCGCGAGGAAGTGCCCGGGAATCGCGGTGCCCGACGCCAGGCGGTTGCCGCGGATGGAGATGCGGTAGCCGTTGGCCTCGATCTGCACGTTGTCGCGGATGCGGATGGCCGGGACGACGATGCCCAGCTCCGCGCCCATGCGCCGGCGCAGCGTCTGCACGCGCTCCAGGACGTCGCCGCCCTGCTTGGGGTCGACGAGGCGGATGAGGCCGTAGCCGACTTCGAGCTCCAGCGGGTCGACGCGCAGGTCGACCTTCTCGGGCGCAGGCGTCTTCGCGGGCTCAAGCTTCTTCTCGGCCTCCCGGGCGGCGCCGGCGCGGCGGGCGGTCTGGGCGCGGGCCACGCTCATCGCCAGCAATCCGCACGCGGCAGCGAGCGAAAACATCACGTACCACGGAAGGCCCGTGAAGGCGAGGAGCGCGACGAACGCCGCCGCGATGCCGAGCGCCTTCGGGTGGCTCGTAAGCTGCGAAGCCATCTCCTCGCCGAGGTTCGACTGCGACCCGGCGCGCGTGACGATGAGGCCCGCGGCGATGGAGATGATGAACGCCGGGAGCTGCGTCACGAGGCCGTCGCCCACGGTGAGGATCGTGTAGGTGCTGAGCGCCTTGTCGAGCGGGAAGCCGTATTGGAGCATCCCGATAAGGAGCCCGCCCACAATGTTGATGACGACGATAAGCACTCCCGCAATCGCGTCGCCGCGGACGTACTTCGAGGCCCCGTCCATGGCCCCGTAGAAATCGGCCTCGCGCGAGATCTCCGAGCGCCTCGCGCGCGCCTCCGACTCCGTGATGAGCCCGGCGTTCAGGTCCGCGTCCACGGCCATCTGCTTGCCCGGCATCCCGTCGAGGGTGAATCGCGCCGCCACCTCGCTGATGCGCGTGGCGCCCTTCGTGATGACGACGAACTGCACGATGATCAGGATCGCGAAGATGATGAACCCGACCACCGCGCTGTCGCCCGAGACGAACACGCCGAACGCGCGGATAACCGAGCCGGCGGCGAGGTCGCCCTGATCGCGCGCGTTCGTCAGGATGAGCCGCGTCGCCGCAATGTTCAGCACCACGCGGAAGAGCGTCGTGATCAAAAGCAGCGACGGAAAGACCGAGAACTCGAGCGGCCGCTTGACGTAGATCACCGTCAGCAGGATCAGCACGCTCAGCGTCAGGTTCACCGAGAGCAGCACGTCCATGAGGTGCGTCGGCAGCTTGGCGATGATGACGAGCGGCAGCGCCACGATGATCATGGCCATGATCAACCCGCGGCGGCCCGCGCGCGAACTCGACGAATCCGGGATGACGACGGAATCGGCCACGGCTATCCTTCGTTCAAGCCACGCTCAGCGCGCGGCGGGAATCCTTCATGCGGCCGGCCTCGCGAACGTAGGCGAGGACCTCGGCGACAGACTCGAACAACCCCTGCGGCACCGCGGCGCCCACGTCGCAGGCGCGGTCGAGGGCGCTTGCGAGGTCCGCGCGCTCGACGACGGCGACTCCCGAGTCCTCGGCGGTCTCGCGGATGCGCGCGGCGAGATACCCGCGGCCCTTCGCCACGACGGCCGGGGCGTCCATCGAGCCCGCGTCGTATCGCAGCGCCACGGCGGCGCCGTCGGGGGCCGTCACGACCACGTCGGCGGCGGGAACGCGGTGCATCATCCGCTGCGTGGCGACGCGCCTCTGCATCCGGCGGCGGCGGTCGCGCATCAGAGGGTCGCCTTCCATGCGCTTCAACTCGTCGCGGACCTCCTGCTTCGTCATGCGCAGATCCTGCAGGTACTGCCACCGCTGCCAGGCGAAGTCCACGATGGCCAGGGCCAGAAGCGCGATGGCCACCTTGATCGCGACGTCGAACGTGCTCGACGCGACGAACGCGAAGATGTCCTCCGCCGAGGCGTCCGAGAGGCTGACGCACGCGCCGAGCCGCGCGCGGATGGCGAATCCCGCAACGAGGCCGACGACGGCGATCTTGAAGAGCCCGGCGAGAAGCCTCACGAGCCCCCGGCGCGACCAGAGCCGGCGCAGGCCCTCGACCGGGTTCAGCCGCTCGATCTTCGGCGTCACCGGGTCAGCCGAGAATAGAAAGCCGGTCTGCACGACGCTCGCGGCGAGCGCCACCACGAGGATTCCCGCGATCACCGGCGCGCACGCGCGAAGCAGGAAGATAAGCGCCGAACCGAGCGTCGCGTAAAGATCGGCCCCTTCCATCTGCCGGACATCGAGGTTCCCGAACGCCCCGCGCATCAGGCTCATCATCGCGTCGAGCGGATAATGCCCCCAGAACTTCAGCACCAGGAGCCCCCCCAGCAGCACGATCGCGGTGCTCAGGTCCTCCGACCGCGCAACGTGGCCCTTCTCGCGCGCCTCTTCCAGCCGGCGCGGGGTCGCTTCTTCGGTGCGTTCGGTCGAGTCATACTCGGACATGAGCGGAGTTCCCTATGACGCCATGAACCGGACGGCCGCATCCACCTGCCGCGCCACGACGTCGAGGTGCTTTTCGAGAAGCGTCGCGGCGCCGCCGAGCGCGAGGCCGGTCACGAGCAGGCCCACGAGCACCGGCAGCGGAAGTCCGACGAACATGATGTTCACCTGCGGCAGCGCGCGGGCCGCCAGGGCCAGCGCGATCGTCACCAGGAACAGCGCCGCGAAGGCCGGCGCCGCCAGCTTGATCACCAGCACGAACATCTCCTGCATCAGCGAGCCCATCATCGTCGCCATCCCGGCGTGGAAGTGCGCGCCCATCAGCGGCACACGCTCGAACGAGTGGACCAGGCCCGACACCAGCACGTAGTGCCCGTTGATCGCCACGAACACCACCAGCGCAAAGAGAAAGTAGAACTGCCCGAAGATCGGCGTCTCGCTCTCGTAGAGCGGGTTCATGATCTCGCCCAGGCTCACGCCCATCTGCCGCGCGATCAGTTCTCCGGCCATCTGCGCCGCGGCGAAGGAGAGCGACACGATGAACCCGCACACGAGGCCGATGCCCACTTCGCCCAGCACGCCCAGCACCAGCTTCGACATCTCGGTCGGCGCTTCCGGCACCGGCGCCACCATCGGCGTCAGCGAGAAGGCAAGCGCCACGGCAATGAGCGCCCGGACCCGCTTCGGCACCGCCGGCCCGCCGAGCACCGGCGCGACCATGAAGATCCCCCCCAGCCGGCAGAGCACCAGCACGAAGGTGAGAAATTCCCGGATGGCAGCATCGGTCAGGTCCACGGCGCGTCCTGCTCAAGTAGGTCGGACATCCCTGTCTGACCAGGTCGGGACAGGCAGGAATGCCTGTCCTACAACGGACTATCGAATCAGCTTCGGCAGCGACTGGAACAGCTCCTGCGTGAACCCGGCCAGCGTCGTCAGCATCCACGGCAGGAAGATGAAGAGCGCCAGCATCATGCAAAGGATCTTCGGCACGAACGACAGCGTGAACTCCTGCACCTGCGTCGCAGCCTGCAGAATGCTGACGATCACCCCGACCACCAGTCCCGTCACCAGGAGCGGCGCCGAGATGAGAAACGCCACCATCAGCGCCTGCCGCCCGACTTCGACCGCCGTGTCCACGTTTCCCAAGACAGTCTCTCCCCGCTCGGCGTCAGTGGAAGCTTTCGACGAGCGATTTGACGACCAGGTTCCATCCATCCGCCACCACGAACAGCATCAGCTTGAACGGCAGCGAGATGAGCACGGGCGGCAGCATCATCATGCCCATCGAGATCAGCACCGACGAGACGACCATGTCGATGATGAGGAACGGCACGTAGAGCACGAAGCCCATGATGAACGCGGTTTTCAACTCCGAGATGATGAAGGCCGGGATGATCACCGTCGTCGGCAGGTCGCAGACGGGCGTCTCCGGCTTCACCTTGGCCATCTTGACGAAGAGCGCCAGGTCGCCGCGGCGGACCTGCTTGAGCATGAACTCGCGCACCGGCACGATCCCGCGGTCGTAGGCTTCGCGCGAGGTGATCTTGCCGTCCATCAGCGGCGTCAGCGCCACGTCGTTCACCTGCGTCCAGGTCGGGGTCATGATGAAGAACGTGAGAAAGAGCGCGAGTCCCACCAGCACCTGATTCGGCGGAAGCCCCTGCGTCGCCAGCGCCTGGCGCAGAAGTCCCAGCACCACGATGATCCGCGTGAAGCAGGTCGTCATGATGAGGATCGAGGGCGCCAGCGACACCACCGTCAGCAGCAGCAGCAACTGGATCGTCGTCGTCACCTTCTGCGGCGTATCGGCCGGGCCGACGCCCGGGATCGAGGGGAGCGTGAAGTCCTTGATCGGGACATCGCCCGAAACCGGCGCGCACGCCAGGATAACGACGAGCGCCGCGACGACCGGTCCGATGGTTCTCAGGCTCTTCATGCCGCCGTCCCTCATGACTTCGACTGCCCGCGCCACCAGCTCACCTTGCGCCGGACGTCGTCGAGTTCCTTCTTCACTTCGCCGACCTGGGCGTCGCCGGAGGAGGCCTTCGCCTGCTCCGCCTGCGCCTCGCCGAGAGCGGCCCGGAACGACTTCGAGCCG
Organism: Planctomycetota bacterium; assembly: GCA_037439485.1. Lineage (GTDB taxonomy): Bacteria > Planctomycetota > DG-23 > DATKVD01 > DATKVD01 > JBBIVY01. Next base: position 20,494 of record JBBIVY010000038.1, on the reverse strand, counting down.
TGTCCGTCCTGCCCCGCGGCCAGGTCTTCCGTGAGGCGCTTCGCCTCCTCGGGATCGGTGATCTCCGACAGCGGCGTCATCGAGTTGGGCGTGACGCCGACGAGCACGAACCGCCTGCCCATCTTCACCAGCACGATCGACTGCTTCGCCGAGACGTGCATCTTCGTGACGATCTTGAGCGGCCCGCCGCCGAAGACCCCGCGCGCCGACGGCACGTATTTGCGGATGAGCCACACCGAGACGTAGATAAAGACGATGATGACGCCCAGCCAGAGCACCATGCGCAGCAGCGTCTCCAGGCCCGGCAGCGTCGGGGGAGCCGTCTTCTCCGAGTCCCCGGAGTCCTTGAGCAGGTCGCCCGCGGTCTTGCCCGCGTAGGCCGGAGCGTCCTTCTTCGCCGGGGCTTCCTGCGCAGACGCCGAGGCCGAAACCGCCAGCGCCGCGACGACGAGGAGCATCAGGATGGAACGTCGCGTAGTCATGCCTTCTCCGTCAGCCCTTCGTCGCGTTCGCGCGCTGCTCGGGCGTCACGATCTCCGTAACACGGATGCAGAACTTATCGTTCAAGACAAGCACTTCGCCGCGCGCGACGAGCTTATTGTTCACCAGCACGTCCACCGGCTCCCCCGCCAGGCGGTCGAGCGTCACCACCGAGCCACCCTGGAGGTTGACGATCTCCTCGACCGTCATGTGCGTGCGGCCCAGCTCGATGCGGACGTTGAGCGACACGTCCATGAGCATGTCGATCGACCCGGCGCCGCCCGAAGGCTTGCCCGCCCCCACGTCCTTCAGCTCGGCCGGGGCCGCCGGGGCCTTCTGTTCGTCCTTCTTCTTCTCGTCCGTCATGGCTTTATCCCTCGTCTTCCGCTTCCTCTTCTACCTCTCCCCCTCCAGGGGGAGAGGATTAAAGGTGAGGAGGTGTTTCTCGAACGGCAACAGCCCCCGCACCCTGCCCTCTCCCCCTGAAGGAGGAGAGGGATGAAGCCACTCAGGAAATCACGTTCCATTTGTCGAAAATAACGTCTTCCACCACCTCGCCGTCCATCAGGCCGTTGAGGTAGAAGCGGATGTGCCGCTTGACGCCGTCGAGCTGCTCGGCGCGGAGCTTGAGGTAATCCTCGGCGCCGATGATCTTGCGCACCTGCTCGCGGACGGCGCTCAGCATGTTGCGGCCGTCGCCCGCGACAAGGCGGTCGAAGACGCCGCGGCGGCTCTTCACCACCTTGATCGCGATGGTGTACTGGTAGGTCACGCTGCGGTCGCCCGCGGGCGGCATCGGCGCGACGAAATAATTGTTGTCCACCAGCATCACCAGTTCCGTGTTCGCCTCGGGGGCGTCCAGTCCTGAGCCCGCCTCCTCCGTCGCCGCGGCCAGCGGGTGGCGCGAGGTCAGCACCCACACGCCCACGAACATCCCGAGCAGGATGAGAAAACTCAGCGCCGCGACGATGAGCGAAGGCAGCACGCTCGATGGCCGGGACGCGGCGGGCACGGCGGCGCGGTCGCTGTTGGCGGGTCTCTCAGTCATGGTCGGGCCTCCTCGGGATGACGTTGGTGACGAGCTCTTCGCTCACGGTGATCTCGACGCGGCGGTTCCGCGACCGGCCGTCGTCGGTCAGGTTCGTGTCCACGGGGTCCGACGCGCCGCTCGCCTCGAGGCGGATGCGCTTCGGGTTGATCCCGCGCTCTTCCATGTAATCCCCCACCGCCTTCGCGCGGCGGAAGGACAGGTCCATCTCGGCCGCGGCGTCCCGGGCCTCCTGCGCGGAGACGTGGCCGGAGACGATGACGCGGTTCGGGTAGTCCTTCACCAGCGCCGCGAGGGCGTCGAGGTCCTCGCGCATCACGTCGGGAATCGCCGCGGCGCCGGCCTCGAAGCCGACCGGATCGCCCACGGTGAGCCGGCGGCCGTCGCGCACGGTGCGGCAGAGGAATTCGCGGCCGTTCACGTTGACCACCTCCGCGCCTCCCTGCGCCTTCCGGTGCGCCCGGGGCGCCGTCACCACCGCCACGCCGTCCCACGGGCTCGATGTCCGCTTCGCGTCGCCGGGCGTTACTTCGTGGCCCATCTCGTAGCCGAACGCCTGGCGGATCGAGTCCATCATCTTGCGGAACTTCTCATCGCGCACGGTCGACATCGACACAAGGATGAGGAAGAAGCACACGAGCTGCCCCATCAGGTCGGCGAACGTGACCATGTAGAGGGGCGCGCCCTCGGGCTTCTCGTCGATCGTCGCGCGGGCTCGAATCATGTCGTCCTCAGGCCGCCTTGCGCAGCGTCCGGCGTTCGCGCTCGGTGCGCAGGTGCGCCGGCAGGAACGCGTTCAGCTTCTGCTCCACGACGCGGGGGTTGTCGCCCGACTGGATCGACATGACCCCGCGGATGATGATCTCTTTCAGAAGCAACTCCTCTCGGCTCCGCGAGGCCAGCTTGTCGGCCAGCGGCCCGAACACCGCGTAAGCCAGCACGGCGCCGTAGAACGTCGTGAGCAGCGCCACCGCCATGCCCGGCCCGATGCGCGACGGGTCGTCCATGTGGTTGAGCATGATGACGAGGCCGATGAGCGTGCCAATCATGCCGAAGCCGGGCGCGTACTTCGCGAGGTTCTCGAAGAGCTGCCGGCCCTGCTTGTGCCGGTCGGCGAGCGTCTCGATCTCCGACTCCAGCACCTCGCGGATAGCCTCCGGCTCGGCGCCGTCGACCGCCATGCGGACGCCGCGCTTGATGAACTCGTCCTCCATCTTGTCCGTCTGGTTCTCGAGGGCGAGGATGCCGTCGCGCCGGGCGATCTCGGCGTAGCGCACCATCTCGCGGATGAGGTCCTCGGGCGCGCGCGGCCGCGCGAAGAGGGCGCGCTTGAGCACGCCCCCCATCTTCATCATCCTTGCCAGAGGGAAGGCCACGCAGAAGGCCGCGAACATCCCGCCGAAGACGATGAGCCAGGCCGGGGCGTAGCTGAACGTCCGGAGCGACTCGCCGGAAGCGAGCACCGACACCAGGATCAGCCCGATGCCCAGGATCAGCCCGACCCACGTCGTGATGTCCATGTCGATTCCCCCTCAGGCGCCGCCCGGGAAGACGCGCAGGCGCCGCCCGTACTCCACGACCCGATTCACCACCTCGTCCGGCGTTTCCAGCACGATCAGCTTCTCGCCCGTCGTCAGCGTCAGGATCGTGTCGGGCGTGCTCTCCACGTACTTGATCAGCTCCGCGTTCACGATGACCTTGCGCTTGTCCAGTCGAGTCACCGGGATCATGTCCTCTCCCCTACCGTCCGGCCGCGGCAGTTTCGCCGGGCCAGAGGCCCTTGAAGAGCGACGGGGCCTTGGGCGCGCGGCCGGCGTTCTCCGGCGAGCGGTCCAGCCGGTCGATCTCCTCCAGCACCTTCGCGCGGAAGCCCGCATCGAACGCCCGCAGAAGCTCCAGCGCCGACGCGTTCTCATACGCGTAAAGATGCCGCGCCGCGTCGCGCTCCTTCATGCTCTCGAACGTTTCCACCTGCCTCCGGAACGCGGCACCCTTCGTCAGCTTGTCGTGCGCGGCCCTCGCATCGGCCACGGCCTTCTCTTCGCGAGCGACCTTCGATTCGCGCTCGGACAGCTCCTTGTTCTTCCGCACGGCCTCGGCCTGCATCCGAGCGATCTCGGCGTTGAGGCCGTTGATCTCCATCGCGAGCGCCTCGGATCGGGCCGTGCGCTCCTCGACCGAGCGCTGTTTCTCCTTCAATTCCTCATCCACGTAGTGCGAGGCGATCGGCTTGGCGTTCTCCGCCGGGACCGCTGCGGGCGCCGACACCATCGCCTGCCGCGCCGCTTCGAGTTTCTCCATCGTCACCAGACCACTCATGAACGCCCACGCCACCACCGCCACGAGCGCCAGGAACGCCGCCGCGAGAACCGCCGAGATGACCTGGATGGCGAGTTTCATGGTTCCCCTCACGATCCCGTCCTGCGAAGGACGTCTCCGAGCCGCGCGACCTCGTCCAACTCGGCCTGCTCCACGCGTCCGGCGCGCCGCTCGTGCCGGTCGAGCCTGCGGGCCTTGAGCGCCGAAAGCACCTGCCGGTCCATGCGGGCGCGGAGGTAATCCTCCCGCCGCGCGGCGAACTCGGCCTCGCTCCGGCGAAGCTCCAGGCGCGCCTCGGTGAGGTCCCGGCGCAGGAAAGCCAAGTGCTCGCGCCCCTCGCACGACCGCACCACGTCGAGCGAGCCCTGCTCGACCCGGCGGATCTCGGCGAAAGTCGTCTGAATGGCCTCTGCCAGAGCCGCCACGGCGTCTTCCCGCTCGACGACCTTGCGCTGGGCGTCGGCGAGGCCCGTCTGCTTCTCGCGTTCCAGTTGCTCGCGGTAGCCGAGAACAGCATCGAGTCCGAAGGCGAACCGTTTCATGCGGCCGCCCCTTTCTGCGAACCGCGGCGGGCCTCGGCGCCGAGCGACAGCAGCCTCTCGCGCGTCTCGCCGAACGCCGCGGTCTCGGTCATCCCCTGGCCCAAGAACTTGCGGATGTCGTCCATCATGCGGAGCGCCGTGTCGATGGACGGGTTCGACCCCTTCACGTAAGCCCCGATGTTGATCAGGTCTTCGGCCTCCATCCACGCGGCCATCACGCGCTTGAGCGCGATGGCGGCCTCGCGGTGCTCGCGGTCGACGACGTCGTTCATGACGCGGCTGATGCTGGCGAGCGCGTCGACGGCCGGGTATTGCCCGCGCTCCGCCAGCTTGCGCGAGAGCCACACGTGACCGTCGAGGATGCTGCGCACCGCGTCGCTGATCGGCTCGCTCATGTCGTCGGCGTCCACGAGGACGGCGAAGAAACCGGTGATGGACCCTCGGCTCGACTGGCCCGCGCGCTCGAGCAGCCTCGGCAGCATCGCGAAGACCGAAGGCGTGAACCCCTTCGTCGTCGGCGGCTCGCCCGAGGCGAGGCCGATCTCGCGCTGCGCCAGCGCCATGCGCGTCACCGAGTCCATCAGCCACATCACGTCCAGCCCCTGGTCGCGGAAGAACTCCGCAATCGTCGCGCTGGCAAACGCCGCCTTCACCCTCAACAGCGGCGGCTGCTCGCCGGTCGACACCACGACGACCGAACGCTTGAGCCCCTCGGGCCCCAAGTCGCGCTGGAGGAATTCGTTCACCTCGCGCCCGCGCTCGCCGACGAGGGTGATGACGTTCACGTCGGCCGAGGTGCCGCGGGCGATCATGCCCAACAGCGTGCTCTTGCCCACGCCGGAGCCGGAAAACACGCCCATCCGCTGGCCCTTGCCCACCGTCGTGAGGGCGTCGACGGCCTTGATGCCGGTCGTCACGGGCTCGACGATGCGCCGGCGCTCGAGCGGATGAGGCGCCGCGGCGTAGATGAGCCGGCGGTCTTCGATCTCCAGCGCCCCGCGGCCGTCGATGGGGCGGACGAGGCCGTCCACCACGCGCCCGAGGAGTCCGCGGCCCACGCCGATCGTCTGCGTCCTCGCGACGCACCGCACGCGGTCGCCGCGGTTCAGCCCCTGCACGTCGCCGTAGGGCATCAGCAGCGTCCGGTGATCGTTGAACCCGATGACCTCGGCCTCGTAGGACCTCGGCGACTCGATCGACTCGATGACGCACTGGCTTCCCACGGGGCAATTGAACTCCTCGCACTCGGCGACGAGGCCGACGACCTTGCTCACGCGGCCCGATACAACGACGGGCAGCGCCTCTTCGAGCAGCGCGTGCTCGCGGGCAAACAGGTCATCGGACATGCGCAACCTCCCCGAGGAGCGTCTTCTCGATCTCGCGAAGCTGCGTCTCCACGCGGGCGTCCACCGACCCCGCGGCGCTCTCCACGAAGCACCCGCCCGGCGTCACGTCCGCCGACGGAACGATTTCAACCACAGAGCCTTCCCCGCCGACCAGCGTCTCATAGCCGAGCGCCGAATGCAGCGTCTGGACGTCCGCCTCGCTCACGCGCACAACGAGCTTGCCGCCTCGAGCGCTCAGGCGAATCGCCTCGTCGACGTTGAGCCGGGCGATGTCGCCGGAGACGGAGATCTCGCGCTTGACGATCACGCGCGCGATCGCCACGGCAAGCGCGATGAGCCGGTCCTTCGCCTCGCGGGCCACCGTCTCCCGGCGGCGCGAAAGCTCCTCGGACGCAGCGCCCAAGGACGCAAGCGCGGAGTCGATCTCGGCCGAACGCACCCGGCGCAGGTCCTCGGCGATCTCGCGTTCGAGCCGTTCGACGAGCGCCGCCTTGCCTTCGGCGAACCCGGCCTCCCAGGCGTCCTGCCGGCGCGTCTCGACGGTCGCCTCGGCGCTCTCGATGATGCGGCGGGCCTGCGCTTCGGCGTCGGCGAGGACGGCCTGGGCCTCTTCGCCCATCTCCGTCATGTCGAAGGCGCGCGTCCCGACATGTCGGGACGTCTCATGATGTTTCACGACGTTAGACAACGACCGCCTCCCCGCCCCGGCGTCCCTGGATGAGAAGTTCCCCCGCCTCTTCGAGCCTCCGGACGACGTCCGCGATGCGCTGCTGCGCGGCCTCGACCTCCTTGAGGCGCACCGGGCCCATGTATTCCATCTCCTCGCGCAGCACCGTCGCCGCGCGCTCGGACATGTTGCGGAAGATCTTTTCCTTCACCTCATCGCCCGACGTCTTGAGGGCGAGGGCGAGGTCTTTCGTCTCGATGCTCTTCAGCACCTGCTGCACCCCGCGCTCGTCGACGAGGAGGATGTCCTCGAAGACGAACATCAGGCTGCGGATCTCCTCAACCAGCTCGGGGCTCTCCGATTCGAGCGCCTCCAGCACCGCGCGCTCCGTCGAGCGGTCGGTCAGGTTCAGCACCTCGGCGACGATCTCGACGCCGCCGGCCTGCGTGTATCGCTGGGCGACGACCGCGGCCATGCGCTTTTCGAGGCTCGCCTCCACCTCGCGCACCACGTCGGGGCTCGTCGTGTCCATCTTCGCCATGCGCCTCACCACCTCCACCTGCAGCGACTTGGGCAGCCCCTTCAGCACCTCCGCGGCCTGCGGGGCCTCCAGGTGCGACAGGATCAGCGCGATGGTCTGCGGCTGCTCGTCCTGGATGAACGTGAGCAGATTCTGCGCGTCGGCCTTCCGCGCGAAGGAGAAAGGCGTCGACCGCAGCGCCTGCTCGACGTGGCGGACGATCGCCTCGGCCTCGCCGCCGGTGAGCGACTTGGCGAGGAGCCTCTTCGCGTAGTCGATGCCGCCCTGCTGCACGTAATCCTTCGCGAGGTTGAGGCGGTAGAACTCGTCGATGACCTTGTCGCGCTCCTCGCGCGTGACGGAGCCGAGCCGAGCGATCTGCTCGGTGACCGCCTCGATCGTCTCCTGGTCGAGCCGTCCCATGATCAGCCCCGCCGCGTCCTGGTCGACGGAGACGAGGAGGACCGCCGCCTTCCGGATGCCGTTCGCGTTTGTGGCCTTCGTGTGCGTCATGGCTCAGCCCTCCGTCCGGACCCAGCGGCTGACGAGTCCCGCAGCCTCCGCCGGACTTTTGCGGACCATCTCGACGACCTTCTGCTCGACCTGCTCCGCGCGCACGGCCTCGGCGCCGGGCTTGCCGACGCCGGCGAGAAGCTGCTCGTCCGCCGCGGGCGCAACCGGCCTCACCTCCACCGGCGCCTTCACCATGCGCCAGAGGAAGAAGAGCGCGACGAGCGAGAGCGCCCCGAGCACGAGCGTCCGCCAGTTCTTCGACCAGAAATCGCCCGTCGCCGCGGCCGCATGGACGGCCTTCGGCTCCAGCAGGGCCGCAGCCTTCGGGAACGTCACGGCCTGCACCGTGATGTTGGTCTCCTTCTCCACAAGCAGCATGTTCGCGATCGACTTGCGGAGGGAATCGAGCTCCGCGGCGATCGGCCCGTCGGCGGCCTTGTCGTCCACCGCGATGCCGCGGCCGCGGACCTGCTCGATGACCTGCTCGCGCGGCACCAGCACCGAGACGGACAAATCAAGGATGTCTCCGGGCGCCTTCACCAGGTGCGTCACCTTGCGGTAGATCTCGCGCTTCGCGTAGCGGCTCTCGCGGCTCGACGCGGGCGCGTTGTCGAGCATCATCCCTTCCGACGACTCGCGCCGGGTCTCGACCTCCACGGCCTTGTCCGGGTCGACGTCCACCGTCTCCTCGGTCTTGCGGTCGAAGTCGATCTTGAGCCGCACCATGACCTTGACGGGGCTGTAGTAGCCGAGCATCTCGCGCACCTGCCGGCCGAGTTCGCGCTCAACGGCCATCTGCTGCTCCTGCCGGTCGCCGACGCCGATTCCGTCGGGCCCCTCTTCGCCGCCCGCGGCGCGATATTCGTGCCCGGCGTTGTCGATGATGTTGACGTCCGACTTCTTGATGGTCCGGCGCACGCCCGAGACGAGCGCGGCGATGCCGTTCACCTGGCCCTTGGCAAGCTTCTCGACGCCGGGCTTGAGCCACACGTGAACCGCGGCCTTGCCATGCTCGTCGGCGAGGACAAACCCCTGCTCGTCGGGGGCGTCGAGCGCGACGGAGGCGGAGCGAATGTTCTCCATGCAGCCGATGACGTCGGCCAGCCAGTTCTCGAGCGCCACCAGGCGCGCCGCGCGCTTGTCCTCGGATGTCCGGAACATCGAGTCGTTCTTCACCACGTCGGCCAAGCGGATCTTGATCTCCTGGCCGGGCACGATCCCCTGCGTCGCCAGGACGGCCATCGCCTCGTTCCACCGCGACGACGCGACCTCCAGCGACCCGCCGACCGTGCGGTGACGGATCCCCGCCGCGTCGAGCGCCGCGAGCACTTCGGATTCCTTCGCGCCCAGGGGCTCGCGGGTCAGCGTCGCGTACTCGCCCTCGGAGCCCCAGTGCGTGAAGGCCACGAGCGCCCCGACGACCACCGCCACGAGCAGCACGAACGCCGCCTTCTGGCTGAACGAAAGCCGTCCGTAGAGCGCGCTCAACTGCTTTTCAAGGTCCGTAAAGAAGTCCATGGCGATTCAGGCCTCCTGCGTCAGATGCGCATCTGACTGATTTCGTCGTACGCTTCCATCAGCTTGTTGCGGATCGCGAGCAGCGTCTGAAACGCGATCTCGGCCTTCTGAACCGCGGCCATCACCTCGGCGACGTTCTTCGCGCGTCCCGCGGCCAGCTCCGCGACCGCGGCGTCCGCCTCGCGCTGAAGCGTGTTCACCTGGTCGATCTTGGCGAAGAGCACGTCCTGGAACGACTCCGCCGGCTGCAGTTCGACCGCCAGGGGCTTGACGATCGACGGGATCGTCGCGCCTGAGCCGACCGCCGGGATGCCGAGTCCGTCCGCCATCGCTTACCTCTCGCGCTCGATCGCGCGCCGCGCCGGCGACGTGCGCTCGGCCGGGGCGTCGTTGTGCTGTCCGTTGCGGCCCGGGGCGTTGGGCGAGGTGCGCGTCTCGATGACGCCGCGCGAGCGAACCGTCACCTCGCCGCTACGAACCGTGCCGAGAATCATGAGTGCGCGCGCCATATTCATGCCTCCTGCGCGGACTCGACCCCGTCCGGCTCCACGTTGACGCGGAAAGCCCCGAGCGAATGCGAGGAACGGAACGCCCGCCGGCTGCCGAGCCCCCACTGCTTGATCTTCATCGTCAGCGTCCGGACGCCGATGCCCAGCGCCCGGGCGGTGTTGACTCGATGCCCCTTGAACATCTCCAGCGTCCGGCCGATGAGGATGCGCTCGACCTCTTCCAGCGGCATGCCGGCGTGAATGCCGTCCGGCTCCTCGCCGGGATCGCCGTCGAGCCACGCGCGCATGTGGTCGGCCGTCAGCGCGTCACCCGGCTCCAGAACGTTCGCGCGCTCGATGAGATTCTCCAGCTCCCGCACGTTGCCCGGCCACTCGTAGGCATCGAGCATCGCGCGGGCGTCCACGGCCACCGTCTTCACCGGCTTCCCGTCGCGCGCCGCGCAGCGGCGGAGGAAGTACTCCGTCAACGGTCGAACGTCTTCCCGGCGGTCCCTCAGAGGCGGCACCGTGACGGGCACCACGTTGAGGCGGTAATACAAATCCTCGCGGAACCGGCCCTGGCGGACGAACTCCTTGAGGTCGCGGTTGGTCGTGGCGATGACGCGCACGTCGACGCGCCGCGACACGCTGGAGCCGACGCGCTCGAAGACGCGTTCCTGCAGGACGCGCAGGAGCTTGGCCTGGAGCTTCGGGTCGATCTCGCTGATCTCGTCGAGGAGGATCGTCCCGCCGTCGGCCAGTTCGAAGCGGCCCTTGCGCTGCCGGTCGGCGCCGGTGAAGGCGCCTTTCTCGTGGCCGAAGAGTTCGCTCTCGAGCACGCCGGCGGAGAGCGCCGCGCAGTTGACGCACAGGAACGCCCGGTCGGCGCGGTCGCTCTGGTAGTGGATCGCTTTCGCGACGACCTCCTTGCCGGCGCCGCTTTCGCCGAGGATGAGCACCGTGGCCGCCGAGCGCCCGAGCCTTGCGATCTGCGGCTGGAGGGCTCGAAGCGAGCGGCTGAGGCTGATCATCTCGCGGATGCGCGTGCGCTCGTCGCTCTGCGCCCTCAGCGACTCGTTCTCCATCACGAGCCTCCGGTGGCTCACGGCCTTCTCCATCACCCGCTCGATCTGCGCGGCGTCGAACGGCTTGGTGATGAAGTCGAACGCGCCGCGCTTCATCGCCTCGACCGCGGTCTCGATGGTCCCGTGCCCCGTGATGACGATCACCGGCGTATCCGGCCCCACCTCGTGGATGCGCGCGAGCACGCTCATGCCGCTCATGTCCGGCATCCGCAGGTCGGTGATCACCGCCTCGAACGCATCCGCCTCGAAACGGTCGAACCCCTCCGTCCCGCTCGAGGCCGCGTCAACCTCGTATCCCGCCCGCACCAGCGTCTCCCTCAACGACTCGCGCATCAGCAGTTCGTCGTCGATGATGAGTATCCTGCTCTTCATTGCTGCGTCCCCCGATGCGCCTTCCTCGTATCCCCACCCCACGCGATGCTGCGCAGCACTGCGATGCTCTGCTCGTCTCTCACCCCATCTTCGCCCGTCGAGCCTCTTGCCGCCTCTTGTGTGCTTCTCCAGCCTCCCCCGAGGCGGCGCCTTCCCGAGCACTTCATGTTTTACAGTTTACGATTCATGTCGATGTGGCGTCACAACTCACAACTACTTGCTGCGCAAGATGTTACGCTGATACGCCACGAACAGGCTGAAGCGGGATCGTGATCGTGAAGATCGCCCCGCCCTCGTCGCGGTTGGCGCCCGTCACCGAGCCGCCGTGGCACTCGACTATCTTCTGCACGATCGCGAGGCCGAGGCCGGTGCCGTTCTCCTTGCTCGTGACGTAGGGCTCAAAGAGCCGGTCGCGGACTTCCGCGGCGATACCCGGGCCGCTATCGATGATCTCGACCCGCGCCGCCCGCGCCCCCTCGACGCACGAGGCGCCCGTGCGCACGATCAGGTCGCCCTTCTGCTTCATCGCCTGGATGGCGTTGAGCACCAGGTTCAGCACGGCGCGGCGCAACATGCCGGGGTCGGCGTCGAGTTCGAAGTCAGGCTTCGCATACTCGCGATGCACGCGGATGTCGGTGCGCGCGAACTCGGCGATAGCGTCCCGCAGCGCCTCCTCGCACACCGCGCCTATCCGGCAGACCCGCATCGCCGGCTCAAACCCGCGCGTAAACGACAGCAGGTCGCCCACGATGCAGTCGAGCGACTTCACCCCGCGCAGGATCGACCGCACGCGCCTCAGCGACTCCGGGGCGCCGACCAGGTCGCGCTCCAGCATTCCCGCGTAGAGCAGGATGCCGCCGAGCGGGTTGCGGATCTCGTGCGCGACGCCCGCTGCCATCTCGCCCAGCACCTCAAGGCGCGTCTTCCGCGCGATGAGCTTGTTCTTCAGCTCCAGTTCCTCCGACAGCCGCGACACCTCTTCGGCCAGCCGGTCGTGCGAACGCTGCAGGCGGTCGGTCGCGGCGCTGTAGGCCTCGAGCACGGCGCCCAGGTTCCGGATGTCGTGAGCCACAGAAGTTTCGCCCATCGCTCTGGTCCTCCCTCTCAGCCGCGCCGGTCGATGGCGGAGGAACTCTCCGCTTCGGCCGCAGCGCGATAGGCCCGCTCGGCGCGCGCCGGGGCCGTGGCGTCAACCCTGGCCGTCCGGCGGCCGGCAAGCGACTCGCGCCCGCGGTCTTCCATGGCAATCACCTCTTCGAGCACGCGGCGCACTTCGCGCACGCGGCCCTCGAACGCCTCGCGGTCGCCGGGCGGCACAATCTCCCGCACCGTGCTCCAGTTCCGCCGCACCGACGAGAGCTCCGAGGTGATGACGCCCAGCTCATCCATCAACGCCTGCTTGCGGACGATCACGGACAGCAGCGCCTCGACTCCCGCGTCGCCTTCCAGGATCTCCGCCTGCCGGCGGGCGAGGTCCAGGAGCGCCGCGTAGATGCCGTGTTCGAGGTCGAGCTGCCGAAGCGCGTCCTGGATGTCGATCGTCGTCGAGTTCATCATTCCTCCGGCCGTCCGTTCACTGCGCCGCCGCGGCGGTCTGCCACGACGCGAGCGCCTTCCAGGAATCCTCGAGGAAGGCGTTGAGTTCCGCGGCATGATCGCGGCGCAGGCGCTCGTGGCTCCAGCGCGCGCGCTTGAGCGTCTCGTCCGCGCCCATCCTGTCGCCCATCCTGTTGAGGCAGGCCGCGGCGCCGTAGAGCGCACCGACCCCGTCGGCGCTGTCGAGGTGCTTCTCGGCCGCTTCGCGATAGAGCGCGAGGGCCGACTTCCAGTCGTCGAGGTCGAACCGGCACTGAGCCTCGGCCGCCAGGCTCTGCCGGCGAAGCTGCGCGTCGCGCGCCGACGGCTCGCGTCCGTCTTCGGCGCGGACCTCGGCGAACCGCTGCGCAGCGGAGGACAGCTCCTCGCGCCGGGCAGAGGGGTCGGACGAGGCGATGCTGCGCCAGGAATCGGCCAGCCAGTAGCAGACCTGCGCGCGGGAGAACGGCGCATCGGCCGAGCCGTCGTTCAGTCCGCCGCGGTTCACCGCCTCGTCGAGCCGCAGCACGGCTTCGCGGAAATGCCCCGCGCGATAGTGCGCATAGCCCGACTCGCACAGCGCCATCCGCCACACGCGTCCGGCCGAGCGGAAGTAATCGGGCCGGCTGAGGATGTCTTCAAAGGCCTGCTCGGCGTTGTCCCAAGCCCCGAGCGCGCGGAAGCTTGCGGCCCGCACGAGCATCGCGTCCCAGGCGCTCCTGTCGCCGCTCGCCTCGAAACCGCTGCGGCTGCCCTTCCGGCCGACGATAAGGTCCAACTCCGCGATCGCTTCACCGTGGCGTCCCAGCGCCTGCAGCGCACGCGCGAGGTGAAGCCGCTCGTCGGAAGCCGCCGCATCGGCGCGCCCCGCGAGGAATATCCGGTAATACACGACCGACTCGGCCCAGGCGCCCGCCTCGAAGAGCGAGTCCGCCGCAGTGCGGAGCGCCGTCTCGTAGAGGCCCTTCTCGGCATCGACGCCGCGCACGATCACGAGCAGCGTGTCCGCGGCCCGGCGGAAATCGATCCTCGCCTCGTCCTCGAACGCCGCGACCTCGCGAGTGCCGGAAACGCCCTTCTCGCGGAGCGCCTTCGCGCCCTCCGCCCGCAGCGACCGCGCGTGCTGGCGCAGGAGCCCGGCGAGTTGCATCCGGTAGACATCGCGATGCGCAAGCTTCGTAGCGTCGCGGTTGAGGGCTTCCAGCAACTCATACTCGCCGGCGTCGAGGAAGTGCTTCATCACCGCACGCCAGAGACCGTTGATCTCCGCCGCCGACACGTAGGACGTCTCGATTTGCCCGCTGTCGCCCGCCTGGGCCAGCGCCGCGCCCAGGGCCTCGCGCGCCGCGTCAAACCGTCCCGCCGACAGGTCGAGCGACGCAAGCCGCAGCGACGCCGCGATCCCTTCGGAAGTCCCCGGCCAGGACGTCGTCACCCGCCGCAACGCGTCGGCCGCCCCGGAGGCGTCCCGGTCGGCCGCCAGGCACTCGGCGACGTAGAACGCGGCCTTGCGGTCCAGTTCGTCGTTCGGGATCGTCTGCGTCGCGAGCACCGTCTCGAAGCGCCGTCGAGCGGACTCGCGAAGCTTCGGCTCCGATTTGCTCTCTTCGAGCATCACCATGCCGATGCCGAAGTGCGCCTGCTTCACGCGGGGGCTCTTGGGGAACCGGTCGGCGATCTGCCGGTAGGCGTCCTCGGCCTCCTTCAGGTTCCCGGTCGCGCGAAGACCGTCGCCAAGCACCAGCCAGGCGGACTCGCACTCGTCATTCGTGCAGCCGGAACCTTCGATCACGCCCCGAACCGTCGCGCGGCCGGCGATGGGGTTGCCCAGCCGGAACTCGGCCTCGGCCTTCACCAGTTCGAGCGCCTCGGCCGCGATGCGATTGCGCCCGGCGAACTCCGCAATCACCTTGAGCGTCTCCCGATAGTCGCCGAGCGCCGAGCAACTCCGCGCAAGAACGTCATACGCCTCGGCCGCGGACTTCGCCGAAAGACCGCGGTCGATCGCCCCGCGCGAAAACGTGCGCGCGCGCTCGAAGCACGCCGCGCCACGCGATGGGTTCGCTTTGCCCGACTCCCAGGCCGCCTGCGCCGCCAGGAGTTCCGCCTCGGCGCATGCCCCCCAGGAAGGATATTCCCTCAGCAGCACCGCGGCGTCACGCTCGACGCGCTCGAAATCGCCGCGGGCAAAGGCGTCTCGGATGCGCAACATGGAAACCGCAGGGCCTTCCGCGGCATCGCGCTGCGCGCGGGCGTCGACCCAGAGGTAGATCACCCAGGCGACGGTGGCGAGAAGGAAGAGCGGCACGGCGAGGCGCCGGCCCGTCGGAGCCGAGGAGCCCGCCTCGTCCCGACGCGTCGGGACGCTCACATTCATCGCAGGTTGTGAACCACCAGGACCGTCCGCCATCATCACCCTCAGAGCCCTTCCAACTTCAGCATGTCCTTGATCTCGCGCAGCGTGTAGGCGCCCTTCAGATCACTGATGCGCCTGAGACGTCCGAAGACTTCCTCACCGTAAAGCCTGTAGCCGGCGGGGGTCCGTTCCTCCTCGCGGATCAGGCCGAACGCGGTGTAGTTGTGAAGCGTCTGGCGCGACACGCCCGAGAAACGCATCACGTCGCCGATCCGGTAGAGCCGACGCTTCGCCATGACATTAGCCTTTGCCTGTTTGAGCCAAGCCCAGTGCAAGCCGTGGTCCGACAATCACTTGCGCTATCCGGAAGGACGCGGGCCGTCGCCGGATGGGCAACGGTCACGGGCACTTCGAGTTTTGACGGGTCCTGCGGACTTGCGCGTTACGCTGCCGGAAACGACTCCACTACCGTGCTGGAGGCGAACGTCCCCCTCAGGCCGCCCGCCTCGAAGTGAAATCCATTGCCAGACGCAACCTGCCGTCCACTCGCGACTTGCTGCGTCCAACGGCCCTGCACACACCAACCGCCCCACCAGACGCCCGAACTTCCCCGCCCCTCGCCCGCACCCCGGATGCCCAATGCCTCCAGGAATCCAGCGGTGAGTCGAGTAGACGCCTAGACGAATCCGAGCCAAGCCAATCAAGCTTTACAGTTTACGGTTTGCATAGCCAGCTACGGAAGCGCCGCAACATCGGGCCCTACAAGATGTTACGGCTTACAGTCTCGGGTTTGGCGATCTAGGCGAATACGACTGATGCGGTGATGCGCGGTGAAGATCGCCAGGAATTGCCCTGCCCCTCAGCAGGACATTGGTGGTGCGCTCAAGAATCAGCTTTATGGTTTACGGTTAACGCTCATATTCATACCACGCCCCTGCGCTTTTGTCAAATGGGCGAGTTGCGTCTATCGAGCCGCCGGACCTTCGCGCCGTAAGAAACAGGCCGACAACGGGTTCCGGCGATCTCGGCCAGCTCCACAGCTTGCGTAAGGCAAAGGCAAGCACACTACATATAGACATCGCCCTCGCGTCGGTCTGACCCGCCGAAAAATGAAAAAAATCCATAATTTCTTTTAGTCCCCGGAAATATGTCAATTTGACCGAGCCACAAAAGCAAAGGCATCTAACGTGCTGCGCCACAACGAGTTACGATTGCAGACTCACCCCATTTCTCACGTGATGTCGCCGAGACTGCGTCCGCCACCCCCTTGCGCAACCGCGGAGAATGCGTCAAAACGCCACAACGATGGAGAGGCCTTCTAGCGTAGTCCGGCGAGGGGGCTCAAGTTGGGTTCGAGCGGGGACCGATACTATCGCTAGCCGAATGGACCGGCCGCAAAGAGAGAGGGACCGATGAATCTCTACCTGCTCGGATTGTCCGCCCAGGCGGAGGCGTTCTGCCGCCAGGCTGCGGAAGGCGCCTCGGGATCGATTTCCTGCAACAACGTCGCCGGCTCGTCGGGCGAGGTCGCGAGTTCCGTAGCGTCTGCCGCGGGCTCCGGCAACACGGTCGCAACAATCTCCGCCAGGTTCCCGGATTTCCAACGCTCCACGCTGATTGTCAATGCCGACTACTTCCTTCAGCACATCGACGAGATGTGCCCCCTATCGGATCTCAACTTCCTCCAACGGGTCATCCTCGCCGCGAGCGACGACTCCGCGGAGATCGTCTCGGCCGCCGCGGGAAGCTCGTGGGAAATCCTCGTCGCCCCCACCGTGGGCGAGTTGCGCGGCCGCCTCTCCGACTGGTCGAGTCTCGATTCCGTCGCCGCCGACCGCGACAGCCAGGCGCAGCAGCTTCGCAACACGTCGACCGCGCTGGAGACGGCGTCGCAGGAGCTGTCGTCGCTGAGGCAGAAGGTGGCCTCGATCGACCGGCAGCAGGAGCAGCTTTCGACGCTTCTCGAAACGCAGGGACTGCTGTCGAAGCTCTCGCAGGAGATCAACTGCCTCGACCTCGACGAGATCATCACGATCTGCGTGACGAAGATCCCGCTTCTGGTCAACGCGCGCTACGCGTCGTTCTACCTGCACAACGTCGAGGACGGACGGCTGGAGCTCAAGCGGCACAACCACGGATACCGCATCGACGACGTGGTGAGGCTCACCGAAGACAACCGCTCGGCGATGGCCCAGGCCGTGCGCGAGAGACGGATCGTGCTCGTGCGCGACTTCGACGAGTATGAGAAGGTGAACGACATCCAGGTCGAGCGTCCCAACGCCCGGCGGTATGCCTCGCGAAGCGCGCTCATCGCGCCGATGCTGGCGGGAGACCGGGTGGTCGCGGTGCTGAACCTCGCGGACAAGCGGTCCGGCACGCCCTTCGACGAAGGGATGGACCTTCCCCCGATCGAGCAGATCGCCGCGCTCGTCGGCACGGCCATCCGCAATTTCCAGCTTTACCAGGAAGTCGGCCGCCGGGCCAAGTGCGACGCGATGACCGGCTTCTTCAACCATCAGACCTTCTTCGACGAGATGGAGAAGGAAGTGCTGCGCGTCCGCCGATACCGAGGCAACCTCTCGGTGCTCATGATCGACGTCGACCGCTTCAAGACGATCAACGACACGCACGGGCACCAGATCGGCGACCAGATCCTCACGCACGTGTCGAAGATCATCCAGCTCAACGTGCGCGACACCGACATCCCCGCGCGCTACGGCGGCGACGAGTTCGCGGTGATCCTCAGCGAGGCGGACATCACGCGGGGAAAGCTGGTCGCGGAGCGCATCCGCGAGATGGTCGAGGCGCAGGTCTTCAGCTACGAGGGCAAGCAGGTTCCGCTCTCCATCAGCGTGGGCGTCTCCCAGTACCGCGCCGGGATGTCCGTGCTCGACTTCGTCAACGAGGCCGACCAGGCGCTCTACGAGGCCAAGGCCCACGGCCGCAACCGCGTGGAGTCGATGCATCCCTCGCCGTAACGGCGTCCCGATCCCGACGCATCGGGAGGAGCGCGCCCATCTTGTTCCATCAACCCGCGCAAGGGCCGCCGCCCCATTGACAGCCCCCTCCCAACGGCCGGGGAATCAGGGAGAATGCGGTTGACCGTCGACCGGCCGAGGGATATCCTCATGCCTTGACGGGCCGGGCAAGGGTCGCCCTCGCGGTAATGAACCTGGCGGACAAGGAGACAGACATGCCGGTGCGCGCGTTTCTCGCGGCGGCGTTCGTCGTCGCCCTCGCGGCGTTCGCCTTTGCGGCGGAGGCGCCGAAGCCACCGAGGGTGCTGCTGATCGGGGACTCGATTTCGATCTACTATCACCCGTTCGTGAAGGAGATGCTCGCCGGCAAGGCGGTCGTCATCCACAGCGGCCACGCGGGCGGCAGCCGCGACGGCCTGAAAGGCCTCGCGAAGATCCTCGCCTCGTCGGGCGGCAAGTGGGACGTCATCCACTTCAACTGGGGCCTGCACGACGTGAAGGAGCATTGCGTCGTGCCGATCGAGGAGTATGAGAAGAACCTGCGCGAGCTGGTGAAGCAACTCAAGGCGACCGGCGCCAAGCTCGTCTGGGCCAGTTCGACCCCCGTCGGCTCCCACCGCGACGGCAACGCCGGCGACCGGCAGGACAAGGACGTCGTCGCGTATAACGCCGTCGCCAGGAAGATCATGGACGAGAACAAAATCCCCATCGACGACCTCTACGCCGCGGTCAAGCCGACGGTCGCAGACCTCCAGAAGACCGACGAGGTCCACTTCACCGACGAAGGCTCCAAGTTCCTGGCGAAGTCGGTGGTGGAGAGCATTGCGGCGGTCCTGTCGGGGAAATAGAAGCCGCGGAAATCCAGGTTCCAGGAAAAGGGCCGCCCCGGTTCATCGGAGGCGGCCCTTTGTGTTTCGATTCGCGCCGCGGCCTCGTCACTTCACCCGCTGCCGACGCGAATATCCGAAAAGACCCAGCGCCCCGGTGCCAAGGAGAAGCATCGTCACCGGCTCGGGAACGGCGATCGACAATTCAAGGTAGGGCCGATTGATGGCCTGCGAGTCCTGGTAGCTCGAAAACGGGTCTCTCGGGCTTCCGGCCTCATCAACGCCCGGCCGTCATGACGTCTTTCCCGCGCCGTCGGGGCTCCCGGCCGCGGGCTCGACCTGGGCGGGGATGACTTCCTTCTCCTTCTCGGCGCGGACCTGCTTGAGGCCGTTCTGGATGAGGGCGAGGATCACGATCCAAGCGACGATGCCGAGCACCGCGTATTTCGCGTAGAACGGCAGGTCGATCGGCAGATCCCAGACGGCGTGGCAGCCGACCGCGATGAGGAAGACGCGGAGGAAGCGCATGTCCTTGAGCATCGCCCACTCGAACTTCGCCGAGCCCATCACCTTCCAGAGCGCCGCGACGCTCATGCCGGTCCAGACGATGTGGCCGAACGGGGTCAGGAGGCCGCGAAGGATGATGACGCTCTTCATCGCCTCCGTATCGTCGAGGCCGGCGCGAAGCGCGTATCCCATCGATTCGAACGCGGCGAACCCCGCGCCGATCGCGGCGCCGAAGACAAGCCCGTTGAGGACGTAGCGGTGCCTCATCGAGTGGAGAATCAGGAGCACCGCGACGAGCTTCGCGGACTCCTCCACCGGCCCGGCAAGGGCGCCTCCAAGCCAGGTCAGCTTGAGCCCGCCGCTGATCTGGTAGAGCAACAGCGCCGACACCAACCCGAGCACCCCGCCGGCGAAGACAAGCTTCATCACCTGATAGAGCGAGACGTTGCGCCGGACGTTCATCTCCAGGAAGAAGACGATCAGCGCCGACGGCACCCCAAACGAGCCGACGAAGATGAGCCCCGGCACCAGGTTCAGATTGTCGTACTGGTTATACGCCATGAGCAGCGCCAGGTAGACGATGAGCGCCCCCGCGAACAACCGGAAGAAGAGCCACGGCTTCGGCCAGGACGTGTCCACCTCGGCGAGAGGCGGCGTCGTCTTCAACGTGCCGACGGTGAAATACTCCTCGATCTCCCCCTCCGAATGGCGCGAGAAGACCTGCGAGAGCAGCGCCTTCAGGCTGAACCCCTCGATCTTCTCCTCCCCCGCCAGCTCCGTCACGCGGCCCACGAACTTCCGGCTGAAGTTCTTCACCGTATCCGCCGCCGACGGATGCGCGGCGGGAACCGCTTCGCCCGCCCCCGCGGCGGCCGGCTTGAGAAGCACGGGGGCCTTGAATTGTCGGCCGCACAAAGGACACACCACATCGGCGCCCGACAGGGACGACTCGCCTTCAACCGGCTTGCCGCACCCCGGACAGACGAATTTGAAGTCGCTCATGACGCATTCTCCCGCCAGATGCTCAGGAATCCGGAAGACACCCTGAAATCACCCAATTACTTTAGCCCACGGGCTGGCCAAGGCAACTCTTTTTTTGACACAAACTATTGCTACGGCAGAGCATAGGTTTTAGAAACGAGTTGGTTTTTTTGACATTCCCGAGGAATTCCAATTGACGGCCCGAGCCGGGACTCGTACCATTTCCAATAGTCTCGGGGCCGCACCGGGTGGTCTCGACGAGTCCTGCCATGTTGCGTCTTACCTCGTTATACGAAAGGAGATTTATGAGCATACGCAGGAGAGCTTTCACGCTGATCGAGCTGTTGGTGGTCATTGCAATTATCGGTATTC
>JBBIVY010000037.1:24638-30398 GCA_037439485.1 Planctomycetota bacterium | reverse complement strand
AAGGTCGTCGTCGGGGACCTCGCGCTCGCGGACCCTCCGCCCAAGGCGCCCGTCAAGCTGAAGAAGCAATCGATTGACGAGTTGATGGAAGAGCAGAGGAAGGCGCCGGAGCCCGGCGACGGCGACTGGGTCCGCGGCGCGGTGGGGAGCGGCGGCGGGGGTGGCAGCACACTCTCCGGCATGTCGTGGAGCGGCCACGTCAGCGCGCTCAAGCAAGCGAGCTTCGAGGTGGTCTTCTGCTTCGACTCCACCGGCCCCATGAGATCCTCCATGGCCGAGTGTCAGCAGCGCATCCGCCGGCTTATGAAGGCCATCACCTATCTTGTCCCGAACGCGAAGATCGGCCTCGTGACCTACCGCGATTGGAAGAAATACGGGCCCGGGACAGATTTCGAGTATCTGGTCAAAATTCTCCCGGTCCAGAAGTGCAACAAGGAGGGCCTCGAAAAGCTCGAACGCTTCCTCGGCGAGACCGATGCCTTCGGCGGCTCGGGCTATGCCTCCGCGGTGCAGGCGGGGCTCGAAAGCGCGATCGACAAGACCGGCTGGTCGACCGGCGCGAAGAGGATGATCTTCCTCCTCGGCGCGACGCCGCCCCATGCGGAAGATGACGGGCTCCGGCTTACCTACGACCTCTGCCGCAAGTGGAAGGAATCGGGCGGCGTGCTCTCGTGCGTCGACGCCCGCGGGGGCGACAAGGTGATGGAGGAGTTCAAGCGCATGGCCGCAGAGGGCGGCGGCGAGGCGATGCTCCTGGCCGACGAGCACGCGATGGTGAAGCCGCTGGTCATAACGATCTTCGGCTCGAAGTGGGAGAAGGAACTCGACGGCGTCCTGACGAAGGCGCTCCCTCCCGAGGAGTCGACCCCGGCGCCGAAGATCGAGACGCGAACGTATGACGTCCGCGACCTGATGACGGACATCCCGAACTTCGAGGGGCCGAATTTCGAACTGCAGGACCTCGCCGCGAACAAGGCGGCGGCGCCCCAGGCCCATGAGAGCAAGTCGGCGGAGGAAATGGGCAGGGGCGTCACGAACTACTTCGTCTCCATCCTCCGCGACGAGAAGGATCAGCCGCTCGATCCGAACGCCGTCCGCATGAGGGCGGGGAGCCTCGTCGTCACGCAGTCGCCCGAGACGCAGGCGAAGGTGGAGAAGCTTCTCGACGAGTTGCGCAAGGCGAAGCAGCCGCAGGTCGAGATGGGTAAGCGCATCACTGAACAGCGGGCGAAGGGGCTGATCAGGGACCAGAGCAGCAACAGCCTTCCCGGTTTCGACGACTTCACCAACGGCACCGCGTCGGTCGTCCACAATGACGGGCATGTGAACGGGGCGTTCCGTCCCGGCTGGCGACGCGACGGCGCTACGACCTCGGCGGCGGCGCCGGGCAACGAGGATCTGAAGCGGTTTATCGACGCGAACTATAACTGGCGCAATGCGTTGCCGCAGAGCAATGGCGTCGCCGACGTGCAGGACGCCATCCCGAATAGCGGGGCGTTGAGCGACGCGATGCTGCTGGAGAACCTGAAGCGCAATTGGGAGCAGAAGGTCCCTGTGTCGAGCCTCAACCTGAACGCCGATGCGGCGCGGGCGAAGCGGCTCGGCGTGCAGTTCGTGAACGGCCACAACGGCCTCAATTACGCCCTCGTCGACGAGGCCCAGTTCCGCACGCTCAAGGAATTCAGCGACTCCAACGGCGCCGCGCCCGCGGTCGAGACCAATCCGTCGAACCAGGACACCATCGTGGGCACGCCCGCGCGGCTCGTCAACGGGATGCTGGCGAACGTGCGCTGGAGCGGGGACCGCGACAACAAGCTGGACATCCTCGGCAACGACATCACCGTCGGCCATCCGCAGTACGTCATCATCGACAACGGGCGTTACCTCACCGCCTTGCGCGCGGACGTCATGCGCCACTGGACGGAAGCGACCCAGCCGATGTTCTTTGCCTCGGTGCCGCAGGAGATTGACGTCCCGCGCGCCGGGCAGGCGGTGAAGTTCGAGAAGACGCTTATCGAGCCGACAGACGACCTTGTGATCCAGTGTGAAATCCTTTGGAAAGGGGGTGTGCCGTGAGAAGCGCATTAGCGTGGTGCGTTGTGGCAGGGCTGGTGTTGGCGGCCTCGTCGGCGTGGGCCCAGGCGCCGGCGATGGACAAGGGGCAGGTGGTCCTGACGTGGGACCAGTTCGTCAAGATCACGGGCTACGACCCGGCGAAGGGCGGCGCGCGGACGCTCTCCATCCCGTGGTCCGAAGTCGAGACGCTCCTCGGCGTCAAGGTCGACCGCGTCGGCAAGGACGCGACGGTGGACCTGCCGTGGGGCGAGTTCAAGGCGCTCCTCGAATGGTCGATGAAGCAGAAGGAGAAGCCCGAGGCGCAGCCCCCGACCGACTTCATCATCACGTCGGCCAACTACACCGGGACCCTTGGCGACGAGAAGGGCGAGTTCGAGCTCAAGCTCAAGATCGACATCCTCCAGGCCAAGGGATGGAAGCGCATCCCCGTGCTGCCGATCAGCGTGGCGGTGACGAAGACGACGCTCCCCAAAGGCGTCTACCTCAACGCCACCGAGAACGTGTATGAGCTTCTCGCCTCGGAGGCCGGTTCGATCGACGTGGCCATCAGCTTCGCCGTCGCGACGACGAAGGAGGCGGGCGTTCATCGGCTCGACTTCCAGCGCGTCCTCGGGACGTCGAGCGTCGTGGACATGATGGTCGAGGGCACGGACGTGGACGTGAAACTGGCCAACGCCCAGGCGCTGACCTCGGGCGTGGAAGGCGGCAAGACGCACGTGGTCGCGGCACTTCCGGGCAACAGCCCCGTCGCCGCGAGCTGGCAGCGCGCGATCCCCAAGGCCCCGCCGGCCCCGGCGAAGCTCTACGCCGAGACGCGGACCTTGGTGGGCGTGGCCGACGGCGTGCTCCTCTGCTCGGAGACCGTCGAGTACAGCGTGCTCCACGCGGGGGTGCGCGAGTTCAAGCTGAAGGTGCCGAAGGGCGTCTCCGTCATGACCGTCGGCGGGCGCGATCTCGAAGACTGGCGCGTCAGCGACGCCGGCGAGCTGACCGTCGTGCTCCATAACGAGGCCGCGGGCGCCTACACGCTCCAGGTGAGCTACGAGTTTGCCACGGGTGCGACCGGCTCCGTCGATATCCCGGTCATCCGCGCCGTCGGCGTCGAGCGCGAGCGCGGCTACGTCGGCGTCGCTGCCATCGCCAACGTCGAGATCTCCTCCGGCGCCGTCACCGGCGCCACCGAGATCGAGGTGCGCCGGCTTCCCGCGCCGCTTGTGGGCATGACCGACCAGCCCATCCTGCTCGGCTACCGCTACATCGTCGACGCGTTCAGTATCCCGCTCACCATCAAGAAGCATGGGGAGGTGGAGGTGCTGGTGACCATCGTGGACGGCGCCAGCTTCACGGCGATGCAGCTCTCGGACGGCCGCCGCATCACGCGCGTGGTCTACCAGGTGCGCAACAACCGCAACCAGTTTCTCCGCGTGCAGATGCCCGAAGGCGCCGACATCTGGTCGGTCTCCGTCAGCGGACGCCCGGCGAGTCCCGCGAAGGACGACAAGCATAACGTGCTGATTCCGCTGGTGCGCAGCCGCGCCGGGACGAGCGACCTCGCCAGCTTCCCCGTCGAGGTCGTCTTCATCGAGACGACGGCCAAGGCCCCGGCGGCCAACGGCACGCTCCGCGTCGAGCTGCCGACGCTTTCGGTGCCGGCGATGCAGGTGATGTACACCTACTACCTGCCGGCCGAAGGCATCTATCCGCCGAGCGCGGTGAAGTCGCTCTTCAAGGGCCCGCTCCGCCCGGTCGAGTCGTTCGCGACGCTCGCCTCGACGACCCGCGGCCAGACCTACGAGCGCGCCGACGTCTCCGCGCAGGAGCTCCAGAGCCAGATGGACGCCCGCGTCCAGGCCGAAGCCGCCGCCGGCGGAAGCTCCGCCATCCGCGTTCGCCTGCCGCTCAACGGCAAGCAATACTGCTTCGAGCGCATCCTGGCCCTGCCGAGCGACAAGCTGTGGTTCGAGATGACGTACAGCAATTGGGCTGTTGAGTAGGGGCAGACATTCCTGTCTGCCATGTGGTTAGGTTGTCCTCGGGCGACGGGCTCCCAGGTCCGCCGCCCGAGGTCTATTAATGACTGGCGGGCGAGGCTCACCGCGCCGGCGGTGCCGTGGTCTTGCCGATGACGCGGTCGACGGGGACGAGCCGCGGGGCGGGGTTCTTCCACAGGTCGTCGTCGAGCAGCGCCTCCAGCGCGCGGCGGCCCATGGCCTTGAGGTCGAGCGCGGCCACCGTGAGCTGAAAGGGGTTGTCCACATACGGGTCGTGGAAACTGGCCACGCTCAGGTCCTGCGGCACGCGGACCCCCGCCTCGGAGACGTGACGGATCAGGAAGCCCGTAAGGAGATTGATCCAGCAGACGACGACCGTGGGACGGGGCGACATGGACAGGATCCGGTTGCAGAGGACCGGTCACGGATCGACGGCCTGCATCTTCTCCATCGGAGGAAGTCCGGAGGCCGCCAGCACCTTCTCCATCCCCGCGATGCGGTCTCTCTGCGCGGGGTCTCCCGGCACGTGTTCGACAAACAGGATCCGACGGTGCCCCAGCGAGAGCAGGTGCTTGGCCAGCAGCGCCCCCGCCTCGATGTTGTCGAACGACACGCTCGGGATGATCGGCTCCTCGAACTCCCAGTCCACCGCGATGATCGGGGTGGCCGCCCGTCGCAGTCGGAGCGCCTGCTGGATCGGGATGTTCCCGAGAAGACACGTGCCTACGCAGTGCCCCGACGCGGCGGCCTCAAAGGCGTAATTCATCGCCTCTTCGGACTGCCCGTCCATCGGGACGAAGTGCTGGACCATGAGCAGGCCGTGCGCGACACAGGTCCGCTCGAACCCGAAGATACCACTCTTCGGGCCCCCGGGTGCTGGCCCCGCACACCAGCCGTGCCGTCATCGGAATCTGCGCTTCCCGGCGCTCGTCCTCGGAGACCACGAACGTCCCCTTCCGCGCCTGGCGCCGGACGATCCCCGCCGACCGGAGTTCCGAAAGGGCCAGATTGATCGTGGAAATGTTGACCCCAAGTTCCTTTGCCAGCGTTCGCCCGCTCGGAATCTTGCCGGTAGCTTGATAGGTTGGGCCGACCTGTTCACTCTTGTCCCGCAGACCAAGGACGGCAAGAAGATCGTCATTGGCTGCGCCGAAGGAGGCTGCAATAGCCCCGACGGCAAGCGGGGTGCGAAGCTCGAAGGGGCCGTCCCGTCCTCCGCTTTCGGGGACAGGACGGCCCTTCATTTTTGCCCAGCACCGTGAACCCGCCCCGATGGGTTGATGGGTTGTGCGTCTATGCCCCGACCTGCCAAAATGGCAGTCCGGCGGGCCGAAAGTGCCAAAAACCTGCCAAAATGACAGGCAGGTAATTGCTGGTGGTTTCCTTCCTGAATGCCCCAACCAGTTGTCAACAAACGCGTTATGCGTAAAATGCGAATTATCGCGCGTTTGGCACGCCGTTTGCTATATAGTTATTCAAGCGACGTTTTCCTGCCAATTCTGGCACCACATAACGCCTCGCTGCAATGATCCTGATCATAATTAGGGACGGGGGCTATTAAGGACAGACAGTCAGTGCGAAGGAGGCTTGGCAAGAGGCGAGATTGCACAGCAGGCAATTAGCACCCGTCCCTAATAAAGAGAGGCGGGAGGAGATGAAAAGCTGGTATGTCAGGGATGGCTGATATCCGTGA
>JBBIVY010000037.1:0-24538 GCA_037439485.1 Planctomycetota bacterium | reverse complement strand
AGAGAGGCGGGAGGAGATGAAAAGCTGGTATGTCAGGGATGGCTGATATCCGTGATATCCTTGATAACCAGGCCGAAAATCGATGGCGCGAGGCTTGCGCGCCAAGGGGGGCTGATCACTGGGGTTGGGCGGGGCAAGAGAGCAAGGGGGCTGGGAGGAGGGGGCCGGGGCTGCAAAAAGGCAGTCGCTGAAACGTTAATGCACCCTCTTTCCCCCTTGAAATACCCGCGTTCGGGACATAGGATTACGGTAGAATACATGCCGCAGGGGAGGGGGCGTGCCATGGGATCAAGAACCCGGAATCTTCTGGCGTGGGTGGCGGCTCGTCAGCGCCTGGTGAACGGCGGGAGACGATTCTTCCTCTCCTTCCTCATCCTCGCCGGGCTCTACGCCGCCTTGCTCGTCGTAAGCCGCCTCTTCGCGATCCTCCCGACCCAGTGGTTCAGCCTTCGCGCGCTGCCGGGCATCCTCCTGCTCTCGGGCGTTCCCGTCCTCTCGCTCATCGCCGCCGCTGTCTTCGCGCGCCGGCCGAGCCCAACGGACGCGGCGCGGCTCATCGACACCCGCATGAAGACCAAGGACGTCTTCCTCAACGCCGTGCGCATCGAGGATGCCTGGGGCGACTTCAAGCCCATCGTGCTGCACCAGGCGGAATCCGCGGCGGACGGCATACGGCCCGACAAGGTCGTTCCGTTCCGGTGGCTGCGCAAGGCGGGCATACTCGCGGGCGCGTCGGCGGTCGTGGGGCTGATGTTCCTGATGCCGCAGTTCGATCTTCTGGGCAGGGAGCAGGCCCGGACGCGGATGGCGGAGCGGCTGAAGGCGCTGGAGGAGACGCGGCGGATGACGCAGGAACGCGCGGAGGTGTTGAAGAAGGGCGAGCCGACGGCGGAGGTGTCGAAGGAAGTGGCCACGGCGATCGAGGGTCTCAAGCAGACGTTCAACCAGGCGAAGCCGAAGGACGTGGACGCGAACTTCAAGAAGCTGGGCGACAACCAGAAGCTCCTGAGCGACATGTGGAAGCAGTTGAACGAGAACAAGATGCGCGACGCGATGAACCAGGCGGCCGGCGGCCAGCAGTTCGGCGCGAAGAGCCTCGACAAGCAGCAGGCGTGGAAGGAGCAGATGAAGAAGGGCGACCCGTCCGGCCTGAAGAAGGAGCTGGAGGAGATCCGCACCGAGGCCCGCAAGCTCGACAGCATGGAGAAGACCTTCGACAAGGCCGCGGCCGAGGCGGACATGAAGAAGCGCCTGGAAGACCTCGCCGATTTTGTGGAGAAGGAGATGAACTCCCGCCAGATGTCGGGCGCCATGGCGCGGGCGATGGACCAGATGAGCATGGCCGGGGCGGAGGGGCTGTCGAAGGAGGCGATGCAGGCGCTCCAGGAATCGCTGAACCTCACCGAGATGGAAGCCGAGCGCATGGCGCAGCAGGCGCGCGACCTCGAGAAGATCCAGGAGGGGCTCAAGGCGCTGCAGCTCGCCAAGGGGCTCAACAAGATGCAGGCCCTCGACGGCGAGCAGTGCGGCGGCTGCAACGGCATCGAGGACTATGCGAAGCTCTACCGCGAGTTGATGGCCGCGAGGGCCGGGGGCGAGGATACCGGCGAGCCGGGCGATCACGACGGCGGTGGCATGGGCAACAAGGGCATCGGCGTGGGCGGCAAGGCCCCCGAGAAGGACGACGCCGTGACCGACTTCACGCCCGAGCAGTCGCGCTCCGCGCTCAACGCGGGCAAAGTGCTCTTGGAGTGGAAGACGAAGGGCATCTCCGACACCGGCAAGACCACCGTGGACTACGCGAAGCAGGTGGACAACGTCAAGAAGGGCGTCAGCGAGGCTATCCTCCGCGAGCAGGTCCCGCCGGGATATCACGACGCCATCCGAAAGTACTTCGACAGTATAGGGGGGAAAAGTGAAGAGCCAGGGAAGTAGCAGGCT
The DNA here is from genome assembly GCA_037439485.1 of Planctomycetota bacterium. Lineage (GTDB taxonomy): Bacteria > Planctomycetota > DG-23 > DATKVD01 > DATKVD01 > JBBIVY01. The sequence goes on along the minus strand of JBBIVY010000037.1, from coordinate 22,597 downwards.
TGCAGGTCCCGCCCGTCCGTCGGCCTTCCTTCGCTGGTTTCTTCCGGTCGTCTTCGCCGTGTTCTTCGCAACGGCTTCCGGTTGCGGCGGCTCCGGAGGCGAGCGCCTGGTCGTCTATTGCACCCACGACGCCGCCTTCTCCCAGCAGATCCTCGACGCGTTCGAGAAGAAGACCGGCATCAAGACCGTGCCCGTCTTCGACAGCGAGGCCACGAAATCGCTGGGGCTTTCCGAACGCCTCATCCGCGAGAAGGACGCGCCCCGCTGCGACGTCTTCTGGAACAACGAGCTGCTCGGCACGCTCGACCTGGCCGACCGCGGGATGCTGGAGCCCTATAAGGGCACGGGCTGGCAGCGTATTCCCGCCGAGTGGAAGGACGACGACGGTCGCTGGACGGGCTTCGGCGCGCGGCTGCGGCTCGTCATCGTCAACGTGCCGAAGTTCCGGGAAGCTCACGGCGCGGAAGCGCAGTCGCCTCTCGACGCCGTCGTGGCGCGCGTGCTGAACGGCGACCTCTCCGATGCCGCGATCGCGAAGCCTCTCTACGGCACCACGCTGACCCATTACGCCCTCCTCTGGCAGGAACTCGGCCCCGCCGGGCTCAAGGCCTGGCACGCCGATTGCCGCAAGCGCGGCCTCCGCGAGGTGAACGGCAACGGCGCCGTCAAGGACCTCGTGGCCGAGGGCGCATGCGCGTTCGGCTTCACCGACGCGGACGATTACTTCGAGGCGACGGACGACGGGAAGGCGGTGGACATGGCGCCGGTTCGCGTGGGCGGCAAGGTCATCTGCATCCCCAACACGGTGGCCGTCATCAAGGGCACGAAGCGCCTCGATGCGGCGAAGAAGCTGGCGGATTACCTCGCCTCCGAGGAGGCGGAGCTGGCGATGGCCAACTCGAAGTCACGGCAGATTCCGCTCGGGCCGGTGGACGAGACGAAGTTGAGCGAAGACGTGAGGCGGGTCAAGGCCCTGGCGGCGCCGGCCTATCCGCTCAAGACGCTGGGCAAGGCGCGCGCCGAGTGCCTCGCGTGGCTCAAGGGCGAGTACCTGAAATGAGCATGGCGTCTGCGTGCGCGGAGGCGGCGGTGCGGGGGGGCGCGGTCGCGGTCGTCGCGACGGCGCTGGCGCGTCCGTTGTCGTCGCTCGCCCTCAATGCGTCGGGCGGCGCCGGCCGAAAGGCGCTCCTCTGGGGGCTCCTGGCGGCGCCTTTCCTGACGCCGGTGATCCTCGTCGGCTACGCGTGGTTCAACTTCTCGCTGTCGCTTGTCCATCACCCGGCGTGGAACGAGGCGTTTTACGCGCTGTTGCTCGTCTTCAAGCTCGCGCCGGTGGCGGTGCTGGTGATGTGCTTTGCGCCGACGCACCTCACGCGCGAGGCGATTCACTGCCGCAGGCTCGCGCGTGGCGGGGGCGGTCTTCGCGACGGGCTGATGTTCTTCATCCACGGTCCCGCGCTCAAGTCGTTCGTCGCCGGGGCGCTCGTCTTCTTCTTCGCCTTCGGCGAGTTCGACATGGCGAGGCTCATGAACGTCGACACCTGGACCGCGAAGCTCTTTGACGCCCAGGCCGGCGGGTTGCCGATCGTCGAATCGCTGAGGCTCGTCGCGTTGCCGCTGGCCGTCGAGGCCGCGCTGCTTCTGGCGACGATGCTCCTGCTCTTCGCCGGCAAGGGTGCCCCGCACCTCGGCGGGGAGAAGCCCCGGCCTCTCGGTCCCTTTGGGCGAGGGCTTTGCGGCTTGTACCTCGTCGCCGCCGTCGCGGTCGTGACGGCGATACCGTTGGTGATCGTGCTTCGCGGGACGCTCGCCGGATTCTCAGCCATCCGTTTTGAGACTCTGCGCGACGACGTCCTCACGAGCGTCCTCTACGCCGCCGCGGGGGCCGCGGGGGCGTTCGGGCTTTCGGCGTGGTTCACGAGGCGCACCGCGAAGTCCGTCTGGTCCAAGGGCCGGTTCGTGGCGGCGTTCCTGATGTCGGTTCCGGGACTCCTTGGCGGGCTCGTGCTCGGGCTTCTGCTGCTCGGGCTCTTCCAGGTCCGGCCGCTCCTGGCGCTTCGCGATACGCCCGTGCCGGTGGTCCTGGCGCTGATGCTTCTCTTCCTTGCGTTCGCGATGGTGCTGCGGGCGCTGATGGACCGGGCGAGGGGCGCCGAAGGGCTCCACTCGGCGAAGATGCTCCTGCGCGCGCCGGAACGCGAGCTGAGGCGCAGCGGCGCCGGGCTCGTGTGGGAGATGCGGACGAGGACGCTGCTCCTCGTCGCCGCGCTGCTTTTCTTCTGGGCCTATTTCGAGGTGGCGGCGTCGTCGCTCCTCGCGCCGGTCGGGCACACGCCGGTGTTCGTGCAGCTCTATAACCAGATGCACTACGGCCGGACGGCGGCGCTCTCGTCGATGGTGTGCATCGTGATGATCGTCCCGGTGATCGCCGCGGCACTCGTGACGGCGGCGGGTCGGGCATGGGTCGGATGGAGCGGACATGGATAGCATTCTCTGGGAACTCGAAGGCGTCACGCTCCGGGGCACGGCTTTGCCGCGCCTGGAAGGGGTGAGCGTTGAAATCCGTGCGGGCGTCACCGCGGTGCTGGGCCCATCGGGCGCGGGAAAGACGTCGCTCCTCGACCTCTTGGTGGAGTTCGAGCGCCCCGACGCGGGCACGGTCTCGCGGCGGTTCGACGTCGGCTCCCACGCGATGCCGGTCTACTGGGCGCCGCAGTCGGGCGGGCTCTGGCCGCACCTGAACGCGCGGGAGCATCTTCTTCGCGTGATGCGAGGTCCTGGCGGCGTAGTCGAGGCCGACCGCATCCTCGCGCTCTTCGATCTTGCCGACAAGGCCGCGGCCTACCCCGACGAGATGTCGCAGGGCCAGCGCTCGCGGCTTTCCGTGGCCCGGGCGCTCGCCGCGGACCCGGTGGTGCTCGTGATGGACGAGCCTCTCGTCCACGTGGATACGGCCCAGGCCCTGCGGCTCTGGGATGTGCTCCGGCGGACGCTCTCGGAGCGCGGGACGTCTCTCGTCTTCGCGACGCATTCGCCCGAGACGGTGCTCGCCGAGGCGGACCGGGTGATCGCGATTCGCGACGGGCGCCTTCTCTACGAGGGCCCGGTCGAGGAGCTTTACCGTCGGCCGCCGAGCCGCGAGTTGGCCGAATGCCTCGGCGAGGCCAACTGGCTTGAGCCCTCGGAATCGCGACTGTGGCTCGGCGTCGAGCGAAACGAGCCCGCCTGCGTGCGGCCCGAGCAGCTTGCCGTGGCGCCCGCGCAGAATGGGCCGATCAAGGTGAAATCCTCCCGCTTCAAGGGCGGCATCGCTGAGGTGGACCTCGTTCACGAGCCTTCGGGCGCGGTGAGGAAGTTCTTCCACCGCCCCTCGTCGAACGGGCTTCATGCGGGAGATCGCGTAGCGCTGAAGCTGCTCGCGATGCTTCTCGCCGTGATGCTTGCCGGTTGTGGCGGCTCGGGCGACCCGGCGATGAAGGTGCGGAAGGAAAACTCCTGGCAGCTTCCGCCCGACGGCGTCATGATGCCCGGCCCGCGCAGCGTGGCGGTGGGGCCGCAGGACGAGACGGTCATCGTGGACATGAAGGGCCGAGTGTTCGTCTCCGCGGAGAACGGCACGATCCTGCGCTGGTGGCGCATGCCCGAGACCGCGAACGGCCGGCCCGAGGGCGTGGTCGTCATGAAGGACGGCCGCATTGCGATCAGCGACACGCATTATCACCGCGTCCTCTTCTTCGACGCGGAAGGGAAACCGGTCGGCTCATTCGGCAAGGAAGGCCGCGAGTCCGGGGAATTCATCTTCCCCGTGGGCATCACGCAGGACGAGCACGGGTTCCTCTACGTCTGCGAATACGGCTCGAACGACCGGGTGCAGAAGTTCACGCCCGAGGGGAAGTTCGTCCTGTCGTTCGGCTCGCCAGGCACGGGGCCGGGGCAGTTCGAGCGGCCGTCCGGCATGGTCGCGCACGGCGGCAAGGTCTACGTGGCCGACGCGATGAACAATCGCATCTCCGTCTTCTCGGACGACGGGAAGTTCCTCGGCGACCTCGGGCGGCCGGAGCGGCAGAAGTTCCATTTTCCCTATGATCTGAGGCTGGCCCCCGACGGCGCCTTCTACGTGGTGGAATACGGCGCCTCGCGGGTGTCGAAGCTGTCGCTCGACGGGACGCTCCTCGGCCGCTACGGCGCTCCGGGCGAGGGGGAAGGGCAGTTCCGCACGCCCTGGGGCATCGCGGTCAATTCGAAGGGCCGCATCATCGTGGCCGACACCGGCAATCACCGCATCGTGGAGCTGACTCCGTGAACTGGCGCCGACCGATCGACGTGTTGCTGCCGACGCCGCGCCGGCGCGTGACGCCATGGCAGGCGATTCCGCTCGTCGCCTTCCTCGTCGTCTTCGGCTCAGGCGTGGTCGCGCTCGACCTTGCGGGCTTGCTCCTCTTCACGAAGCCCTGGTGGTTCCTGCTGATGCTCACGGCGCCCTGGGTCTGGTGGGTGCATCTTTCGGGCCTGAGCGGCCTCAGCGGGGGGCGCTCGGTCGTCGCGCTCCTCGTGCGCCTCGCGGTCGTCGGCATCTTCGCCATGCTCCTCGCCGAGCCGCGCGCCGTGAGGACGAACACGACGCTCTCGGTGATGTTCGTCGTGGATGTCTCGGACTCCATCGGCGATACGTCGTCGGACAAGCAGTTGCGCTACGTGACGAACGCGGTGAACGCGAAGCCGAAGAAAGACCCGCCCGACCGCGCGGGGCTGATCGTCTTCGGGCGCGACTCGGCGGTGGAGCTTCCGCCGGGGCCGAGCTTCCCGTTCGAGGCGATCAACTCGCGCGTGCCGCGGGACGCCACCAACATCGAAAAGGCCCTGTCGCTCGCCGGCGCCATGCTCCCGCAGGAAACGAGCGGCCGCATCGTGCTCATCAGCGACGGCGTCCAGACCGAGGGCAACCTTGCGGGCGTGCTGGACGACCTGAAGGGCCGGGGCATCGCCGTGGACGTCGTGCCGGTGAATTACGCCTACGACGAGGAGGTGTGGGTCGAGAAGCTGGAGCTTCCAAGGCGCGTGAAGATCGGCGAGACCTACGAGGCCTCGGTGATCCTGGCCAGCCTCAAGCCCGGCCGCGGCAAGCTCATCCTGCGCGAGAACGGCAAGGCCATCCACGAAAGCGACGTCGACTACGGCGCCGGGAAGAACCGCTACGTCCTGCCGCTGAGGATGCGCGAGCCGGGATATTACGAGTACGTCGCGAGCATCGAGCCGGCGCCCGGTAAGGACGGCTGGCGCGAGAACAACCAGGCGATCAACTACATCTACCTCAAGGGCGAGGGGAAGGTGCTGGTCGTCAAGGACCCCGTCGGCGAGGTGCGCGACTGGCAGCCGCTGGTCGATTCGCTGAAAAAAGCCGAGCGCCTCGTCGAGGTGGCCGACGCCACAGACTTTCCGCGCGACGCGCTGTCGCTGATGCCCTATGACGCGGTGGTCTTCGTCAACGTGCCCGCGGACGCTTTTGACGCGCCGCAGCTTCAGGCCGTGCGCGACGCTGTCTACAACGAGGGCGTCGGCTTCATGATGGTGGGCGGGCGCAACAGCTTCGGCCCCGGCGGCTACCACCGCACGCCCGTCGAGGAGGCGCTGCCGGTGGCGATGGACATCTCGCAGAAGAAGGTGCTGCCGAAGGGGGCGCTGGTGATCGTCCTTCACACCTGCGAGTTCGCCGAGGGCAACACGTGGGCCAAGCGCATCGCCAAGGAGGCCATCCGCGTTCTCGGCTCGAAGGACGCGGCGGGGATACTCCTCTATTCCTGGGCCGGCAACGGGCCGCAGGGCGAGCAGTGGCTCTTCAAGCTGACGCCCGCCGGGGAATACGACAAGCTCGTCCCGCTCATCAACAAGGCCGAGCCCGGCGACATGCCCAGCTTCGTCCCCATGCTCGAACTGGCGTTGCCCGAGCTCCAGAAGAGCGACGCCGCCGCGAAGCACATGATCATCATCTCCGACGGCGACCCGCAGCCGCCGTCGCCGCAGCTCCTGCAGAAGTTCGTCGACGCGAAGATCAGCATCTCCACCGTCGCCATCGCCCCCCACGGCAACGACGTCGTCGCGATGGAGGCCATGGCCAAGGCGACGGGCGGGCGGTTCTATTTTCCGAACGACCCGGCGCAGCTTCCCTCCATCTTCGTCAAGGAGGCGAAGACGCTCAAGCGCAGCATGATCCAGGAGAAGACGTTCACCCCGACCGTCGAGTTCCCGTCGGAGATACTCAAGGGCATCGACGCGATGCCGCCGCTGAAGGGGTACGTGCTCGTGTCGGCCAAGCCGCGATCGAGCACGATCCTGAAGGGCCCGGAGACCGAGGACATCGCGCCGATCCTGTCGACGTGGCGGTTCGGCGTGGGTAAGGCCGCGGCCTTCACCTCCGACCTCACGTCGAAGTGGGGCGCCGACTGGGTGACGTGGGGCAAGTATCACCCGTTCGTCAAGCAGCTCATCACCGACATCTCGCGCCTGGACCAGAAGAGCGACCTCTTCGTGCAGGCCTTCGCGGAGGGCAACACGGGCATCATCGAGGCAGAGGACTTCGCGAAGGAAGGGGCCTTCCTCGACCTGGAGGCGCAGGTCAGCGGCGCACGCTCAGGCATAGACCGGGTGAAGATGAGGCAGGTTGGCCCCAGGCGCTACGAGGGGCGATTCCAGCTCCAGGGCAAGGGCCGATACCAGGTGCTCGTCGCGGGCGCCGGGGGGGGGAGGAGCGAGCAGGCGGTGACCGGCTTTGTCGTGCCGTATTCGCCGGAGTACCTGCGATTCCGATCGAACCCCGTGGTGCTGGAGGAGATCGCCCGGCGAACCGGCGGGCGGATGCTGGCCGAAAAGTCCGAGGACCAGGTGTTCGTGAAGGACCGCGCGCCGCACGCCAGTTCGCGGCCGATCGCCGACTGGTTCCTGCTGGCGCTCGCCATCCTGATCCCGCTTGACGTCGGCGCGAGGCGCGTGCAGCTCGACTGGCTCGTCATCCGGTCGTGGCTGAGGCTCGATCGGAAGAAGGCCTCGACCGAGACGCTGGGCGCATTGCTCGAACGCAAGAAGACCGTCAGCGAGTCGCTCCGCGAGGCGAAGGGCGCGAGGCCCGTGACGCTGCCGCCGCGGCCGCCCGCGCTGCCCGCGGGAGGCGCCGGAGGCGAAGGAGGCACGGCGCGCGCGCCGGCGCCGCCGACGATTGCGAAGGCGCCCGAGCAGGCCGAAGAGGAGAAGGCGGACCTCTCCACGACGGAGAGGCTGCTCAAGATGAAGAGGAAGTGGAAGGACGAAAACAAGGAATCCTGAGACCCGGACGCCGTGCGGGCGCACACTGGAGGAGCCATGAGCAACGAACAGGCGCTGGAGGTGGAGGCGGGGCGGTTCAAGGCGGACTTCGACCGTATCCGCGAGGAGGTCGGCAAGGTCATCGTGGGGCAGGAGCGGGTCGTCGAGGCGACGCTCACCGCGATCGTGTCGGGAGGCAACGTGCTTCTCGAGGGCGTGCCGGGGCTGGGCAAGACGGAGCTGGTGAAGACGCTGTCTCGGGTGATGGATCTGGAGTTTCGGCGCATCCAGTTCACGCCCGATCTGATGCCCGCGGACATCATCGGCACGACCGTGATGACCGCCGACCCGGACGGGCGATATCGGTTCGAGTTCCGCAAGGGGCCGATCTTCACGCAGTTGCTGCTGGCCGACGAGATCAACCGCGCGACGCCCAAGACGCAGTCGGCGCTGCTGGAGACGATGCAGGAGCAGTCGGTCACGGCGAGCGGCACGACCTACATGCTCAAGCAGCCGTTCTTCGTCCTCGCGACGCAGAACCCGATCGAGCAGGAGGGGACTTATCCCCTGCCCGAGGCCCAGCTCGACCGGTTCATGTTCAAGACGAACGTCCCGTTCCTCACGCGCAAGGAGCTGAACGAGGTGGTCGGGCGGACGATCCTCCGCCGGCCGGTGGAGGTGGCCAAGGTGCTCGATGGGCCGAGGATCATGGAGCTGCGGCAGGTGCTCGACAAGGTCGTCGTGACGGACCTCGTGCGCGATTACTCGGTGAGGCTGGTGCTGGCGACGCACGGGACGAGCGAGTTCTCGACGGAGCGGGTGAAGAAGTACATCCGGTGGGGCGCCAGTCCGCGTGCGAGTCAGGGGCTCATCCGCGCCGGACGATGCCGCGCGCTCACCGACGGCCGCGCGCACGTGTCGTTCGAGGATGTCCGCTGGTATGCCGAGGAGGTGCTTCAGCACCGCATGTTGCTCAACTACGACGGCCAGGCCGAAGGCATCGACGTGCGCGAGATGGTCAAGGAGATCCTGGCCTCGATGCCGGAGGAGGCGAAGTAGCGATTTGGACGGGGGCCGAGCTGGAGACTGCCTCTTTGAGAGGTTCCACTAGTGGAACCTCTTGCGGCTCAGAAAGGGCCAAAAATGGCCGGAATACTGCAGGTTCCGGGGTTCCAGTAATTCCACCTCCAGAAGTGCCGGGTGGCGATGGAAGTCAATTTCGTGTCCATTGGCCGGTGGCGCCACAATCTGTAGGGGTGGCCCGGAGGCGACGGAAGTGCTCGATTGCAGACGTGCGGGGTAGACAAAGGATGGTTCAATGACTGAGCCGTCTCGTGATTCCCGGGTGACGACGCTCTTCCCGAACACGCTGCTGAACCGCGTGGAGCGGCTGAGGATCGTCTCGATGCGCCGGTTCACCGACAAGCGGCGCGGCGAGCACCTCCACGGGTGCTCGGGGACGAGCACGGAATTCACCGACTACCGCGACTACGTCCCCGGCGACGACGTCCGGCGGGTGGACTGGAACATCTTCGCGCGGCTCAACCGCCCGTACCTCAAGCTCTACCGGCAGGAGGAGGAGATGAACGTCGTCCTCCTCGTCGACGCCTCGCTGTCGATGTCGTTCGAGCGGAAGATCGAGCAGGCGAAGGGCCTCGCCGGGGCGTTCGGGGTGATGGGGCTTCTGGGCACGGAGCGGGTGAGCGTCGCGGTCTTCAACGGCCGCGAGAATACCCCGGCGCGGCTTCTGCCGTGCGCGGGCCGCGCGAGCATGCATAAGGTTTTCGGCTTCCTGGAGAAGATCGAGGCCGCGGGCGACGAGCCGCTCGACGAAGGGATCGAGACGTTCCTCAAGTATCACACCGGCCGCGGCATCGCGGTGCTGCTGTCCGACTTCCTCACGTTCGGCGACCTCAAGCGCTCGCTCAATCGGCTCACGGGCGCGGGCCTGGAAATATTTGCCGTGCAGGTCCTCGGCCCCGCGGAGCTTTCGCCCGAGGTCGACAGCGACGTCCGCCTGGTCGATTCCGAGACCGGCGACACGCTCGACGTCTCGCCCGGCGAACTGCTCGAAATCTACAGCGAATACCGCGAGGAGTTCCAGCGCAACCTCGCGCTGATGTGCCGCCAGCGGCTGGGGAGGTTTGTCTCCGTGGCGAGCACCGATTCGCTGGAGTGGGTGCTGCTCGATCTGTTGCGGCGGAGAGGCTGGGTGAAGTAGCCCTTCACCTGGGAAGAAACTGAAAGACGGGCATCCCGACGCGTCGGGACCGTGCCCCTACGCGGAGAAAGTGGAAGCAATGAACGCATTCGGCTTCTACGCACCGGTTTACGCATGGCTGGCGCTCCTGGCGGTGCCGCTGGTGCTGTTCTATTTCCTGAAGCTCAAGCGCCCGCGCAAGATGACCCCGTCGCTCGTGCTCTGGCGACAGGTGATGAACGACAGCCGGGTGAACTCGCCGTTCCAGCGGTTCAAGCGCAACGTGCTGCTCTTGATCCAGCTCTTCCTGCTGGCGCTCCTGGTGCTTGCGGCGACCCAGCCCTACTGGCACGGCAAGGCCTCGCGGGCGAAGCGCCTGCCGATCCTCGTCGATTGCTCCGCCAGCATGGCCGCGCTTGACAAGGCCGGCGGCTCCGCCCGGCTGGACGCTGCGCGCGCGAAGCTGCGCGAGATCGTGAACGGGATGCTTCCGGACCAGGAGTTCTGCATCATCTCCTTCGGCCGCTCGGCGCATAAGCTGGCGGACTTTACGAACAACAAGCGCGTGCTGCTGGATGCGCTGGCGCAGCTCAAGGTGGAGGACGTGCCGGGCGACCTGGAATCGGCGCTCCGCGTCGCGCAGGCGGTCGGCCGCACGTCGCCCTTCGACCAGGTGATGCTCTTCTCCGACGGCAACCTGCCGGCGCAGGTGGATTTCGAGCTGCCGTTCACGTTGAGCTACCAGAAGCTCCCGCCGGGCGGGCAGAATTTCGGCATCACGTCGCTCAACGCCCAGCGGTCGCCCGACGGCGCCTGGGACGTCTTCGTCCGCGTCGAGTGCTCCGCGGAGGCCGCCGAGACTCCCGCCACGGTGGAGTTGAAGCGCGACGGCGAGCGCGTCCGCGCGGAGACCGTGACGCTCGGCCGCGGCCAGGCGCAGCGGCTCATCTTCCACGTCTCGAGCGAGTCGGCCTGCCGGCTCGAAGTGAATCTCGCAAGCGACGGCTTTGATTCCCTCGCCTCGGACAATCGCGCGTATCTCGAACTGCCCGCGGCCCGCTCTCTCTGGGTCTTCGCCCCGGCGTCGCTCGCGTCGTACCGCCATGCGCTGGAGGCGCTGCCCGGCCTGCGGCTCTTCCCGGACGAAAGCGGCCGCTCCGGCGAGGCCGTCTTCGACCTCGTCGTCACCGACCGCCCGGAAGACCGCTCGCTTGACGCCAAGGTCGCGCTCTACGTCGGGATGGTCCCGGACGCGGTAAGCGGACGCGTGGGGGTCGCGAGGGAAGGCACGACGGTTGTCGACTGGCGCCGGACGGCGAGCGCGCTGCAGCACGTCGATCTCACGGACCTGCTGCTCCTCGAAGACCCGCGTCTCGCCTCGGATACGGGGGAGGGGGAGTTGGAGAGCCTGGGCTTCGAGACGCTCGTTCACGGTGGGCACGGCCCGGTGCTGCTGGAAAAGCGGACGGCGGGGAAGGACGCCTACTACTTCCTCGTCCACACGGACCATTCGACCTTCCCGTACCGCGTGGGGTTCCCGATCCTGGTGTCGAACCTGGTGCGGCAGGCGTCGGAGGCGGCCGGGCTGACGGAGATGCGCGCGGCGCTCACGGGCGTGCTGCCGCCGGTGAAGTTGGCGCCGAACAAGTCGTATTCCATCGAGGGGCCGGACGGCTCGAAGCATGAGGAACGCAGTGATGCGGAAGGGGCGCTCGCCGGCATCCCGGCGCCCTGGGTGGGGGAGTATTCGATCTTCGACGGCTCGGACCCGAAGGCGGTCGTCGGCGCAAGCCTGCTGTCGACGCACGAGACGTCGCTGGCGACGGCGGGCGAGCTGACGTTCAGCGAGAACCTCGCCGTCTCCGCCGACCGCGCTCCGGCCCGCGTGGACCGCGCGCTCTCACCGACGATCGCGCTCATCGCGCTGGCGGTGCTGCTCTTCGAGTGGCTCTATTATCATCGTTCGGCGGGGTGGTTTGTCCGATGAAGCGGATGGGCGTCATCCTGATCGCGGCACTGGCTTCGGCGGCCTTCGCGCGCGCGGCGGGGGCGGAGTCGCTGAGCGTGGTGTTGGAGCAGGCGGACATGAGCGGCCGGACGGGCGGGCCGATCACGGTCGAGGCGAAGTTCCACCGGGACGGAGCGGGCCTTCTCCAGGGACGGCTCCGGGTGTCGTACGGCAAGGACCAGGCGTTTGCGTCGTACGAAAGCGGAGAGCTGGTGCTTCCCAAAGGCGATCAGCAGTTTCACATGCTCCTGCCGCCGGCCGAGGACTTCGGCGGAGACGGCCGGTTCATCAATGTGGACGCGGAGTTCATCACCGCCTCGGGGACGATCCCGTTGAAGGTTGGGGCCCTCCTGTGTCCGAAGGAATCGCTCGAACAGCACAGCATCCTCGTGGTCGACGCGTCGGCGAGGCTCGATCCCGGCCTGGTCAAGCTGTGCGCGGCATTGAAGCCGGACAGCCTGCTCCGCGGTCACACCGGCGACATCGGCTGGATGCGCTCCGGCGCGGCGGTCGTGCCCGCCGGGGAGGCGCCGACCGCTCCGCTCGACTTCTGCTCCTACGACCTCGTGGCGCTGAAGGACGACGCCTTCGCGGCGATGCGGGAACCGCAGCTCAAGGCCGCGTTGCGCTGGGTGAAGTCCGGCGGAGCGGTCTACGTCGCCTTCGGCAAGGTGAACGAGCCGCTGTCGTCCCTGACGCTGAAGCCGTATCACGTGGAATTCCTGAACGCCCTCGCGGGCGGAGCGAAGCCCGCGTTCTCGCTCGATACTAACGGCAAGCCGCTGCTCCTGCGGAAGGGCAAGCGTGCGGCGGTGTCTCGGACGCGCATCGGACTGGGACGCGCGGTCGTCGCGGCGGACCCGGACGCTTACGATTCCGACGAATGGAAGCGGACGATCTGCTGGCTCTGGAAGGTGCCGCACTCGTCGATGCCGAGCCTCATGGACGGGAAGATGCCCCAGGACGAGGTTGCTTTGCCGGTCGTGCGGGCGATGCGGGCCGAGGGCCGCGACTTCGGCCGCCTGGCCGAGTTGCTGATGCCCGAGAGCGCGCAACTTGTGCCGGTCGGGCTCACGGTAATGATCCTTGCGGGGTTCGTCGTCGCGGTCGGGCCGGCCGACTTCCTCTTGCTGGGGCTCTTCCGGATGAGGCGGCTCACGTGGGTGCTCTTCCCGGCGCTCGCCGTCGGCGGGATGCTCTATCTCTTCCACCTCACCGACCAATACATGGGCAACGTCGACGCCAGCAGTTCGGTGGTCTACGTGGATATCGGCCCCGGCGGCGAGACGCTGCGGGCGAATCGTTACACGCTCTCTTTTCCGGCGAGGACGCGCCAGTCGGTGACGGAGGTCAAGGACGGGTTCTACGCCGCGGTGCCCATCGGCGACGCGGACCGGCTCGTGCCCGCCAACCTGGCCGGCGCGCGCGAGCGCGGCGAGGACCGCCCGGCCTGGTCCGGCCACGTGCCCGCGTATTTCACCGCGACGCGCCCGGCGTGGAAGTGGACGCCGAACCTCAGCCGCGTCTTCACCCTCGAATCGCCCCTGCCCACGCCCAAGGTCGAGTGGGACGCCCTCGATGCGGAATTCCTTGCCCGGTCGGATCGCGGGAGCACTACATGGGACTACGATCTGAGGCAGCGGCTCCTCGGCTCGTCGGGGCCCGAGTGCGACCTCTATTACGTGACTCCCGACGGCGGAGTCATCCACACGGTTCAGTCCGGGTTCCAATTCGTCCGCGCGGGCGTTGACCTCCGGGAGCAGTCCGAAGTCGGCGCGCGGGTGTTGCCGGGCGGACGCCTTTGGCCTGCCGAGGCGAACCCGGCCCGCGAGCGCCTCGGCCTCGTTCCTTCGCGATTCTTCCCTGCGTCGCCGCGGGCGGCGGGGGACTTTGACGACCTCGCGATATTCGATCCGTCCGACCCGGACGCGCTGATGGTCGTCGTCGTGACGAAGCAGGGCAGCGACTGGGTGATCTGCCGCCGGGTCTATTCCCGCGCGGGCGAGTGAGGAGGTGCGGGGTGTCCCTCGTCGACATCGACAACCTGTGGGTGCGCTACGGCAAGACCCTCGCGGTGCGCGGGCTCACGTTCTCGATCCCACAGGGGGCCGTCTTCGGCTTCATCGGCCCCAATGGCGCCGGGAAGACCTCGACGATCAAGGTGCTCTCGACGCTCATCAAGCCGGCCTTCGGCCGAGTCTCGGTCGGCGGGCACGACGTCGCGCGTCACCCCGACCGCGTGCGCGAGGTCATCGGCTACATGCCCGACTTCTTCGGCGTCTACGACGACCTGACGGTGACGGAGTACCTGCACTTCTTCGCCGCGGCCTGCCGGATGGACCGCTCGAAGCGGAAGACCGTCGTGGGCGACGTGCTGGCGCTCACCGACCTGACGGAGAAGAAAGAGTCGCCGGTCGACGCGCTCTCGCGCGGGATGAAGCAGCGGCTGGGCCTGGCGCGGGTGCTCCTGAACGATCCGCAGTTGCTTTTGCTCGACGAGCCGGCGAGCGGTCTCGACCCGCGGGCGCGCATCGAGATCCGCGAGCTGCTGAAAGAGCTGCGCAACATGGGCAAGACCATTCTCGTGTCGAGCCACATCCTGCACGAGCTTTCGCAGATCTGCACGCGCATCGGCATCATCGAGCAGGGCGAGATGCGCGCGCAGGGGTCGCTCGACGACATCTACGCCTACCTCAACCTGATGCGCCTCGTCCACGTGCGCATCCTCAACGTCACCGACGAGATGGTCGAGGCCGTCAAGCGCATCGAAGGCGTCGGCTCGGTCGAAAGGACCGTGGACCGGATCTCCATCCGCGTGAGGGAGAACTGCCTGGCCCCGGAGGACCTCCTCGTTCAGCTTCAGGCTCTCGGCGCCCGCATCAGCATGTTCCAGCCCGAGGCGATGGACATGGAGACGGTGTTCATGAAGCTGACCGAGGGGAAGACGTCGTGAGGGCCGCGTCATGCTGAGATGGTCGCGAATCCGGAAGGTGGCCGAGAGCCCGATGCCTCTTTTGGCAAAGGAGCTTATCGAGCAGTCCGCCCGCAAGCGCACCTACGTGATCCGCATCGTCTACGCAGTGCTGCTCTTCGTCCTCTTCGGTCTGGCCGCGCGCGACCTTTTCCGCGAATCGGGATACCGCGCCATCCAGATGATGGGCACCGGCCGCAGCTTTCTCAGCCACCTCGTCAACCTCCAGTTCTACGGGATATTCCTCTTCCTCCCCGGCATGATGAGCGGCGTCATCACCTACGAGAAGGAGCGGGAGTCCCTCGCCCTCTTGATGCTCACCGACCTGGGGCCGTGGGAGATCCTGTTCCAGAAGTACATCGGTCGGCTCGTGCCCATGTTTACCTTCATCCTTCTCGGTCTGCCGCTCGTCGGCAGCTTCTACGCCCTCGGCGGCATCGAGACGTCCGAGATCGTCACCGCCACGTGGCTTCTGTGCCTCTCGGCGCTGCAGGTCGGGGCCTTCTCGCTCATGTTCTCCGCGTGGTGCCGGACGACGACCGCCGCGCTTGTGACCTCCTACCTCTTCACGGCGGCCTTCTGCATCGGGCCGATGGCCCTGCCGCGGCTCTACTTCTCGGAGTATCTCTCGTCGTTCCTCGCGGCGTTCAACCCGGCCTGCGTCTACGCGAAGACGACGAGCGGCGGCATCTCGGTGACGCTCTGGAGCCTTCCGGCGCTCGGCTCGGTGATCATCTTCCTGGCGATGGGGAAGCGGTTTCTTCGCACCCGCGCGTTCGTTCCGCCGAAACGCCGGCTCCTGGCGCTCTTCCGCCGGCAGGACGCCTTCCTCAAGCAGTTCAACGCCGTTACCGGCGGCATCGTCCTCATCCCCGATCGCAGCGGGCTTCCCGAGGAGGACCCCGTCGCCTGGCGCGAGGTGACGAAGACGCCGCTGGGGAAGATCAACTATCTCCTGCGCCTTATGCTGCTCGTGGAGATCCCGCTCTTCCTTGCGGCCATCGGCCTGGTGATGACGGAATACTCCGGCATGGGCCACGAGCGCCTGACGATGGTGATCTACATCCTGTGGGGCGTCGCGACGCTTGCCATCGTGGCGCGCGCCGCCGACGTCGTGGCCTCCGAGCGCACAAGGCAGACGCTCGACGTCCTCCTCACCACGCCCATCCCCGGCGCCGACATTGTCCGGCAGAAGATGTCCGGCGTCTGGCGCATGATCCTCGTGCTGCTCATCCCGTTCCTTACGATGTTCGGCGTCGAGGGGTTCTGGTCGCGCAACTTCCTCGGCGGCGAGGCGGAGGAGTGGGGCGCGCTGTACATCCCCTTCTCCACGGCCACGATGCTCGTCTACCTCGCCATGTTCGCCTGGTTCGCCAACTGGGTCGGCATGACCTGCCGCTCGCGCACGCGCGCGGTCTCCACGGCTCTCGTCCTCGTCGCGCTCTGGTGCGTCGTGCCGCTGCTCGCAATGCGTATGCTCGACGGCTTCGGGATCATCTCGCTGGACGGCCCGTTCCGCTGGTCTTGGTTCACGCTCCTGAGCCCCGCGACGGTGATCCCGATGCTGGAAGGCGCGCGGCCGGGGAACGCCTTCGGCGCGGATTTCCCAATGTGGGGCATTTTCCTCGCGAACCTCGCCTGGCACAGTTTTCTTCTGTATATATTCCGTCTCCTGTGTATACTCCGGGCCGATCGTTATCTCGGACGCGCCGTGCCGGGACCTGTCCCCTCGGCGCCTCCCGCCTCCGTCCAGGGAAAGGCCGCGTGATGCGAACGCTCATTGCCGCCGTCGCGCTCGTGGCGATGCTCGCCGCCCCCGCGTCCGCCCTTCAGATCGCGGACGTGCAGTGGGGCTTCGACGGTCACGTCGTGCCGGATCGCGTCAACCTCCTCACGCTGAGGCTCGTCAACGAGACCGGCGTTCCGTTCAAGGGGACGGTGCATCTGATCAAGATCGAGGGCGCCGCCACCTACGTGGGGGCGCCGCAGGCCCAGGAGGTTTTCCTCACCCCGGGCGGCACGCGGTGGATCCAGTTCTATACGTGGAACAACCGCTCCGAGGAGTCGTGGCGGCTCTCCTGGGGCGATCGCATCGGGCGCTTCTCGGCCGGCGAGGACCTCCAGAAGCAGCCGAAATTCGGGCCTCCCGCCCGCGTGCTCCTTAACGAGCCCGGAAGCCTCCTCGCCTCGCGCGCGCGAGTCATCACCTTTCCCGAGGATATCTTCCCCGTCACCGTCTCCGCCACCGACGGCCTCTGGAGTGTCATCATGGACCATCCCCCGCGCTGGGAGCCCGCCCGGCGCGAGGCCTTCCTCGACTGGCTCCATCGCGGCGGCATCGTCCACGTCATCTACGGCCCCGACGGACGGTTTCCGATCTTCGCCGGCGACATGGCCTTTCTCAATCAGGATAAGGATCGCTACCCGGTTGGTTCAGGGCGCGTCCTCCGCCACAAGCTCCGCCGCGACGACCTGACGGAAGACGCGCTCGTCGACGCCGGCTGCCGCGGGCTGTCGCTCGAGAGTTCTCAAAGCGGCTACGGCGGCATCCGCCCCGAGGAGATATTCTTCACCTCCGTCAAGTCCTTCACCCGCGCGGAGCATCCGTGGGGCATCATCTTCACCATCGTCGTGGCCTACTTCATCGTCGTCGGCCCGGTGAATTTCCTCCTCGCCCGACGCTGGCGCGATTGGCGCCGGACCACCATCCTTCACGTCTCCGTCGTCGTCGCCGCCTGCGTGCTCCTTGCCTGGCTGGGCCGCCGGGGGCTCGGCGAGACGGCCGCGGTGAACTCATTTGCCTACGCCCGGCCGGTGGCGCCGGGGGTCTACGACGTCACGCAGTACGTCAACGCCTTCGCGGTCAGCGGCGGCACCTACACCTTTCAGTATCCCTCGCCGAAGGACATGACGCCCCACAGTATCTTCGCGAGCTGTGTGGACGAGGAGGCGGTCAAGGGCGTCATCCGCAACGGGCCGGAGGGCACGTTCGAGGCCGACATGCCGCTTTACTCGGAGCGTCCCTGGGTCTGGCGCGGAAAGATGAAGGGCCCGGACCTGGGGCTTGAGGTCGAGTCGTGGCCGAACGTGGAGGACCCGCGGGGTCTGTCGATCCGTTGCGGCGGCGGCTTCCCGGAAGACATCATGCAGGCATGGGCCGTCGTGGGCGCGAAGCTGCAGCCGCTTGTGAAGCAGTCCGGCCGGCTCGTCGCGGAGCAGTCTAACGAGGATTTCACGAACATCTCCTCGGACCTGGACGAGAACCGCCGCAACTTGCGCTACAACAGCTACTCCCACGGCGACGAGGAGCGGAAGACCAACCCGGCGGAGGAATACGGGAAGATGGTCCGTCCGCTGATGGGCTGGGCGGTGGGGGGGACGGGAGCCTACCGCTACCGCATTATCCGCGCGAGCAAGGTCGAGGAGGCCGGCAAGGCCGTCGAGCGGCAGGAGCCGACCGTCGACACCCACGCGCTTTCGGGGGACAATCCCGGCGACAGCATCGACCTCTTCGTCGCGGCCCGGTGTCCGGAGGGCTTCCGGCTTCTGCGCAATCCGTTCGGACGCGAGATGGGCTACGTCGTGTATCACGTGCGGCTTCTGAAACCCTGAGCGACAAAGGAATCTCCCGTGGAACCACCGGCGGTCCTTGAAGTCATGGGGCTCTGCTACTCGTATCGCAAGCGCCAGGCGCTGCAGAACGCGACGCTGACGGTCGCCGAGAAGTCGATCCACGGCTTCGTGGGCCCCAACGGCGCCGGAAAGACGACGACGCTGAAGATCCTGTCGACGCTGCTCAGGCCTCAAGGCGGCGTCGCGCGCGTCTTCGGGCTGGACGTCGTGAAGGACTACAAGGCCGTCCGCCGGCGCATCGGCTTCATGCCGGACGTCTTCAACATGTACCCGCAGATGACGGTCTTCGAGTGCCTCGACTTCTTCTCGGCGGCCTACGGCCTCGGCCTGGCGGAGCGCAACCGCGTCATCGAGGACGTGCTGACGCTGACCGATATGGGGGGGGCGTCGCGACGACCAGCTCAAGTCGCTCTCGCGCGGCATGACGCAGCGGCTGAGCCTGGCGCGCGTGCTCGTCCACGACCCGGCGCTGCTCCTCCTCGACGAGCCCGCCAGCGGCCTCGATCCCCGCGGGCGCATCGAGCTCATGGCCATCCTCAAAGAGCTCCGCCGCATGGGCAAGACCATCTTCATCTCCTCGCACATCCTCACCGAACTGACCGAGCTGTGCGACAGCATCACCATCATCGACCGCGGCGCCACTCGCTACAGCGGCCCCATCGAGAACCTCCTGGCGCGGCAGGGGGAGTTCGTCGAATATCAGCTCGTCCTTGCCGCCGACCATCCGTCCGTGGCGGAATGCCTCCGTCAGGTGCCGGGCGTCGCCGACGTGAAGAAGAAGGAAGACGGCCCCGAGTACGTCGTCTCCGTCGCGCGGGACCGGCTTTCCACCAACGACGTGCTGCGTGCGGCCATCGCCTGCGGGGCCGAGATCGTGGAGTTCAAGGAGAACCTCCGCCACCTGAACGAGGCCTTCATGGACCTCACCGAGCCGGGAGTGCCGCAATGAACACCGCGGTTTTCGTGCTCTTTACGCGAGCGCTCAGCCTGGACGCCTCCCGCTTCACCACGTACCTCATGCGCATGGCGCTCGTGTTCGTTATCGTCTTCGTGCTCGTCGACGCCCAGTCGAGCGCGGGGAGCATCGGCGCCCCCGGTCTCCGGTTCTTCGCCAACGTCAGCATGGTCACGCTCGTCTTCATCACCATCGCGGCGATCTTCCTCTTCGCGGTCGTCATCTCGGAGGAGAAGGAGGAGTCGACCATCGGCCTCTTGAAGATGGCCGGGCTCAGCCCCGTCTCCATCATCCTTGGCAAGGGCGGCAGCCGGCTCGTCTTCGGGCTTATGCTGCTTCTGGCGCAGTTCCCCTTCACGCTCCTCGCCATCACCCTCGGCGGCGCCGAGATCCACCAGATCTTCGCGGGCTACTGCACCGTCGTGGCCTATCTTCTCTTCGCCGGCATGATCGGCATCTTTGCCTCCGTCTGGTGCCGCAGCACGTCGCGGGCCATCGGTACGACCCTCGCGTTGCTCTTTCTCTTCCTCCTCGGGCCGTACTTTGTGACCGGCATCCTGGACCTCGCGCGAACGGGCGGTATCCTGGCCAAGGAAGGCATCGTCTACTGCGGGCTTTCCGAACTCATGAAGGCGGTCATCGCCGCGTCGCCCTTCGAGCGCCTCGGCCAGATCACGGTGACCGGCTTCGACGGCGCCGCCGCGGGGTTCCAGGTGATATCGAACCTCGCGGGGGCGGTGGCGCTCTTCCTCGTCTCCTGGGCGGTGTTCGAGCGCCGGACCTCGGAGGACCGCGTCAAGGGATCGGGCCGCGGGTTCGCCTTCGCCCGGACGTCGCGGCTCGGGGCCATCGGCGTCGGCCGCGCCTGGGGCAATGCCCTCGCCTGGAAGGAGTACTTCTTCGGCACCGGGGGATTTGCCGGCCTCTTTGCCCGGTTCGTGGTCGTCGGCGGGATCTTCGCCCTCGTCTCGTGGATGATCTACCGGAGCGACGACGCGCCCAGGCAGTTCCGCGAGTACGTCGGCGACGCGCTCATGATCACGGCGCTCGTCGTCTTCTACGTCGACTTCCTCATCCAGATCGCCCGCACGCTCAACGCCGAGTGGCGGCTCAAGACCCTCCCGGCGCTCGTCCTCCTGCCCATCTCCACGTCGCGCCTCTTCCTCCAGAAGGTTTGCGGCTGCCTCGCGGTGGCGATTCCGTACGTTGTCCTCTTCGGCATCGGCGCGGTCGTGTCGCCGCAGGATTTCTTCGAGGTCCTCGGCAAACTGCTCTCTGAGCCCGGCGCCTGGATGGTGCTCATGTTCCTCGTCTTCTTCCTCTACATGACGGCCTACATGTCGCTGCTCATGAAGTGGATGGGCCTCCTGGCGTCGGCGGCGATCTGCTTGTTCGGCAGCTCCATCACGGCGATGATTCTCCGCAGCCTCTTCGATTTCGAAGGCGGCATCATCGTGCTGATCCTCGTCTCGCTCGGCTTTCTCGCCCTCTTGCACGTCCAGCTTCTTCGGCTCATCGAGCGCCGGGCCGGGGAGTGAGGCGCACGCTAGATCTTGAACGCGAGCGTCCCGCTGAGCTTCTCCTTGCCGCTGGTCGTCTCCCAGTGCTGGCCGGTGATCGTGCCGCCCGCGTTCTTCGCGCGGAAGACGAACGTCCGCTTGCCGTCCATCGTCGAGCCGTCGCCCACCACGGCGCCGCCGGCCTGGAACTGGACCTTGCCCTTCCACGTATTCTTCGTCCCCTGCCAGACGAACTCCCATGCCGCCTCGTAGGTTCCCTTCTCCGCCGTGGGCGTGAGCATCGCCGTCACCGTCGCGGTCTTGTTGTTGCCGTTCCACACGGCCGTCCCCTGAAGGGAGATCGTCTTCGCATCCTTCGCGTCCGCCGCCAAGGCCGCCGCCGCGAGGATTACCGCCGCGCACGCCGCCAGGGCCGCCCGTCGTCCCATTCGCCTCATGATCGCCTCCTTAAGGGGTCGGTACCGGCATCCATTGTCCCCGACCGCGGCGGGCGTGTCAAGACGCGTTTTCATTCCTCCCCTTCCGCACTTGCGGCGCTCGCCGGTCGGAATTTGTTAGCATTCCGTGAAGAACTCGTTATCATCCCCGCCGGTTGTTTCGGGGGATGGGATGCCGATCGAGCCGTGCCGCGGGCTGAGGGGCCCGCGATTCGGCGATGCCGATGTCCGCACCCGCCGCGCCGACAGCCGCCCGGAAAATCCTGATGAACTCCATCGCCTTGCGCGCCGCGACGTGGGGATTTCTCGTCCTGACGGCCTTCGCCTCCGCCGCGGCCGCCGAATCCGGTTCGGCCGCTCCCGCTGCTTCCGCTTCCGACAACGCCTCCCAGTCCGCGAAGCCCGCTCCCGGCTGGCGCATGCTCTGGGACGACGGCCTCCGCTTCACGGCGCCCGACAACATCATGACCTTCAAGTTCGGCGGCCTCTTCCAGTGGGACGCGGCCTGGGACGGCAACGACGGCGGTCCGCACCTCGGCGACCATCACCACTTCCGCATGGTGCGCGGCAACTTCGTCGGCAAGCTGACGAAGGACATCGACTTCCGCTTCGAGGCCGACTTCGTCAAGCAGCAGGTGCGCCTCACCGACGACTGGGTGCGCCTCAGCAACATCCCCTGGATCAACACCGTGCGCGTCGGCCACATGAAAGAGCCGATCTGCCTCGACCAGTTCACCAGTTCCGCCAACATCACCTTCCCCGAGATGCCCGTCTCCACCGCGCTCATCCCGGCGCGAAGCTACGGCATCATGGCGGGCGGGCCGTATCTCGACGACCGCATGACGGCGTTCGCCGGCGTCTTCCGCAACACGGCGGACTGGGGCTCGCGCTCGACCGCGGGGGGCGAGGCGCTCGCCTTCACGGCGCGCGTCACCGGCCTGCCGCAGTGGGAGGAGGACGGGCGGCACTTCGTCCACCTCGGCGGGGCGGTCTCCTTCCGCGACCCGTCGAAGCCGTTCAGCTTCTCGTCGCGGCCGGAGTGCAACCTGGCCGACAAGCTCGCCGACACCAAGTCCATGACCGCCGACGACTTCCAGCTCTACGACGCCGAACTCGCGACGGTGCAGGGGCCGTTCTACGCGACGGCCGAGTTCATGGCCGCGCACGTCGACCGGTCGAGCGCGTCGAGGGCGTGGTTCGACGGCTTCTACGTCGAGGCCGGATGGTTCCTCACCGGCGAATCGCGGCCGTACGACCGGAAGCAGGGCACCTGGGGCCAGGTGAAGCCCAAGCATCCCATCGGCGACGGCGGCTTCGGCGCCTGGGAGATCTCGGCGCGCTATTCCGCGGTTGACCTCACGGGAGAGACCATGCCGTCGAGCGCCCGGAAACTCACCGAGGCCACCGTCGGGCTCAACTGGTACCTCACGCGCAACTTCAAGCTCACCGTCGACTACGGCCGCTCCCACGCCTCTCCCACCGCCCGCGACGGCGACCTCTTCGCCGTCCGCCTCCAGGCGGTCTTCTAGATTTCGCTACCTGCCTGCCTCCGGCAACACCCGGCTTACATCGCCTTA
>JBBIVY010000036.1:0-30503 GCA_037439485.1 Planctomycetota bacterium | reverse complement strand
GTGAATCTCGTCGAGCAGGGCCTTGGCCTTCGCGTCGCCCTTGGCGGCTAAGGCCGCGGCGAGGGCGAGATACTCGCGGTCTTCGAGGCCGTCGCGGATGGCTTTGAGGCGCATGGACGCGAGGGGCGTGCCGCCGGGGCCGGGGTAGATCATGACGCCGTCCTCCGGCGCCGTCGAACTCGGCACCCAGTCCTCCGTGGGGAAGGTGCGGCCCTTGTTGGACGCGTGATAATACGTGAGGCCCCACGCGCTCAGGCCCTCGACGCCGTACTTCTCCGCCAGCCACGGCATGATGCGCAGGTCGAGCGCAGGGTAAACGAGGAACTGGTTCGGGCGCTGGGCCGGGTAGATGCAGCCGTAGCTCCACCAGACGCGCTCGGACGGTTTCCTCAACTCATCCACGCGGCTCTTCAGGTGATTGTGGATGTAGAGAAGGTAGATGTCCGTGTGGCCGGCCATCGCCGCGACCGCGTCGGGCTCGTTGAGGCAGAGCAGCACACGCGCGTCGGGACAGGCCTTCTTCAGCGCGGCATACGTCTGGCGCGCCAGCTCGAAATGCTGGGGCGGGACTTCGTCGTAGCCGTAGACGAACGCGGAATCGGCCCAGCCCTTCGACTTCGCGAAGTCGTAATAGGCCCGCACGAACTCGCCGAGCGCGTCGAAATAGCCCGCCGGGTAGGAGTCCTTCCTCTCTCGCGCGAGGTTCGGAACGACCGCCATCATGAAGGCGTTCATGCCGCCTGCCATCAGGCGCGAGAGGTGCGGCTCGACCTTCGCGAAATCGTATTTCGCGCCGGTGTTGCCCCAGTTGCGGAAATCGTTCCTCACGCCCGTGCCCGACGTGCCGGAGACCGCGAAGCCGCCGACGCCGAGGCGGTGGTCGAGGGCCATGGCCTCGTAATCTTCGAGCCTGCCGCCGACCGATTGCCAGCCGTCGCCCATGAAGGAGATGGTGCGGAGGTGCGCCTCGCGGCCGCGGGGAATCTCGAAGCTGCGCACCCGGAGCGTCAGTGCCAGTTTCTGCGGCGGGGCGTTCGCGGGGGTGACCGTGAGCGTGCCGACGTACGTCCCCGGTTTCGTCTCGGGCGCGACCTTCACGTCGACGAACACCGGCTGCGCGGAACCGGCCTTCACGTCGAACGGGTCATTGGGCAGCAGCACCTCGGGGTAGGGGCCGAGGCGGGCGATGTACATCCGCGCGCTCTCGGTGCGGACGTTGATGCCGCCGATGGGCGAAATCGTGACGGCGGACGCCGCGATCACGGCGCCCGATTTCTCGTCGGCGAGCGCGGAGGCGGCGACCTTGACGTCCTTCAGGTCTCTGCGTGGGTGGAGGATGACGAGTTGGAATCCTTCCGATTCGCCCCGCGCGGCGGAGAGGCGATACGATTCGGCGGGCTTGTCGGGGAATGTCTCGTCGCGGAAGACCCGCGCCAGCGGCGACGCGGTGCCCAGCGCGTAATCCGCGCCCGCGGGAAGGACGTACGGCTCGCGTTTGCGTCCCGGGCCGGAGGGCGGCTCCTCGCCGGCGGCCAGCTCGCGGAGCGATACGTCGTCGAGCCAGACGGAGCCGACGGTCTTGTTGTGGATGTAGAGGTTGAGCGTGCAGGCCTTCGGCGGCGAGAAGACCTTCGTCACCTGCATCCAGCCGTGCGTGCCGCCGGGAAGCGTGAGCTGCGTGATGTCCCCGGCCTCTTCGCTGTAGAAATTGACGAACGCGGCGTCGCCGTTGGCGTTCTCCTCGCGCACCCACATGCTGAAGAAGTATCGCTTCGCGGGGTCAACCGCGACGGCCTTGACCTGACCGACGCCCCCCCGGCCCTGCTTGACGCACGCGATGACGAGGCACGATCCGCCGTCGCGTCCCTTGTCGGCGGAGAAGGTGTAGATGCCGCCGTTCCACTCTCGCGCGGTCCATCCCGCGAAGGGCGATTTGCCCTCGCCGCCCCCGGCCTTGTCGAACGCCCCGTTGACGATCATCTCCGGCCCGAGGGCGAAGGCCGCGGAGGCGCCGAAGAGCAGGGCGGCAGCGGCGGCGATTCCCAGGGTGCGGCTCATAGCGGCTCCCGGCAATCGGCGATGACCGGGGAGAGCGTGTCGGTGACGCGGATGGGGACGAGTTCGCTCGCGTAGGGGTTCGGCTGGGCATAGAGGCGGACGTCGCGGTAGCGGGTGCGGAGGACCCAGTAGAACTCCCCGGCGGTCCACTCGCGGACGTGCTTCTTGGTCTCGGGCGGGCCGGAGGTGTCGAAGCGCGGGCCGCGGGTGCGGTTGGGCGTCGTGAGGATTGCCCGCGGCGCCAGCGCGACGCATGTGGCGAGAAACGCGTTGAAGTCGGCGACGTGCTCGATGACCTCGACCGAGACGACGAGGTCGAACCCCGACGCGTCGGGGTCGGCGGGCGTGAGGGGGCGCGCGAGATAGGTGATGTTCGGGCGGGAGCGGTGCTCGCGAGCCCACCGGCTCGCCTGGGCGTCGAGTTCCGACGAGACGATCGTGCGTGAAAGATCGGCCGATGCCTCCCACGCGAAGCCGCCGGTGCCGCCGCCAAGTTCGGCGATGCGTTTGGCGTCGCCCAGGAGAGGGATGATCGCCCGGTTGAGCGCGACGATGTTCGGCCATTCGAACGGCTCGCCATTCCTCTCGCGCTGGAGCTTTTCGGCGAAGTCGACGGGGCCGGACTCGGGGTTCTCGACGTAGGGAGAAACAGAAGAAGCGGAAATCACACCCGGGGGCGGGGGTGCCGCACCCGCCACACCAGAAGAAGCAGCCCCGCGGCCCACGTAGTGGACCTCGAAGCCGAGCTTCCTGAGAACCCGCCGGACGAATCGCTTCATGGCTTCCTCCCTCGATGCACAGTGTAGCCGGAATCCCGCCCGGCGCAAGGGGCGTATTTCCCTTGATTGCCCGGCATGGGATTGACAGAATATCCGCTTCGATTTGCGCCCGTCCACCGAAGGGGAGAACCATGTCTGACAAAGTCTACCGCGTCGGCATCGCGGGGCAGGGGAGAAGCGGGTTCGACATTCACGCCGCGTGGCTGAGGAAGGCGGCGGCGCAGTACAAGATCGTTGCTGTTGCGGACAACCTGAGCGAGCGCCGGGAGCAGGCGGCAAAGGAACTGGGCTGCCGGACCTACGTCGATTATCACGAACTCATTGCCGATAAGGAGCTCGATCTCTTCGTCAACGCGCTGCCTTCGAACCTGCACCCGAAGGGGACGATCGAGGCGCTGAAGGGCGGGCACAACGTCGTGTGCGAGAAGCCGCTGGCGACGAAGGTGAAGGACTTCGACGCGGTCGTCGCGCAGGCGAAGAAGTCGAAGAGGCTCTTTGCGCCGTTCCAGAACTCGCGCTTTGCGCTGCACTTCCGCAAGATTCAGGAAATCCTCGCCTCCGGCAAGCTGGGCCGGCTGGTCCACGCGCGCATCTCGTTCAGCGGCTTCGCCCGGCGGTGGGACTGGCAGACGAAGCAGGAACTCTGGGGTGGGAACCTCAACAACACCGGCCCGCACCCGATGGACCATGCGATCGTGCTCTTCGGCGAGAAGCCGCCCAAGGTCTTCTGCCGCATGAAGTCCGAGATCGGCTCGCTCGGCGACGCGGACGACTTCTGCGCGGTCACGCTCTACGGCAAGCTCGACCAGCCCGTGGTCGAGGTGCTTGTCTCCTCCTACCAGGCGTTCCCGCAGGGCGACAGCTACAACATCAACTGCACCCTCGGCGGCATCACCGGCGGCGTCGCCGGCCTCAAGTGGAAGTATTACGACCCCGCGAAGGCGCCCGCGCAGAAGCTGGCGGCCGGATGGTCGGATAAGCGCGGCTATTGCCGGGAAGACCTTCCGTGGGTGGAGGAGTCGTGGACGCCGGAATCGACGGACCTCTTCGGCGTGACCTCGCGGGCGTTCTACAATAACATTCACGACGTCCTCTCCGGCCGCGGCGGACTCGTGGTCAAGCCCGCGGAAGTCCGCCGGCAGATCGCCGCCATCGAGGAGTGCCACAGGCAGAACAAGCTGCCGTCGCTGGCGAAGAAGCAGGCCGCGCTCTAACCTCGGAAGGGATACCATGAGCGACCCCATCATCCGCGTCGGCATCGCAGGGCAGGGCTACAGCGGGTTCCTCATCCACGCGCACTGGCTGCGCGAGGTGCCGGAGCGGTTCCAGATCGTCGCCGCGGCGGACGAATTGCCCGAGCGCCGGGCGGAGGCGAAGAAGAACTTCGGCTGCCGCACCTACCGCGACTATCGCGAGATGCTCGCGGCGGGGGGCTTCGACCTCTTCATCAACTCGCTCCCGACGCACCTGCACCCGCGGGGCACGGTCGACGCGCTGAACGCCGGATTCCACGTCGTGTGCGAGAAGCCTCTGGCGGTGAAGGTGAAGGACTTCGACGCCATGGTCGCCGCGTCCAAGAAGGCCCGCCGGGTTTTTGCGCCGTTCCAGAACGCGCGCTTTTTCCCCTACTTTCAGAAGATCCAGGAGGTCATTGCGACCGGCATCTTCGGCAAGATCATCAATGTCCGCATCTCGTGGAGCAAGTTCGGCCGCCGGTGGGACTGGCAGACGAAGCAGAAATACTGGGGCGGCAACCTCAACGACACCGCGCCTCATCCGCTCGATCACGCCGTGATGCTCATGGGCGCGAAGGCGCCGAAGGTCTTCAGCGTGCTGACCAACGAGTCCGGCTCGTTCGGCGACGCGGACGATTTCTCCTCCGTCGTCCTCACCGAGAAAGGGAAGCCCTACACCGAGGTGTTCGTCAGCCACTACGAGGCGTTCCAGAAGGGGAACTACACCAACGTCAACGGGGAGTTCGGCGGGCTCACAGGCGGTCCGGCCGGCGTGCAGTGGAAGTGGTATGACCCGAAGAAGGCGCCGAAGCAGCGCCTTCACGCCGGCTGGTCGCACAACCGCGAGTTCCCGAACGAGGAGCTGCCCTGGCAGGAGGGCTTCTGGACGCACCCCGACACCGGGCTTGACGCCTTCAACGAGATGTCGAAGCCGTTCTACGAGAACATCTACGACGTGCTCCGCGGCAAGGGCAAGACCCTCGTCACCCACGCCCAGGTGCGCACGCAGATCGCGATCCTCGAAGCGTGCCACAGTCAGAACAAGCTGCCGATTCTCTTTTGACTCTTCTTTTCTTTTGTAGGGGGGCCCATGGGTCCCCCCCCTGCAAGAACGGAGGCGGAGAAGAGGCTACTTCCTTCCCGCCGACGGATACTTGCCGATCGACCAGGTCTTGACGGTCTTGTCCTGAGAGACGGAGATGAGCGCCTTGCCGTCGGAGGAGACGGCGAGGGCTTCGACGGGGCCGTCGTGGCCGGTGAGCGTCTGGAGGCAACCGCCGGTCGCGACGTCCCAGACCCGGATCGTGCGGTCCATGCTCGCGGAGAAGACGAGGCGGCCATCGGGCGAGAAGGCGACGCTCGTGACGGCCTCCGTGTGGCCTTCCATCGTGTAGCGCAGCATCCCCGAATTGACGTCCCACAGGCGGACGGTCTTGTCGCTCGAACCGGAGGCGATCGAGTTGCTGTCGGGGCTCCAGGCGACGGAGTTCACCGAGTTCGAGTGCCCGACGAGGGTCTTGAGGAGCGGCGTCACGATCTCATTGATGTTCCAGATGCGCACGGTGCCGTCCATGCTGCCGGAGGCGATGCGCGCGCTGTCGGCGGCCCAGGCGGTGGAGAGGACCGGGGCGAGGTGGCCGATGAGCTGCTTCTTGAGCCCGATCTTCTCGACGTCGGGGTCCATGATGTAGACGTCGATGATCTTGATGCCGAGGCCCGCGATGGCGAGGCTCTTGACGTCGGGGGAGAAGGAGCAGGCGATGGGGGCGTTGAACTCGCCGCGGTCGAGGTTCTTGAACACGCGCCCGCGCCTCGCATCCCAGATCGTCAGCCGCGCCACGTAGCGGATGCAGCCCTGCTCCTTGTCCCAGTAGTTGTCTTGGATGCAGAGGAGATAGCGCCCGTCGGAAGAATAGCTGAGGGCGAGCGGGTCGCCGTAGAGGTAGTTGATGGCGTAGGCCTGCCTGCCCGCGGCGAAGTTCCACACGCGCATCATCGGCCGGTCGCGCTCGGGCGACTTGTCGCGCCCGCCGGTGACGAACTCGTTGGGGTTCGCCGGGTTGATGGCCACGGCCAGCACCGCGTCGGTGTGGTCCTTATAGGTGTCGATCAGCTTCGTCGTATCCCCCTGGCTCGGACGCTCCTTCGGGTCCGCTCCCCGCGCGCACCCCGCCGCGGCCAGCATTGCCGCCATGCCCCACGCCACGATTCTCGTCGATCGTCTCATGACTTCCTCCTTGTCCTGAGAAGCCCCCCGGTATTTCGACCCCGTTGACTCTACCGCGCCGGGGTCCCCGTGTCAAACCAGTTTCCCCGTTTCGGACGCCATTTTGGCACTTGAAGCGAATCCGCGCGCGGGGTAAAATGCCGCGGACGCTTGGTGGGTGACCTTACCTGGGGAGGCCATGTCGAACGAGATTGCGCCCATGCCGCCGGCCGATCCTGCGGTCATTCCCGACCGGTGCCCCTATTGCGGCGCGCCGCTGGCCAAGGACTACTATTTCTGTCTCAAGTGCGCGACGCCGTTCCAGGACGTCGAGAACGTACTGCCCATCGTCCGGCCCCAGCGGCTGACTGACGGGGAGCTGGTCCAGATGAAGGCGCCTCACGTCCATGCGCTCTTCTGGACGTACTTCTCGGTGGTCTTCGGGGCGGGGCTGCTGTCCTTTGTGCTGGAGGGCTCGAAGCATCCCGAGGTGACGTTCGTCCTGAGCGGGGCGATGATCCTGGTGACGACGTGCATCTTCGCGGCGATGCACTGGTCGGCGCTGACGGTGCAGTTCAAACGGTTCGGGTTCAACCAACCCGCGGCGCTCTGGGCGCTGCTGATGCTGGTGCCGCTGCTCCTGGTCAACTACGGCTATCACGAGGTCTTCCTCAAGTCGTTCCTGCCGCAGGACAAGTCGCCGTTCACCGGACTTCGCGAGAGCGGCTTCGGCGAGGCGGGGATCATCCTCTTCATCTGCCTCTTCCCCGCTGTGACCGAGGAGATCGCCTTCCGCGGGCTCGTCCAGCACTGGCTCCAGATCGCCATCAAACCCTGGCACGCCATGGTGTTCGCGTCGTTCCTCTTCACCGTGCTGCACTTCAGCATCCTCAGTTTCCCCTACCTCTTCCTGGTGGGGATGCTGCTCGGCTGGGCCAAGTGGAAGACGGGGAGCCTCTATCCCTCGATGCTCATACATTTTCTGCACAATTTTGTTGTCATCGAATTCTTCTCGTGGTAATTTCACGCCGCGCTTCCCCAAGGGCGGGGACGGGCGGAAACCCGAAAAACCAGCGAGGGCAATACCGTGGAAGGCGTCGTCGTATTGCTGGTCGTCATCTTTATCTACTCCCTTTTCGGCGTCGTCGCCGCGTCGATTGCGAAGCGGAAGGGCCGCAGCGTCGCGGGCTGGTTCTGGGGCGGGTTTTTCCTGCACATCGTCGGCATCATCATCGTGGCGGTGCTGCCGGACCTGAAGGCGCAGGCGGCCTACCGCGAGCGCGTGGAGGCGGAGAACCGGCGGCTTCGCGAGCAGGTGCGGCAGGAGCGCATGAAGAACGAGACGTTCCGCGACTACTCGATGAAGCGACTGGACGCCCACGACCAGGCGCTCGGCATCGACACGCGCGCCGCGCTGCCTCCCGTCGAGGGCGCCGCGCCCGAACTCGCGTGGCCGGCCGACGCGGGGACGCCGCCTCCAGTGAACCCGGACGGGACGCTCTGGTATTACGAACTCGGGGGTGAGGCGAAGGGGCCGGTGGCGGCCTCGGAACTGCGCCGCCTCGCGGCGGCGGGGGAGATCGCGTCCGCGACGCTGGTCTGGACCGAGGGCATGGCGGAATGGGCGCCGATGGCCACCGTGCCGACGCTCGCGGTGGTTCAGTCGTAGGGGCGTGAAGGGAGAAGGAGACGCCATGGACGGTGCTATCCTGATAATTCAACTCGTTGCCGGGGTCGTGTGCGGCATCATCGCCTCGGTGATGGCCGCCAACAAGGGCCGCTCGGCGATCGGGTGGTTCTTCGGGGGGCTCTTTCTCGGGATCATCGGCATCGTCGTGGTTGCGGTGCTGCCGAACCCGAAGGCGGAGGCCGCCTACCGCGAGCGCGTCGAGGCGGAGAACCGGCGGCTTCGCGAGCAGGTGCGCCAGGAGCGGATGAAGAGCGAGACGTTCCGGGATTACTCGGTCAGGCGGCTCGACGTTCACGACCAGGCGCTCGGCATCGACACGCGCGCCGCGCTGCCGCCGGCTGAGGGGGCCGCGCCCCAGCTCAATTGGCCGGCCGACGCGGCGGCGCCTCCGCCCGTGGACGCGAGCGCGGCGTTCTGGTATTACGAGATGAACGGCGAGGCCAAGGGGCCGGTCTCCGCCGCGGACGTGCGCGTCTTCCTGAACAGCGCGCAGATCTCGCAGGAGACGCTCGTGTGGTGCGAAGGGATGCCGCAGTGGGCGGCGCTGAGGACGGTGCCGTCGCTCGCCTGGTCGCAGACGATCTGAACTTCGTCCTCCCGGGTCGCGGGGGGCTGCATTCCGGGATTGAGGAGATGCCGTGCGCGGCGAAGCCCTGGTTGTAATGCTGATCCTCGGCCTCATCTGCGGGGTCATTGCTTCGGCAATTGCCGCAAGCAAGGGGCGATCTGCCGTCGGGTGGTTCCTCGGAACCTTCTTTCTAGGGTTCCTCAACATAGTCCTCGGCATCATCATGATCGTCATCGTCGCCTGCCTGTCCAACAAGAAGGCGGAGGCCGCCTACCGCGACCGCGTGGAGATGGAGAACCGCCGCCTGCGCGAGCAGGTGCGCCAGGAGCGGATGAAGAGCGAGACGTTCCGGGATTACTCGGTCAGGCGGCTCGACGTTCACGACCAGGCGCTCGGCATCGACACGCGCGCGGCGCTGCCGCCCGTCATGGGGACCGCGCCGCAGCTTGAATGGCCGGGGGAGCCCGCCGGGGCGCCGACTCCGCCGCTTGATGCGAAGGCGTGGTATTACGAGGACGCGGGTCAGGCGAAGGGCCCGGTGACGGGGGCGGATATCCTGAGGCTCCTGTCGTATCACGAGATCAAGCCCGACACGCTCGTCTGGAGCGAGGGCATGGCGGAATGGGCGCCGATCAGGACGGTGCCCATGTTCGCGAAGGCGGCCACCGCATGAGCGCGAAGATCGAAGGCACCGTGATCCTGGACGGGCTGGTCGAAGGCCGCATGGCCGACATCGCCGCGATCGAGCCCAGGCTCCGCGAGTGGCGGGCGTTCGTCGAGAAGGCGGGCCTGCGCTTCTCGCTGGAGATCGACGGCAACTCCTTCTCGCTTCTCGCCGAGAACGAGGCCGTCCCGATCGCGAAGCTTTCCGGAAATCCGGCGCGCATCGTCACCGACGCGCTGAACGAACTGCTGAAGGTCTTTCCCGTCGCCGATCGCGGCGGCGTCTTCTCGACCGTGCGCAGCGTGGAGTATCGCAAGGGCGAGGAGGTGCAGACGCTCTACTCCGTAGCGCGCGACGGGACGATCCGGGCGAACGAGCGGATCGTCGAGGCGCAGACCACGCCTCCCGCGCCTCCGCCCGGCTGGCGCGACAAGGCCGTGGTCGTCCTCGTGGGATTGGCCGCCGCGGTGCTCGTCCTGTGGATATCGTCCTTCTTCATCGACTACCGCGGGAGCTGGCGGCGGTTCTACAACAGCGTCCGCCCGCCGGCGGTGGCGACGATGAAGGTGGAGGCGGCGGGGTTCGAGAAGTGGCTCGCGGTGGAGGGGCCGAAGGCCTCGCAGATTCCCGGGGCGGTGACGCTGAGGCTCAAGCGCCTGGCGGACTTCCCGCGCGCGGACGCCGACGCCGACAACGCGCTCCGGCGCGCGGGCGACACGGTGATCTCGCGCATGGCGCTCGAGGCCTGCCTTCGCGGGCGCATCTCCGTCTGGTACTACGACAAGGACAACGGCCTCATCTCCTTCTCCGAGAAGAGCATCGCGCCGCTGAGGGGGAAAGAGGTGCTCGACCTGGAGTTGCCCCTGCCCACGGAAGGCCGCGTCGCGCGTATCGTCATCACCTCCTGACGGGCCGGGGGTGAGTGGGGGGATGGTGCGAGGAGAGGGAGTCGAACCCTCAAGGGTTTCCCCACGGGCTCCTAAGACCCGCGCGTCTGCCGGTTCCGCCATCCTCGCGCCGGGAAAATGATACGTCCGCGGCGCGCCCGTCGCAAGCGCAATTCGCCGGCCTCGGCGAAGCATTTGACTCGCCGGCGTCTTTTCGATACCATCTCCTCTCACGGGCGAGTGGCGGAACGGCAGACGCAGGGGCCTTAAAAGCCCCTGACCCGCAAGGGTCGTGTGGGTTCGACTCCCACCTCGCCCACCATGAGGCTTTCGGGAGGCGGTTCGATGCGCCGGGTCATGCGCGGAATGCTCATGGGAATCGTCGCCGCAGCCTGCGTTGCGGGCGGAATCTACCTGGCCTCGTCCGCGTCGGGGGCGTCCGAGGGGGCGGGGAGCATCGCCTCGAAGCACCCGCTCGATGCCGGCATCGCCGGCGACAAGGACGTGATCTTCGCCGACGACTTCGAGAACTGGGGCGCCGACGGCAAGGGCTCCGGGCGCTGGTCCTACGTCTACTCCAACGCCGAGAGCCTCACCTCCGCCGTGCCCGGAAAGATCGGCGTCGACGGCCGCGACGGGCCGGGCTCGCGCGTCCTCCTGATCCAGTGCTGGGCGAACGGCGGCAACTCCTCGACCGGCGGGGTTTCGCTGAAGCTGGGGAATTATGACGAGAAGGACCGCGCGCTCGGGCCGGGGTTCGACGAGATCTACATCCGATATTACATGATGTTCGACCCGACCTATCGCCCGATGGCGAACCACGGGCAGAACGTCGGCGGCCGGGACCTGTCGCGCCCCGGCGCGCGCTTCGTCGGCATGGCCGACACGCGGGACGTCGCCTCGCAGCGATACTTCTTCTCCGGCCTCCAGCCGTCCGACAAGGAGTCCGACTTCCACCTCTTCTTCTACAGCTACCACATGGACAAGCCCGACCAGTGGGGCGACATCTATCCCATCCAGAAGAAGACGCCGATCGCGCTCGGCCGCTGGTACTGCGTCGAGAGGCACATGAAGCTCAACACGGTGGCGCCGCTGAAGGCCGACGGCGTGGAGGAGCTGTGGATCGACGGGGAATTGTCCATCCGGCGCGAGGGGCTCCGCTTCCGCAACATCCCGACGCTGCGCATCAGCCTCTTCAACCTTGAGACCTATTACCATCACCCCACGGCCGAGTGGACCCGCGCGCATCCCATCAAGGTCTTCTTCGACCACGTCGTCGTCGCCAAGAGCTACATCGGCCCGATGGCGATCAAGGGCAAGTCTTCCTCCTCCGGCTCCGGCGGCAAGTTCTCCCTGCCGCCCGGCTACGACCCTTCGGACCCGAAGTGACGGGCGCTCCGAAGAGCCCCCCGGACTACGTCAGCGTCACTTCGAGCGAGTAGTTGCCCGTCGTATCCAGATTGCCGACCACCTTCACGTAATACGTCGTCCAAGCCGTGAGGCTGTGGTAGGTGAGGGTTGCCGGCTGGTTCGAGTTCGCGGCGTTTACGGCGGCCAGCGGGGCGAAGAGCGTCGAGTAGACGCCGCCATAGAGGTCGGCGAGGGACGCGGACGGGCTGTTGTAGAGCGCGATGTGCGGGTAAAGCCCGCCGGAGACGTTGGCCACGGTGATCGTGGCGGTGCCGTTCGCGGTCGCCGTGAACGAGTACCAATCCGCGTCCGAGTTGCTGTGGATGGTGAGGCCGACGGGATGGGCGTCGTTGCCGTTGAAGACGAGGCGCGTCGCGAGCCATGAGAGGTTGTTTCCGGCGCCCGACTCGTTCACGTCCTTCGTCACGGCGTCGAGGGGCAGAGACACGGTGAGGTCGTACCCTCCCGTCTCGTTCCAGAAGTTGTCGACGCGGACGTAGTAGGTCGTGCTCGGCAGGGCGTTATAGACGACCGCCTGTCCCGCGCCTCCGGGCAGGTAGGTTGCGAAGACCGCGGAGGCGACCGGCGCCATGCCCCACGTGTATTGCTGGTAGACCGTCACGATGCCGGCGAGGTGGTTGCTGGAGGCGGCGACGCGCACCATGAGGTTGCCGTCGGCCATTGCGGACGTGGTGATGCGGAACCAGTCCTCGTCGGCCGCGCGGTGGATCGACAGGCCGTTTTGCGTATACGCGCCGTTGCCGGAGATAAGCAGGGCGCTGATGTTCGTTGCGGCGCCGGAGGTCTCGTTGGCTTCGTTCGCGTCCGGCGACATCAGCGTTGTGGTGAAGGTGAGGGTGTAGACGCCCTTCGTGGCGGAAACGCCGCTGACCTTGACGTAATAAGTTGTCCCGGAGGCCGGGCAGGCGAACGAGACCGACGTGGTCTGGTTCGCCGTCGACGCGCTCCACTCCGTCACCGGGCCATAGAGGGTGGTGTAGGCCCCGCCGTAGAGGTCCGCGAGCGTCCCGAGGGAACTCGCATAGACTCCGATGTGTGCTTTGAGGGCGCCGGAAACGTCGCTGAGGGCGACCTGGAAGTTCCCCGTGGCGCCCGGGGGCGCGGTGAAGCTGTACCAGTCGGCGTCGGTGGCGCTGCCGACGGTCATGTGCGCGAGGGTCGCGGCGCCGCCGGCATCGAGCGCGACCGCGGAGGCGGCCCACGAGGCGTCGTTGTACTCGCGAGAATCGGGCGTGACGTTGATGAGCACGCTGGCTCCGTGGGTCCCGCTGGAATTCGCCGAGGCCAGGTCGAGCCTTCCGTCGCCGTTGAAGTCCCCCGCGGCGACCGACGACGGTGACAGGCCGACGGTGAAGTCCGCCTTCGGCGCGAACGTCCCGCCGCCGTAGTTCTGGAACACGCTGACGCAATTGCCGAACATGGCCGCGACGGCCAGGTCGAGCTTCCCGTCGCCGTTGAGGTCCGCCGCGATGACGTGTCCCGGGTGCGACGCCGTCGTGTAGTCCATCTTCGCCCCGAACGCGCCGCCGCCGAGGTTCACGAGCACGCTGACGTTGGCCGGCCCGCCGTTCGACACGGCCAGGTCGAGCCTTCCGTCCCCGTTGAGGTCCGCCGCGGCAACGGAAATCGGACTCGTGCCCGTCGCGTAATCCACCTTCGCGGCGAAGGTGCCGGTACCCAGGTTCCGCAGTACGCTGATGCCGCCGGCGTAGTTGTTCGCGGCCACCAGGTCGGCCTTCCCGTCTCCGTTCAGGTCCGCCGCCGCGATCCAGCGCGGGTAATCGCCGACGGCGTAGTTCACCTTCGTGGGGAAACCGCCCGTGCCGTTGTTGATGAACACGCTTACGTTGTCGTCGTCGGCGTTGGCCACGGCGATGTCGATCTTCCCGTCCCCGCTGAAGTCCGCGGCGGCGATCGAAATCGGGTGGCCGCCCGACGCGTAGTCGGTGTGCGCGGGGAACGCGCCGCTCCCGTTATTGAGCAGCACGCTGATGGTGTTTCCGTCGCTGTTGGCGGTGGCGAGGTCGATCTTCCCGTCGCTGTTGAAGTCGGCCGCGACGACCGACTGGGGACCGGAACCCGTGCCCGTGGAGTAGTCCGCCTTCGCCGCGAACGTCCCGTCGGCGTTGCCCGTCAGGACGCTGATCAGGTCGTCCCCGCGGCTCGCCAGGATCAGGTCGAGCCTGCCGTCGTTATTGACGTCCGCCGCGACGATCAGCATGGGCTGATCGCCCGTCGTGTAGTTCGCGGCCGCGGTGAACGCTACGTCGCTGAGAAGCTCGCGAGGTTCGAGCGGTTCGAAGGAGTTACCGGACGCGGCGTAACGCGACGACGACAAGGGCAGAGAGCGGGCCATGGTGATCCCCCCAGTTTGTGGTGAGTGGTGGAGTGAGGCGGTGAGGCCTGTCCCTCGCGGGCGCCTCGGAGATAGCTCGGCGAGGACATTTCTATCCGCAGGCGTCCGCACGGTCAAGGAGAAAAGGGCCCGTCGCATGGGGCTTGCGTTCCGTCGGGGCAAAGGTAGAATACTTCTGTCGGTTTGAACTGTCCGGGGTCGGGGAATCCAGCCTGAAAGACCTCTTCACAGGGGCAATATCTCGTGAACTCGCTCTGGCTCATCATCACGGCGCTGGCGGCGTTTGCGGTGGCGTACCGGTTCTACTCGGCGTTCCTGGCGGCGAAGGTGGCGTCGCTGGACGACGCGCGCGCGACGCCGGCGCACCGCCTGGCGGACGGGGTCGATTACCACGTGACGCACCGGATCGTGCTCTTCGGATATCACTTCGCCGCGATTGCGGGGCCGGGGCCGCTCATCGGGCCGGTGCTGGCGAGTCAGTGGGGATTCTTCCCGGGGTTCAGTTGGATCATCGTCGGCGCGTGCCTCGCCGGGGGCGTGCATGACTTCATCATCCTCTGGGCCTCGACGCGCGAGGACGGGCTGTCGCTTTCGCGCATCGCCGGGCGCGCCATCGGCCCGGTCTCCGGCGTCACCACGAGCCTCGCCACGGTCTTCATCGTCATCTGCACCCTGGCCAGCATCGCCTACATCGTCGTGCGCACGCTCGGCGAAAGCTCGTGGGGGATGTTCACGATCATCGTAACGATCCCCGCGGCGCTCGTGACGGGCCTCTGGATGTACAAGATCCGCCCCGGCAAGATCGGCGAGGCGTCGCTCGTCGGGATCGCCATCGTGCTCCTCGGCGTCTTCCTCGGCCGGCCGTTCGCGGCCTCACAGTACGGTCACGCGCTCATGTTCTCGCACACGACGCTGGCGATCATGCTGCCGATCTACGCCTGCATCGCGTCGCTGCTTCCGGTGTGGGTGCTGATGTGCCCGCGAGATTACCTCAGCTCCTACATGAAGATCGGCGTCATGGTCGTTCTCGCGGTCGGGCTCCTCGCCGCGCACCCGACGCTCAAGATGCCTGCGACGACGCCCTTCATCTCGGGAGGCGGGCCCATCATCTCCGGGCCGGTGTGGCCGTTCATCTGCATCGTCATCATGTGCGGGGCGATCTCGGGGTTCCACGCCCTCGTCGCGTCGGGCACGACGCCCAAGATGGTGGACCGCGAGCGCGACATCCGGCCGATCGGCTACGGGGCGATGATCGTGGAGGGCTTCGTCGCCGTCGCGGCGCTCACCGCGGCCTGCGCCCTGGAGCCGGGGGATTATTTCAAGATCAACGTGAAGCCGGAGAAATACGCGGCGCTCGTGAAAAGCGCGGACGAGAAGTACCACTGGGACCTGTCCGAGAAGGAGTTCTCCGGCCTCGAAGCCGGCACCGACGAGAAACTTGCCGGGCGCACCGGCGGGGCGGTGACGCTCGCCGTCGGCATGGCCAAGGTCTTCTCCGACCTGCCCGGCATGAAGACGCTGACGAGCTACTGGTACCACTTCATCATCATGTTCGAGGTGCTGTTCATATTGACGCTGCTGGAGACCGGCACGCGCGTGGCGCGATTCGTCTTCCACGAGGCGGCGACACAGTTTACGCCGCAGGCGCAGGTCGGCGGAAAGCCGAACTGGTGGGTGAACGTCTTCCTGAGCGCGCTCGTCTCGTTCGCGTGGGGCGGGCTTCTCTACATCGGCAACCTCGACACGCTCTGGCGCATCCTGGGCATATCGAACCAGCTCCTCGCGACCATCGCGCTCGCCGTCGGCACGACCTACATCCTCAAGCACTCGAAGCGCAAGATCTATGCGCTCTCGACCGGCATTCCGCTCGCGTTCGTCTTCGCCACGGTCATGACCGCCGGCGTCGAGAGCGTCCTCGGCTGGTGGGCCGACGCCACGAAGCCCGGCGCCACGGACGTCTTCCTCCTCAAGCTCGCCACCGTCCTCGGCGCCATCATGCTCCTCCTCACCGTCGTCATCGCCGTCGACGCCGCAAGACGCTGCTGGACGCTGTGCCGGACGTCCTCCGGCCCCTCGCTGTAGGGGCGGCCCCACGTGTCCGTCCGCGCCGAGCAGCACTTGTGCTCCGCCTTCATAGGCATCCCCGGCAGCGGCGGCAGCACCTGTGCCTTGCGGAGGATCGTCCAGGCGCCCATGAGGACCAGGAGTACCCCGACGAGGATCGCTCCCCAGCGTTTCCATTTCGCGCGGAAGAGATGTCCGGTCATGCCCAGCGCCAGGAGCGACCAGACCGTGCCCAGTCCCATGGCCGCCATGACGGCCATTCCGATGAGCGCCGATCCGGACGCCGCGGCGGACGCCAGGAAGGCCACGGTGATCGGGCAGGGGAGGAACCCGGTCGCGAGGCCGAGGGAGAGGGCCGAAAGCGGCGAGGGTTTCTGGAAGAATCCGCGGAAGAGCGTGGCGAACGTCCCGTCGCTCTCGGCGCCATCGGATGCTTTGCGGCGGCCGGGGAACAGCCCCAGCACGAACAGGCCCATGAGCACCATGATTGCGCCGGCGGCGTAGCCCATCGCGTCCCCGGCGGCTGGCCATCGGGCCGCGCTCACCTTGCTGCCGAGCGCCCCGGCCAGGGCGCCGAGGAATGCGTAGGTCGTAATCTTCCCCGCGTGCCAGAGCATCTGCCGGACGAGGGCCGAGCCCTTGCCGTCGCCCGCCGACAGGTGCAGCGCGAATCCCCCGCACATCCCCAGGCAGTGCGGAAACGCCGCCGCGCCCGCCAGCAATGCCATCCAGATGTTCTCCACGCACCCCTCCTGTAAACCCATGTTGCGAAGCCTTGCTCCTGACAGCGGCAGAAGCGCCGAGAGATATCCATTCCGCCCGTCGACGCAATCGCGATCTTCATGATATGCTTTCTCCTCGCGCGATGCCAGCGTAAGGTTCAAATGCAAAAAGACAGTTGGAGTTCTGAGACTTCCCCGCTTCGCGGGGCTAGGTGGATATGCGCAGCCAGTCGTTGAGGAGGAAATTGATGCGGCCGATGAGGAGGGAGATGCGGCCCATGACGGTGTAGCCGAAGGAGGCGCCGAAGGCGACCATGAGGAAGAGGATGCCGAGCCACGAGACGGCGCCGCCGGCGCCCTTGTGCTCGATGGAGAAGAAGAAGTAGAAGAGCACCGCGACGGTGCCGACCATGACGACGACGGCGCCGAGGACGGGCAGGCCGATGTTCATGAACCAGGCGCCCGAGAACGCCGTCATGGCGGCATGCGGCGCGACGGCGTCCTGGAAGGGCGCGACGGAGGCGTAGAGCTGCTGAAAGAGGAAGCTGTTGACCGTGAGCGGGATCGTCACGCCCGCGCCCCAGCCCACCATGATGGCGTAGGAGTAGCGGCTGAGCCAGCCGTATTTGCGCGAGAGGCGCGTGATGAGCAGGATGCCGAGGAGGATGGGCATGGCGCGGTGCAGCGCCGCGTTCCAGAAGGCCGCGGCGGTCGGGGCGTAGAAGAGCGTCTCGTAGACGTCGGGGCGCAGGGCTTGGCGCCAGCAGGCCATGATCATCGTGTAGCCGAGGGCGACGCCGACGTAGAGGTTCTCGGCGACCTTGAAGAAGGCGTTGTCGCGGTAGAGGAAGGAATACATGACGAGGGTGAGTCCGGCGGCGATGATGATGCCGATGGACTTGCGCGGGTCGGCGCCCCAGGTGAAGTGGAAATGGCGCCCGGCGTCCTGCACGATGAACTGCGCGAAGAGGCTGACGACCATGAAGACGACGACGAGCAGGGCCACCACGCCCATCTCGATGGAGGATTTCAGGTTTCGCGATTTCGCCGGAGCGTCCGACATCCGTCAATCCTTTCCCTGCGTCTGTAGGGCGGACATTCCTGTCTGCCCGCCTCGAACGCGTTGCATCCGGACCGGCAGGAATGCCTGTCCTACCCCGTCGCCTTTCCCGTTCGGCGATAGCGCGCCAACAGCATCCGAGCGTTGGCGAACAGGATGAGGCCGATGATGAGCACGTGGGCCAGCGACTGGCTCCACATGCTGCGCATGGCGGCGCCGTTCGCGTCCACGAGCTGCTCGTAGTCGGCCGCCCCGCGCAGTCCGCCGAGGAGGCCGCAGACCTGGCCGGACTGGAGGTACGGGTAGATGTTCGGGGCCTGCACGGCGACGCTGCCGACGCCGAGCGGGAAGTGGAAGCGGTCGGAGCCGAAGGCGATCCACACCTCGACGCTGGCGCCCGCGGCGAGGTCGATGACGAGGTCGAGGTCCTTAAGCTGGGAGACGCCCTGGAGCGCGCTCATCGCCGCCGTGGGCTGGCCGTAGAAGTCCTTGTCGAAGGAGCCCTTGAGGTTCTCGCCCATGTTGAGGACCAGGTTGCTGTACCCGGGACGGAAGCCGAGGAAGACGTAGTCGCGGCCCGAGACGAAGGGCTCCTGGCGCTTCATGTCCTCCTGGGCGCGGGCGGCGGTCTCCGCGAGGATCTTCCGGTCGTTGTCGAGGCCGCTCGACCAGTGGGTCATGACGACGGGGATGAGGCCCTTCTTGAAGCAGTGGAGGAGGATCGCCCGGCCCATCGGATCGAGTTCCGCGCTCGACGCCGGGTCGTAGTCGAAGGCGATCATCACGTGGGCGCCGGGCTTGAGGGAGTTCACTTTGTCGAAGAGCTTCGCAGACTCCGGAGAGACCTTGTATTTCAGCGTCGGAAAGACGACGAAGTAGGGGAGCACCACGGTCAGCGCCACCAGGGCGTAGATGACCCACCGCGCGATCGTCATGCCTCTCGAAGCGGCGGAACTCTCGCTCATCAGTCGCCCCCTCCGAGGTAAGACCGCTCGATGCCGAAGAGGATGCGCAACGACTGGGCGATCGCCCCGAGGCTGACGCCCAGGATGATCGCGCGCTTGGCGGCCATGTTGGGATATTCGTTGACGACGGTCGCGGCCCCCGAGAAGACCTGGCGGTGGTCCTGCCCGAAGAGCCAGCCGCTCACGCCTTCGTTGATCGGCACCCGTCCGAACATGACGATGATGGCCGCCACCAACAGCATGACGGCGGCGGCGTTCCGGGCGCGGAAGGTGCGGAAG
The DNA here is from genome assembly GCA_037439485.1 of Planctomycetota bacterium. Lineage (GTDB taxonomy): Bacteria > Planctomycetota > DG-23 > DATKVD01 > DATKVD01 > JBBIVY01. The sequence continues at coordinate 11,539 of JBBIVY010000036.1, read as the reverse complement.
GCGGCGCTCGCGATGAAGAACGCCAGGATGGAGAAGATCGTCGCCTGGCAGGGGACGAAGACCCAGCGGTAGCCCCAGTCAAACCAGTCCTTCTGCTGGTCGGGGCCGAGCGGGCCCTTGCCGTCGTTATAAAGCCCCACCGCGATCATCGCCGCGGCGCCGATGAACACGAAGACGCTGTAGCCCCAGCCCGGCGCAGCGCGGCGGATGCGCGTGACGTGCATGTGCAGGAGACTGTAGGCTCCCAGGAAGAGCGCGAACCCGCCGATGACGCGGAACCACGTCGTCATCTCTTCCTGGAACGCGTCCGACCACGGGTGAGGGACGTAGTACTGCACGAACCCCGCCATCCCGATGGCGAACACGATGATCAGCGGCAGTGTGAGGCGTTTGAAGAACATCTGTCTTCTTTCCTTCTTGTAGGGGGGGACCTATGTGTCCCCCCGTTCTTCTTCTTTCCGAACACGAAGAACCGCAGCATCAGAAGCCGGACAACAGAAAACAGAAGCGCGGGGGGGCACGTGGGGCCCCCCCTACGGAAGAATCAATACGCCCTGAAGATATCCCTCAGCCACCACAGGTCGATGTGCCAGCGCGATGCTTCGGGTATCGCAGCGGCGGCGGTGAGGACCAGCACGCTGACCACGATGGCGATCATCATGAAGGCCTTGCCCACGTCCTGTCCGCGGAGGCTGCCGAGCTGCTGCGGGTTCCGCGAAAGATAGGCCGACGCGGCGTAAAGCTCCTCGCCGATGAGCGTGTAGTCGCAGGTCGTGATGAAGAACGGAAGCTGCGTGTATTCGTCCGTCCCCGCCACCTGGATGGCCCCCGTGGACGCGCCGGTCTCCGCTAAGAGCAGCGCCTCGGCGAAGAAGGAGCCCATGAGGAAAATGGCCCCGGGCTTCTCGCGGATCATGTTGCCGGAGACCGCGGCCACGTAGCTGAACTGCTCGCTGGCGACCAGCGACACGTCGTCGGCGTTGTAGGACTCGGGCCGGCCCGCCGCGGTGTAGGCCTCCTGCACCACCTCCTGGCTGACGGCGGTGACGATGGGATCGTTGTTCATAACGCGCACGCGGCTGTCGTACTCCGCGGTCTTGCGGGCCACCTTCGCGAGGATGTTCAGCGACGCGATCGTCGCGATGCCGCCCACGTCGCTCGATCCGCCATGGACGAAGAAGACGGGACGGTTCATCTCAGTGGAGCGTCCGATGGCCTCGTCGACGGCGTCAAGCCCGGCGATCTTGCGGATGAACATGTTGGGCCGGCGCTTCGCCACCTGGATGAAGACGAGGACGATTGAGCTGAACACGAGGCCGAAGATGAGGTTGCTGAGCTTCTCCCACTTGAACCAGTTCGGCTCGGCCGTGGCGGACAGGACCACCGGCTTGCCGTCGCGCGAGATGTAGGATTTCTTCCCGTTCTCGACCTCGGCCAGGCGGAAGCAGTATGTCCGGGCGTTGATCGCCTGTTTCGCGTTCTTGGCGTCCTCTGCGTCCTTCTTCTTGAAATAGGACTGCAGGTGCTCGGACCATCGCCGGTCGGCCAGCGCCTCCGGCGCCAGCTTGTCGTCGGGCGTGCCGGCCCTCTCCAGAACGCCCAGGAGTCGTGCAAACTGGGCGTTCGTGATGACGTTGTTGTCCTTTTTCGCCAAATAGGCCTGAAACGATCCGAACCACTTCCGGTCGGCGCGTTCCAAGGGCGTGAGTTCCTTGTCGGACTTCTCGGCGCAGTCCTCCGCGGCGAGGGCGCGCTTCAGTTGCGCGTCGTTGATGAGATTCTCCGCCGCGAGCTTTCGAAGTCGGTCGGGCGTGGGATTCTCGGTCTTGGAAATCGGGAAGAGATCCGACGGCGTGACGAGGGCGTAGCAGAGGCTGCCGTCCGTCGTGTGCCCGAAGTACTGCGTCGCGCCGCTGACCAGGGATTCGGGCGAGTGCGTTACCGCAACGGTCTTGACGTTATTGTCCGCGGCGAAGTCCGCCTCGCGGGCGGCGATTTCGACGGCGAACTCCCGGCCTTTCGGCTGGTTGTCGGGCGACTTCCACACAACGAGGATGCCGCCGCCGTCGTCGTTCGGACAGTCGTAAGCCTTGAAGCTGCGAGGGTTGACGCCGAGGGAAGGCTCCGCGGCGGCCGGGGCGCACAGGAGTGCGAGGAGGATGAGGAGGGCCGCGGGAAGCCTCAAGATCCGATCACCTCGACGTTGGTCCGGGGGACGGTCATCTTCTCGCCGCCGGAGAGTTCGATCTCCGCGACGCGCACCTTGGCTTCGGACTCGACCTTGCGGGGCTCGGGGGGCAGGCCCCTGACGACCCCCAGCCGTCCGAATCCGGGTTCGCGGATGATACGCACCGTCGAGCCGATTGTCAATCCCGCATTCGAGGTGCCTCCGGACTGCGCCTTCGACCGTGCTTCCGCAGTTTCCGTCGAAAGCGGAATGATAATCTCCGGCCGCTGCACCCCCGCGCGAATCTGCGTGGCGCCGTTGGCTGAGGCCCTCAGACCGGCGTGGGACTTGAGCAGCTCGTACGTCCGAGCGGCGATGGCGATCTCGCCGAAGCCTTCGGTGATGATGAGCGTCGGGGTCACGGTCTCGTGCCCGGTGATGGCGACGCCGAGGTCGTATCCCAGGAGCGCCCGCAGGTCGGCGTCGTGGAATCCGCCGCAGACGACGGCGGCGATGCCGAGTTTCGAGGCTTGGTCGTAGACCGCCCGCGTGACGAGGGATCCGGCGACGACGATCTTGCCCTTGAGGTCCGGCGTCAGCGCCTCGGGCCCGATGATGTCCGCGGGGCCTTTGCCGACGACGGCGATCTGGCCGGCGACCTCGCGCCCGATGCCGAAGATGCCCTGCACGAACGCTGCGTCGGCCTCGACGGCGACGCCTTCCTTCGGATAAACCTCGACGATCGTGCCGTCGAGATAGGCGAGGACGTCCACGGGCTTGGGCGCGGTTCGGATGATGACCTGGCCGGTGACCTGCGAGATCGTCTCGACGGTGCCGTCGATGGGCGAGCGCGCCTCGGAGCGGAGGAACTTGAAGAAAGGCTGCGTCTCGGCGATGACCTCGTCCTTCCTGACCGGGTCGCCGACCTTCTTGAGCATGAGTTTCGGCAACTCTCCGGCGACGATGCCGAGCAGGTTGACGACGTTGACGGTCGCGACGTCTCCCGGCAACTCCGCGTGCGCGACGACGTCCTCGGCCCGGACCCTGGCCCCGGTCTCGACGAGCACCTCCCCGGCGATGGGCAGCCGACGGTCTTTGCGAACGAGGGTGCAGTCCGTTACCCGAAGCCCCGGCGTAAACTGTCCAGCGGACATGTGGCTCCTCTCATCTTCTATTTACCTCCCCCTCTCAGGGGGAGGGTAGGGTGAGGGTGAAGGCTCTCGATACTTCGGACGCCTCCTTGCGCGGGGAGTCCTTACCCTCACCCTGCCCTCTCCCTGAAAGGGAGAGGTGAGAGAGAAAGAGAATCACGACGGATACGCGTCGAACGCCTTCGCCCAGCGCGCGACGACCTCGCTGCGGTTCGTCTCGGGAACCACGAGCGGGCGGCCGCGGCCGTCGAAGACGGTGCCGACGATGCCGCCGTTGATCTTCGTGCGGAGCGTCTTCCCCGGTCCCGCGCCCACGTCCACCGAGCGCGCGGGCTGGACGACGAGGTCCGCGGTTTCGCCGGCGGCGAGCGGGACCATCACGATTTCGCCCGCCGGGACCGAGCCCTTTTGCGTCTTGCCGCCCGACGTCGCCATCTCGAATTCCATGCACGTCGTGCCGGGCTTCACCGCTCCGAGCGTCGAGACGCACGTGCCCAGGTGGATGAGGCAGTCGCGCTCGAACACCTCCGCCGCGGCCTTCTCGTGGACCTGCGCAAGCACGCCGAGGTGAGGCATCATGAAAATGCTGTCCACCGCGATGCGCGTGATGCCTTCGACCTCGAAGGCGTCGATGAGCATCATCATCGCCTGCGACCGGCGCGGGGCGTGCGAGAGGACGCCGCCGGAGCCGATGAGGAGGTCGAGGTTCTTCATGGCGATGAGGCTCTCGCCGCTGGTTCCCTCGTCAAGCGACTCGGAAATCGTGCGCCCGCGCTGCACGCCCTTCAATCCCACGGCGAGGGATTTGTGCTGGATGAACGCCAGTCTCAGCGCCTCGCGGGCGATGGCCTGTTCGACCTTGAGGTCGGCGACGAGGCAGGGGATGGTTGTCGGGCGGATCATCTTATTCTTGATGGCGTCGCGCAGCTCGCCCTCGTTGATCTCGAACGGGACCCAGCGGAGGATATTCGCGAGGCCGGTGGAGGCGAGGACGTTGGAGATGCTGTAGCTCATGCCGAGGTTCGCGCTTACGGTGCGGTTGAAGGTGCGCTGGGTGGACGTCGGCAGCGACCCCTTCTGCGGAGGCGGGGCGTAGTCGGAGAAGACGTCGGTCGTGGCGCCGCCGATGTCGACGCCGACGATGTTGAGGTTCTGCGTGCGGGCGATGCGCTGGATGATGTCGCCCACCGCGGCGGGCGTCGGCATGACGGGCGCGCCGACCCAGGTGAGGAGCTTGGGATACCCGGGCGCCTGGGCCATGACGTGTTTGAGGAATAGTTCGTGGATCTCCTCGCGCGCGGGGCCGAGGTTCTCCTGTTCGAGCACCGGCCGGAGGTTCTCGGTGATGTGCAGCTCGGCCTTCTCGGCGAGCGCGGCCTTGACCGCCTCGCGGGCGTCCTTGTTTCCGGCGAAGACGATGGGCAGCTTGAAGGAGGAGCCCAGCCTCGGCCGCGGGTTCGCCGCCGCGATGAACTCCGCCAGCTCTACCACGTGCCGGATGGCGCCGCCGTCGGTGCCGCCGGAGAGGAGGAACATGTCCGGCCGCAGCGTTCGGATAAGCTGGATCTTGAGGTGCGGCGGGCGCTGATCGTTCGACGCCAGGACGTCCATGACGATGGCCCCGGCGCCAAGCGCGGCGCGCTCCGCGCTCTCGGCGGTCATCGACTTCACGACGCCGCCGACGATCATCTGGAGGCCGCCGCCCGCGCTGGAGGTGGAGACGTAGATGTCCACGCCGACGTTGCCCTCGGCGGGCGTGATGATTTTCTCGCCGTCGAGGATCTTCCGCCCCGACAGCTCCTCCAGCTCGCGGAAGGAGTTGAGCACGCCGCGGGTGACGTCCTCCCACGGGCTCTCGACGGTGGTGGGGGCCTCGCCGCGGTAGGTCTGGCGGTATCCCTCGGGCTTCAGCTCGATGAGGATGGCCTTCGTCGTCGTGCTGCCGCAGTCCGTCGCGAGGATCACGCGAAGGTCGGATGGGTTCACGGCTTCACGTCCTTTCCCGATTCTTTCTCGGCGGCTTCAATCGCCTTCATCAGCGCCTCAATGCCTTCGCGCCGTTCGAGGATCTCCGTGACGCGCCGGTAGTCGGCCTCGTTGAAGACGCCCGACAGAAACGGCTGCAGGAAGACGAGCGCCTGGCTGCCGATCGCGTTGAGCGGCTTCACCGAGCCGAGGAACAGGATTGCCGGCATCGCCATCCTGCGCTTCACGACCGTCCGGGCGATCTTGTCCATCAGCGCGCGGTCTTCGTCCGTCAGCGGCCCGTGCGGGCTCTTGAGGTCGAACGCGTTTTTCCACTTCTCGCGGAATCTTCGAAGTTGTTCCTTGGCCATTGCCGCTCCGCCTTCGGCCGTTTCATCCCTCTCCTTCTTCAGGAGGGGGCTTACTGTTTCCCCCTTTGGGGGAAGAGGGCAGGGCGCGGGGGCCGTCGTGCGCCGGGCAACTGCCCCCTCACCTTTAATCCTCTCCCCCTGGAGGGGGAGAGGTAGAAGAAGCAGAGCCCGCCACAGAGATGAAACACCCGCCGCTTGCGCGCACGGCGTCAATGATCTGCCTTGCGTGGCGCGAATCGCCCGTTTTCGCCTTCCGGTCTTCACTGGCCGGCCCAGCATCCTACCGGAATTCCGGTGCTTTTCAAGACGGTTTCAACGTGTATCCGTTATATGATGGGCGAAAGCGCCCGGCCGGAGGATTGAAAAGGCCCTTTCTGAGCTGTAAAATGGGCATTCCATGTGGTCTTTGCCGTTCCGACAGCCGATAATGTTGTTGATTGTCTCTCAAAGATGCGGGCGGGGGCCCGGTTTTCGACCTCTTTTCGACGATATAAGATATCCACTCAGGGGTCCTTTCGGGACCGATGGGGACTATTCAACAGGAGACAGATCCGATGAAATCTCGCAAAGCGTCCGGCAAGGGTGAGGCGCACAGGTCCGCGAACGAGGGATGCGCCGCGTTCGAGATGCTCGAATCCAGGCTTCTCCTCTCGGTGGCCCCCGTGGTCACGACGGACGCGACGGCGCTGAACTACATCCAGGGGCATCTGCGGATGGCCGTCGACCCGACGCTGACGGTCGCCGACGGCGATTCCACCAGCCTCGCCGGCGCCACGGTCTCAATCACCGGCAATTTCGCGAGCGGCGAAGACCTGCTCGGCTTCACCGATCAGAACGGCATCACCGGCTCTTACAACGCGACGACGGGCGTGCTGACCCTGACCGGCTCGTCGCTCATCGCCAACTACCAGACCGCGTTGCAGTCGGTGACCTACGGCGACCTGAGCGCGTCGCCGAGCACGTCCGACCGGACGGTCACGTTCGTTGCGAACGACGGGACGGACAACAGCGCCCCGGCAACCCGGACGCTCACTTTCACCTCGGACTCTGCGCCCGTGGTGACGACCTCGGTCGGGTCGGCTTCGTACTCGCAGCTTACCGGCGCCGCGGCGGTCGATTCCGGGTTGACGCTTACCGACGCCGACAGCCCCAACCTGCAGGGGGCCACGGTCTCCATCACGAGCAACTTTGTCACCGGGCAGGACGTGCTCGCCTTCACCAACCAGAACGGCATCACCGGCTCCTACAATTCGACGACGGGCGTGCTGACGCTGACGGGCTCCGCGACGCTGGCGAACTACCAGACGGCGCTGCGCTCGGTGACGTATGCCGACTCGGCCTCCGGGGCGAGCACCCTGACGCGCACCGTCACTTTCACCGTTACCGACGGCATCTACACCAGCGCCTCCGCCACGCGCAACGTGACCGTGACCGCCGACTCGCTGAGCGTCGTGACGACGACGGGCACGGCCCTCACCTACGTGCAGGCGAACGGCTCCGCGGCGGTCGATTCCGGCCTGACTGTCAGCGATGCGGATAACTCGACGCTGACTGGCGCGACGGTATCCATCACGGGGAACTTTGCGGCGAGCCAGGACGTCCTCGGTTTCACCAACCAGAACGGCATCACCGGCTCGTATAACGCCTCGACCGGCGTGTTGACGCTCTCCGGCACGGCGAGCGTGGCGAACTACCAGGCCGCGCTGCGGTCGGTCGTGTTCAACAACACCTCCTCGACGCCCGGCACGCTGACGCGCACCGTCTCGTTCAAGGTCAACGATGGGCTCTTCGACAGCACCTCCGCCACGCGGGATATCACCTTCCAGGCCGACGTCGCGCCCGTCGTGACGCCGACGGGGACGGCCCTCGGCTACCACCAGTCGGGCGGCGCCGCGGCGGTCGACTCGGGCGTTACGATCGCCGATTCGGATTCGACGAACCTCACCGGCGCGACGGTGTCGATCACGGGCAACTACGACAGCGGCAAGGACGTCCTCGCGTTCACCACGCAGAACGGCATCTCCGGCACCTGGAACTCGACGACCGGGGTGATGACCCTCACCGGCACGGCGACCGTCGCGCAGTACCAGACGGCGCTCCAGTCCGTGACCTACAACAACACGAGCACGACGCCCAGCACGCTCACCCGCACCGTCACGTTCGCGGTCAGCGACGGCATCCTCGGGAGCACCTCCGCCACGCGCGACATCAACTTCACCGCGGACGCCGCCCCGGTCGTCACGACGACGTCCACCGCGCTGACCTATCTGGTGGTGAATGGCGCCGTCGCGGTCGACTCGGGCATCACGGTCACGGACAGCGACAGCACGAACCTCACCAAAGCCTACGTCTGGATCTCGACCAACTACCTCTCGACCTACGACACGCTCGCCTTCACCAACCAGAACGGCATCACCGGGAGTTGGGATTCGTCCACGGGCGTTCTGACGCTCACCGGCACGGCGACCGTCGCCGAGTACCAGACGGCGCTCGCGTCCGTGACCTACTACAACAGCAACCCCAACCCGGGCCTGTTGACGCGGGTCATCTCCTTCGCCGTCTACGACGGGCTCTCCTACAGTGACATCGCGACCCGCTCCATCACCATCCAGAATGACAGCGCGCCGGTGCTCACCACTTCGCCCTCCGTGCTGCGTTACGCGCAGAACGACGGCAACGTGATCGTCGATCCGGGCATCACCGTGACCGACTCCGACAGCACCGCGCTCACCGGCGTCGTCGTGTGGGTGTCGGGCAATTACGTCGCCGGCGAGGACGTCCTCGGCGTGACCGCCAACCAGGCCGGCATCACCAGCTCCTTCAACGCCGCCACGGGCGAGTTGTCCCTCAGCGGCGCCGCGAGCCTCGCGACGTGGCAGGCCGAGTTGCGCTCGGTGACGTATCTCTCGAGCCTCAGCCCCAACACCGACGCCCGCACGGTCTCCTTCCGCGCCAACGACGGCTTCGCGCTCAGCGCCGCGGCCTCGCGCATCATCTCGCTGGTGCCGCTACGGACAGATCGGTATGAGTCCAACGACTACTCGTGGACCGCCACCTCCATCCCGCTCAGCGACCGCGGCACGGGCATCCTCACCGGAGCCACCATCACCCCGGGCGCCGACGTCGACTGGTATTCCTTCGTCGTCCCCTACGGCGCCTCGGGCAACGTCCTCGTCACCGCGGGCAACGTCGGCGGCGGGCTCCTGGCGCACGTCGCCATCTACGACAGCATCGTCGGCAGCCTCAGCGACCTCTACGGCGGCGTCTACGGCCAGCTCTACGGGCCGAAGGGGACGACCGGAGACTCGACCGCCGGCAACCAGTCCGTGACCGCCTCGTGGAGCGGCCTCGTTCCGGGACGCACCTACTACGCCAAGGTTTCGAGCATCGGCTCCACCACGGGCGTCTACGACATCGGCGTCACCTGCTTCATGACCCTGGCCCAGGACGCCTTCGAGCTCAACAACACCTCCGGCAGCGCCTCCGACGTCACCTCGGGCCTCGTCGCCGGCGGGGGCGTGATGCCGCTCGCGGGCCTCAACATCGACAACGGCAACGACGTCGACTGGTTCCGCATCAACGCCCCGGCCAACACCGACGGCAACCTCACCGTCACGATCAGCAACCTGACGGGCGGCCTCGCGGGCACGCTCTACGTTTACCAGAATATCGCCCACGTGTCCGATCCGGTGCTCATCGCCGGCAACGTCTTCGCGAGCTACATCACCGGCGGCACGTCCTCCGTCACGCTCTACAACGCCCAGCCGGGCACCGCTTACTTCATCCGCGTCGACAACTTCCTCAACGAGACCGGCGGCTATCGCCTCGACGTCAGCGTGCCGCTCGACCAGCAGGTGAAGGACGCGTTCGAGGGCGGCGCGGGGAACAATCAGTCCTGGCTCGCGGCGCCGCTCCTGCCCGTGGGCGGGCCGATCGCGCTCAACAGCCTTTCGATCCACAACTGGAACGACCAGGACTGGTTCAGCTTCATCACGAACGCCAACGGCACCGCGACGATCACCGCGACCGGCGCCGACATGCGCGGCCTCAACGCGCACCTCGGTCTTTACGCCAGCCCGGTCGGGTCTCTCGCCGACCAGTATGGCGGCATCTACAGCAGCCTCTACGGCCCGCTCGGAACCGCGGACGCCGCGGGCGCGAATCAGCCCGTGACGCTCACCGTCACCGGACTCCAGGCCTACCACGTCTACTACGTCAAGGTCTCCGGCAACGGCCTCTCGACCGGCCTCTACTCCCTGGGCATCAGCGTCACGCCCGTCGTCGGAGTTCCGGAGGTCGTCTGAGCCTTCGACCGCGTGTCACCTCCCGTCGGCCGGATCGAGCCCTCTCGACCCGGCCGGCGCCGTTCAGGGCCTGACTCGGGCGCGACGCGTCGTTTTGCCGGCGCCGCGGCGGACGGAATAGACTTGGAGGGTGTCATTCGGCGGGTAGAGTATGAGAGGGTATCTGCGTGAGCGGGCCCCTTCTCGTCGGCCCCTCCGGCGATACCCCGAACTGAACTGAGGAGATGGCATGATTCTCGACGCTCACGTGCATAGCAAGGAAGGGCCGGTCGAACAGGCGAGGTTTCTCGCGGAACTCAAGGCCTGCGGCGTCGACGGCGCGGTGATCACGTCGCTGAGGCCGAAGTGCTTCAAGGCGGTGGGGCACACGGCGTCGCCCGAGGAGCGGCTCAAGCTTATCCTCGAGTGGACGAAGGGCGCGCCGACGCTCTTCCCGTTCTACTACCTCGATCCGACCGAGCCCTCGGCGGTGAAGCAGGTGAAGAGGGCCTCGAAAGCCGGCATCGCCGGGTTCAAGATCATCTGCACGCACTTCTATCCGGGCGACCGCCGGGCGATGGAGACCTACGCGGCCATCGCCGAGACCGGCCGGCCTATCCTCTTCCACTCGGGCATCCTCTGGGACGGCACGAACTCGTCGAAGTATCAGCGCCCCAGCGAGTTCGAGGCGATGCTCGACGTGCCCAAGGTGAAGTTCGCCCTCGCGCACATCTCCTGGCCGTGGGTCGACGAGTGCATCGCGGTCTACGGCAAGTTCGAGTCGGCGCTCCGCACGCGGGGCGATCTGTCCTGCGAGATGTTCATCGACCTGACGCCCGGCACGCCCCGCATCTATCGCGAGGAGGCGCTCCGCAAGATATTCACCGTCGGCTACCAGGTCGCCGACAACGTCCTCTTCGGCACGGACGGCACGACGCTCTGGTATCCGACCGACTGGGCGCCTTACTGGATCCGGCGCGACAACGAGATCTACGATTCCATCCGTCTCGCGAAGGACGTCCGCAGGAAGGTCTTCACCGGAAACCTCAAGCGATTCCTCGGCCTCGACGCGTCGAGATCAACCGGGCGCAAGCCGCGGGGGGACGACAGATAGGAGACGCACATGCTTCGCGCCACGGCGGCGGCCTTCATCATCCTGACCTCAGCGGTCGTCTATGCGGCGGAGGGGCTCTCGCCTCTGGTGCTCAAAGACCTCCGTCACGAACAACTCGCCTGGCAGGCGCAGGACGGCGCGAAGGCCGAGGTTAAGCAGGCCGGCGCAGGCCTCGCCGTGTCGATGGCCTTCGCCAGGCCCTCGGCCCCCATGTGGACCGCGCACCTCGCCGTCGAGGACTGGTCGGCGCAGGGGACGCTCCTCCTGGACTTCGCTGCGGGCGATGCGACGCGGCTCGTCATCGGGCTCCGCGATATCTATGGCGCCGCGGGCGCCTGTGTCGTGGACGTCCCCGCGGCGGGAGGCGTCGTCAAGGTCCCGCTGTCGAGCCTTTACCTGCAGGGGCTGACGCTGCGCTACGTGAAGTCCGTCGCCTTCTGGTCCGCCGACGCTGCTCCGCGCACGGTGAGCCTGAAGGGCGTCTCGCT
>JBBIVY010000035.1:4041-30581 GCA_037439485.1 Planctomycetota bacterium | reverse complement strand
TACAGGAAGCAGCAGTCCGAAGCTCTTCTTCGCACTTCTCCTGATTGTCGATGGAAAGCCACAACCTCGCCATATGAGAATGCGAAGCGACATCCTTGGAGTCCTTGACTGCGGAACTCATGAATTGCAGCAAGCCCTCGACGTCCCCGTTTCCCTTCCGAAGCTGGGACAGAATCTTCTCACCGACCAAGACTGAAGCCACGAGTTGCCCCGGCGCACCGGCAGCCCGCATCGCCAGTCTGATCTGTCGTTCCGCAGATGACGTATCCCCCGCGTTCTCGGCCTTTGCCGCCTCACCCAACCTGTCGAGAAAATCCAATGATAGCCGAACATCAGGCCCGGCATGTCGCTTGATTTCCGCTATGTCCTTGAGCCCGCCTTCGATGTCGCCCGAGACGAGCTTCGACTGGGCATCAATCAGCTTCTGCCTAAGCGGGAATTCGTCTGCAGCAACAAGAACTCGGGGGACAACCGAAATCAACGTCACCAACCCAGCAAGAAGCACAACAAGCGGAAGCCATCTGACCGTCGCGGAAGTCCTCATGTAATCTCCTCCGAGAACCGTTGCTTCCCTCGCTCTTGCGGGAACCGGACCTGACGAACTCGAGCAACACGCGACAATTCATACCGCCTTGCAATATCTCTTTCCATGCTCCCATCGGCCGGCAGTATTCTACGGCGCATGTCATGCAAGGCAAGATGTTTATTGTGAAAAAAAGCCACTTGTTAACGTTCACAGTAGACACAGACAACATAGCCTGTCACAGCGATCTCGCCGTCAGTGAACCACGAAGCATGACTCGTCTGTCATTCGCCAACCCACGGGGCTCCAGGACGGCGGTTCAAGTTGCGCCAACCGCGCCGCTGGGCACATCACACTGGGTACGACAGAAGGAATACCGCGATGAGTCTTCTCCGCTCCGTATTACACCGCTGTAAACGGAGACGCGTCCGATGCGTTCGACGCGAACGTCGCGGGAAGCCCAGGCTTTGGTCTTGACGGTGTGCCCATGCGACGCGGTCATCTTCTGCGTCCGCGATGCTTCCGTGGCACGTGTGGGGTGCCTGCAGGAATTTCACGACACCTTGCACAAGGACACTGCGGTGATAGCAGGGCGTGAATACTGCCAAGGAAGGAGTTTACAGAAGCCGAGGGATAAATGGCGGAGAGAGTGGGATTCGAACCCACGGTACCCGAAGGTACACCGGTTTTCGAGACCGGCCCATTCGACCGCTCTGGCATCTCTCCGCACTGGTCGCAACATGTTGGTTCACAACACTATACATCAATGCGTTTGCTGAAGAGCGAGGGCGTAACGACAACCTTGACGACAACCGCAAGCCAGGATTCTGAGCAAACTGCTGCTTGCCATTGAACCGACTGACCCCGCCCACCTGATATCGGAAGTATTGTATCAACGGGAGGTTACGGCGTCAAGAGTCTTCCCCTCGTGATGGGCGCTGGTGGCAACCCGAGCGCCACCACCGGTCCAACAAACCGGTCCCACACTGTCGTGCGGAGAGTTCTGCCATCGGCTATCGGCGGATCATTCGGCCGTGAGCCGGTAGCCGACGCCGGGTTCGCTAAGGATGTAGCGGGGGCGGGCTGAATCGGATTCGATCTTCTGGCGGAGCTGGTGGACGAAGATGCGCACGAGGTGCACCTGCTCCATATTGTGGACGTTCCAGACTTCTTTCAGCAGGTGCCGGTGGGTGAGAACCTTGCCGGCGTGGCGGACGAACTCGGTGAGGAGCTTGTATTCGATGGGCGTCAGCCGCACTTCTTCCTTCCCCACAAACACCTGGCGCGCCGCGAGGTCGACGCGAAGCTCGCCGGTCTGGAACAGGGGCTGCTCCTGCTCGCCGAGGGAACTGCGCCTCAGACACACGCGGATGCGCGCAACCAGTTCGCCCACCGAGAAGGGCTTCGTGAGATAGTCGTCCGCCCCGGCGTCGAGGCCGCGAATCTTGTCCTGCTCCTGCCCGCGGGCGGAGAGAATCACGACGGGCATCTGCGACCAGCCCCGGATGCGGCTCAGCACCTCGATGCCGTCCATGTCCGGGAGGCCCAAGTCCAGCAGAACGATGTCGGGGTTGTAGGAGGTCGCCTTTGCGATGGCCTCCTTTCCCGTTTCGGCCTCGACGACCTTGAACGGGTGCGCCTCCAACGCGTTGCGCAGGAAGCGCAGCATCGCGGGCTCGTCCTCAACGATCAGGACACAGGCGTCGGGCATTCCTCTACCTCGCCGTCTCGGGAGTTGCGGCCGAAGGCGCCGGCGCGCCCGGCTCCAGCGGAATCGTGAACCTGAACGACGCCCCGCCGGCCGGCCGGTTCTCGGCCCAGATTCGTCCGCCGTGAGCCTTGACGATTCCCTGGCAGATGGGAAGCCCCAAGCCGGTGCCGGGGGCCGTGCCGCGCGTCGCGCCACGGTAGAACTTGTCGAAGATGCGCTCCTCCTCGCCTTCGCCCAGCCCCGGACCGTGGTCGCGAACTTCCACCAGCACGGCGTCGGACTCGCGGCGGGCCGTGATCTCGACAGGGCTTGCCTCGGGGGTATACTTTGCGGCGTTGTCGAGCAGGTTGAAGAACACCTTCTCCAGCAAAGCGCCGTCGACGCTCACAAGGGGCAGGTCGGGCGGAATCGTGATGTGCACCTCGCGGCCCTTGAGCTGGCGTTCCAGCCGTTGGCAGGCCGACCCTATCGACTCTTCGATCGGTTGCGGCTCCTTTCGCACGCTCAGGGTTCCGGCCTGCAGGCGTGTCATCTCGAGGAGGTTGTTGACGTTCTGGCTCAATCGCTCGGCCTCCTCGGCGATGGTCTGGAGCATCTCCCGGCGCCGGTCTTCGGGAATCGGGTGGTCGGGGTCGAGGAGCGAGGTGGCCGAGCCGGTGATCGCGGCCAGCGGCGTGCGCAGGTCGTGCGACACCGAACTCAGGAGCGCGTTGCGGAGCTGCTCGGTCTCGATCTGCACGAGGTTCTTCTGCGCTTCCTCGGTCAGCCGGTCCACTTCAAGGGCGAGCGCCGCCTGCTGCGACATCGCTTCGAGGAGCTGAAGCTGCTCGGGAATCATCAGGCTCGACATGTCGGCGGACTTGAGGCCGAGAGCGCCGAACGGGCCGTGCGACGCCAAGAGCGGCACGTAAAGCCACTCGGCGCTCGGGAGGCTGTCCGTTCCGCGACCGGCCATCTGGCCGAGGTCGTAGACCCACTGCGCAACGGACTGCTCCTTGAAGTCGAGCGTCTGCCCCGGAGGCTCCGAGGCCCGCACCTCCAGCATCCCGCTCGCCTGCGGCAAGAGCGCGACGACCTCGCTGTCGAATATCTCCGCGATATGCCGCACCGTCGCCTGAAGTATGGCCTCCTGGCCGCGCAGCGCCGCAAGCTTACGGCTCAGGGCATGGAGCGACACGGTCCGGCGCTCGCGGAGTTGCGACTTCTCAATCGTCATGCGCAGGCGAACCGTCAGGGTGCTGATGACGATGGCGACGACGAGCATCACGGCGAAGGTCAGCACGTACTGCGCGTCCGACACGGCAAACGAGAACCGCGGCAGGACGAAGAAGAAATCGAACGCGACGACGCTGAGGACCGACGAGAAGACCGCCGGCCAGAGCCCCAGGCGCGTAGAGAGAATGACGACCCCGAGAAGGTAAATCATGACGATGTTTGTCGGGCTCACATGCTCATAGAGCGGCCAGGAGACGAGCGTCGAAAGCGCGACAACGGCGACCGCCTCAAGGTAGCGGATGGGCTGCGCCGCGGCCTTGCGCGGGACGCCCGGCAACTCGTCCGCCGCGGCCGTGCCATCGCCCCGCGCGACGATGACCGAGATGTCGCCGCTCTTGCGGACGATGCGGTCGGTCAGGGAGCCGAAGAGCCATTCCCGAAGTCCCCTCCGATCCGGCTTGCCGACCAGAATCCGAGTCACGTTCCTCTCGCGGGCGAAGCACACCGCGGTCTCAGCCGCGTCGAGCCCGCTGAGCGTCGCCGTCTCCGCCCCGAGCTTCGCGGCAAGGCGCAGGTGCTCGGTGGTGCGGTCCTGGTCGGCCTTCGAGAGGCGAAGCTGCGTGGGCGTCTCGACGTTGAGAGCGATCCATTCGCAGTGAAGGAGGCTGGCGACGCGGCAGGCGTGGCGGATGAGCTTCACCGACGTCGGGCTCGGGCCGACGAGGACAAGGATGCGCTCAGCCGTCGGCCAGGCCGGAACTCCCGGCTGCACTGAGCGGAATTCCTGGACCTCCTCGCCGACCTTCTCGGCCGTGAAGCGCAGGGCCAGCTCCCGGAGCGCGCTCAGATTTCCCGGGCGGAAGAAGCCCGTCCGCGCCCGTTCCGCCTGCTCGCCGAGGTAGACCTTGCCTTCACGCAGGCGCTTCAGAAGCTCCTCGAACGGAAGGTCGACGAGTTCGATGGCGTCGGCCTCTTTGACAAACGCGTCGGGGACGGTTTCGAGGATGGTAATGCCCGTCACTTGGGCGACGACGTCGTTGAGCGATTCGAGGTGCTGGATGTTGAGCGTCGAGTAGACGTCGATTCCCCGGTCGAGCAACTCCTTGACGTCCTGCCAGCGCTTCGGGTGCCGCGAGCCGGGGGCGTTGGTGTGGGCGAGCTCGTCGACGAGCATCAATTGCGGCTTGCGCCGGAGCGCGGCGTCGAGGTCGAACTCCTTGAGCGTCACGGAGCGATAGGCGATTTCGGCCCGCGGGAGGATTTCAAGGCCTTCGAGCAGGGCCTCGGTCTCGCGTCGGCCGTGGGTCTCGGCGAGGCCGACGACGACGTCCACGCCTTCGTTGCGCCGGGCGCGGGCAGCCTCGATCATGGCGTAGGTCTTGCCGACGCCGGCGCAGGCCCCGAGGAATATCTTCAGGTGCCCGCGGACGGATTTCCCTTCCTCGGCCTTCACCTTGGCGAGAAGGGCATCCGGATTGGGACGCGTCGGCTCCATCGTACCCCTCCACTTACCGCGCCTGCGCCGCCTTCATCATATCCAGATCGTGGTTGAGCCGCAATACGTTGACGCGCGGCTCGCCGAGCACTCCCCACGTCCGGTCTTCGACATGCTCAGATACGAGCTTGCGGACATCCTCCACCGAAAGCCCCCGGACCTTCGCCACGCGCCGGGCTTGGTAATAGGCCGCCTCGGGGGAAATGTCCGGGTCAAGGCCGCTGGCGCTCGACGTGACGAGGTCGGCAGGAACCGGCAGACGGGCGTCCGGGTCGGCGTCGCGCAGGGCCTTGATGCGCCCGAGCACTTCATTGTCGAGCGCGGGATTCGTCGGTCCCAGATTCGAGCCCGACGACGAGCCTGCGTTATAGGGGAAAGGTGTTGTGGCCGACAGGCGCGGCCAGAAGTAGTTCGGGTCGCTGAACGGTTGGCCGACAAGGTCGCTGCCCACGGCGCGTCCGTCGCGGACGATGAGACTGCCGTTGGCCTCACGCGGGAAAGCCGCCTGCGCTACTGCCGTGACGACCAGGGGATATACCACTCCGGTCAGCAGCGTCAACAGAGCCAGCGCGCCAAATGCCCGATAGAGTTCCGAGAGAATGTCGCGACGCATGACGGCCTCCTCCTACGTCAAGTGCAGCACCACGAGCAGCATGTCGATCAGCTTGATTCCGATGAACGGCACGATGAGCCCGCCGACGCCGTAGATGAGCACGCTCCGTCGCAGCAATTCCGCGGCGCTCGCCGCGCGCGAACTCACCCCGCGAAGTGCCAGCGGGATGAGGAAGACGATGATGAGGGCGTTGAAGATGACGGCCGAGAGGATCGCGCTCGTCGGTGTGGCGAGGTGCATGATGTTGAACACGCCAAGGGCCGGGAAGGTCGCCGCGAACGCCGCCGGGATGATTGCGAAGTACTTCGCCACGTCGTTGGCGATGGAAAATGCCGTCAGCGCGCCGCGGGTGATGAGAAGCTGTTTCCCGATCTCGACCACTTCGAGGAGCTTCGTCGGGTTCGATTCGAGGTCGACCATGTTCCCCGCCTCTTTCGCCGCTTGCGTGCCGGAGTTCATGGCGACCGCGACATCGGCCTGGGCGAGCGCCGGGGCATCATTGGTGCCGTCGCCGGTCATCGCGACGAGACGCCCTTCGGCCTGGTACTCGCGGATCATCTTCAGCTTCGCCTCGGGCGTCGCCTGCGGCAGGAAGTCGTCGACCCCGGCCTCGGCCGCAATGGCCGCGGCGGTCAGGGGATTGTCCCCCGTGATCATCACCGTCTTGATGCCCATCCGGCGCAACTCCGCGAACCGCTCGCGGATGCCGCCCTTCACGATGTCCTTGAGGTGGATCACCCCGAGCACCGTCGCATTCTCCGCGACGACGAGCGGTGTGCCTCCCGAGCGGGCGATGCCGTCGACTGCGGCCCTGACGGACGGTGGGATCTCGCCGCCGTGGCTTCGCACGAACGCCTCGACCGCGTCGGTCGCGCCCTTGCGCATCGATCGGCCGGGCAGGTCGACGCCGCTCATCCGGGTCTGGGCGCTGAACGGGATGAACTTCGCGCCGAGTTCGTGCAGTTCGCGCCCGCGCAGGCCGTAGGTCTCCTTCGCAAGGCGGACAATGCTCCGTCCCTCCGGGGTTTCGTCGCCCAGGGATGCGAGTTGCGCGGCGTCGTTGAGGCGCTCCTGCGGAATCCCTTCCGCGGGGATGAACGCAACGGCGTGGCGGTTGCCGAGGGTGATGGTGCCAGTCTTGTCGAGGAGCAGAACGTCGACGTCGCCAGCCGCTTCCACGGCCCGGCCGGAAGTCGCGATTACGTTCGCCCGGAGCAGTCGGTCAATTCCGGCGATGCCGATGGCCGATAGCAACGCCCCGATCGTCGTCGGGGCCAGGCAGACGAAAAGCGCGATGAGCGCGGTGACGCTGATGACTCGGCCAACCCCCGCCTGGTTCACGCTGAAGATCGAAAACGGAAGCAGCGTCACGCAGACGAGGAGGAAGATGATGGTGATGGCGACAAGGAGAATCGTAAGGGCGATTTCGTTCGGGGTCTTCTGCCTTTGGGCGCTCTCGACGAGGTGGATCATCCGGTCGAGGAAGCTCTCGCCGGGGTTCGCGGTGATGCGGACGACCAGCCAGTCGGACAGCACCTTTGTCCCCCCGGTCACGGCGCTGCGGTCGCCGCCGCTCTCGCGGATGACAGGGGCACTCTCGCCGGTCATGGCGCTTTCGTCCACCGAGGCGATTCCCTCGATGGCCTCGCCGTCGCCGGGGATAATGTCGCCCGCCTCGACGAGAACGACGTCGTCTTTGCGCAGGTCGGAAGAAGGAACCATCCTCCGATCTGCGTCCCGCCTGGGTTCCGAAAGCAGCTTCGCCATTGTCTGCCGACGCGTCTGCCGCAACTCCTCGGCCTGGGCCTTGCCGCGATTCTCCGCAAGAGCCTCGGCGAAGTTGGAGAAAAGCACCGTGAACCAGAGCCACACGGAAACCCAAAAGATGAAGAACGTCGGGGCCTCGCCGTGGCCGAAGAGCGCCTGGACGAAAAGCCCCGTGGTCAGCAGGCTCCCGATGAACACGGTAAACATCACCGGATTGCGCATCTGCGTGCGCGGGTGCAGTTTTCTGAAGGCGCCCCGGATTGCCTGCCGGATCAGCGGCGGATCCCAGAGCGCCCGGTGTTTTCGCGAAGTCTCGGTCGACATCGTCGCACCTCACTGAATCATCTGGAAATGCTCCGCAATCGGTCCCAGCGCGAGCACGGGCAGAAACGTCAGCGCGCCCACGAGCAGGATGACGCTGATCAGGAGCGCCACGAAGAGCGGCGTATGCGTCTCAAGCGTCCCAACGCTGGGCGGCACCTTCTTCTTGTCGGCAAGCGACCCCGCCAGGGCGAGGATCGGCACCGCCAGCCAGTATCTTCCGATGAGCATCGCCACGGAGCCGAGGAAGTTGTAGAAGGGCGTGTTGGCGTTGAGCCCCGCGAAGGCGCTGCCGTTGTTGTTCGACATCGACGCGAAGGCGTAGAGCACCTGCGTCAGCCCATGCGGGCCGGGATTCGTGATGCTGTCCGTCCCCGCCTTGCACGCAAGCCCGATGGCCGTGCAGATGAGCACCATCGCGCAGGGGATGAGGACGACGATGGCCGCCATCTTCATGTCGAAGGGCTCGATCTTCTTGCCTAAGTACTCGGGCGTCCGGCCCACCATCAGCCCCGCGATGAAGACCGTGACCACCGCGAAGGCGAGCATCCCGTAGAGCCCCGAGCCGACGCCGCCAAAGACCGGTTCGCCCAGCTTGATCAGCACCATCGGCACCATCCCGCCGAGCGGCGTGTAGGAGTCGTGCATGCTGTTCACCGAGCCGTTGGACGCGGCGGTGGTCGCCGTGGCCCAGAGCGTTGACCTGACAACGCCGAAGCGCACTTCCTTGCCCTCCATGTTCCCCTGCGACGGATCGACGCCGAGCTTGGCCATGCGCGGGTTGCCGCTCGATTCGGCCCAATAGCACCCGATAAGGAACGCGGCAAAGAGGACGACCATCGCGGCGAGGATGGCGACTCCCTGTCTCATGTCGCCGACCATTCTACCGAAGGTGAAGCACAAGGCCGCCGGGATAAGCAGGATGGCCAGCACCTCCAGGAAGTCCGAGAGCGGCGTCGGGTTCTCGAAGGGATGCGCGGAGTTCACGTTGAAGAACCCGCCGCCGTTGGTGCCGAGTTGCTTGATGGCGATCTGCGAGGCCGCGGGACCCATCGGCAGCGTTTGCTCGGTCACTGTTGCGGCTTTGCCGTTCGCGTCGGTGTAGGTGACGGGCTGGGCGAGCGGGACGGTGACATACGACTTGAAGTTCTGGATAACCCCCTGCGAGACGAGCGCAAGCGCGAGGATGACCGAGAGCGGCAGCAGGACGTAGAGCGTGCTTCGCGTGAGGTCCACCCAGAAGTTGCCGACCGTTGCGGCGGTGCGGCGGACGAACCCGCGGACGAGCGGCAACAGCACCGCCATGCCCGTCGCGGCCGAGACGAAATTCTGCACGGTGAGGACGGTCATCTGCGTGAAGTAGCTGAGCGTGGTCTCGCCGCCGTAGTCCTGCCAGTTGGTGTTCGTCGCGAAGCTGGTCGCTGTGTTCAGCGCCCCGTCAGGCGGGACAGGCCCGAGCCCCTGCGGGTTGAGCGGCAGCCATCCCTGCACGCGCTGGATGAGATAGACTGCGACGAGGCCGAGCAGGTTGAACAGGAGCATCGCCGCCGCATAGCGTTTCCACCCCATCTCGTCGTCGGGCTTGACGCGCAGGATGCGGTAGATGAGTCGCTCCAGCGGCCCCATGAACTGCGCCCACCGTGGGGCGTTGCCCTCGTAGACCCGCGCCATGTAGACGCCGAGCGGCCACGCCAGAAGCAGCAATGCGGCGACGTAGATCGTCATCTGCAGAATGTCTTGCCCGCCCATTAGAACGCCTCCGGCCACAGGAGGGCCACGAAGAGGTAGACAATCAGCCCGAGCGACACGACTCCGGCGATCACGTAGAGCGCGGTCATCCCCCACCTCGATTCTTCAGGCGCTCCAGCCCGAGGATCATCCAGAGGGTAAGCCCAAAGAAGCCCAATAGGAGCAGCATGCAAACCAAGTCACTCATGTCGTTACCCTCTGTTCTTCTCACAGAAGTCTACCGCCGACCGTATATGGGCGGTGTATGAATCGGCTCTCGCTCTGTATGGGAACTGCTATGATTGTGGACCGGTTGTCGCGACAACCGGAGCAGCGGCTCAGGCGGCATATGGCGGCTTCTGCATATGATGCAAGTCGTTGGAGAGGTGCCTATTGCGTCAGAAGGCGGGCTTCGGAAGAGGATTTCGAGACCGGCCCATTCGACCGCTCTGGCATCTCTCCGCGTGATTCGCAACATACTGCCGAACAATGCTTTACGTCACATGGAGGCAATCAAGCGGGTAGCGACGACCGCGCCGGCACCACGAAGAGTCACCCCATTATCGGGCGCGACCAGCATGAACACCGGCGAGGGAAGCGATACCATCGCCATCGACGATTCGACCTTCACCCGCGCCGTGGGCATCACCACCGGACCCGCCTTCGCGATCGGCGCCGACGCCGACACGCTCAACATCGAGCGCGCCGCCGCCACGACCGCCGTCACGACTTTCAGCTCGATGCTGACGATCTCCACCGGCGCCGACAATGACGCCGTGCATATCGGGCGGAACACGGCGGGCCTGCCCGACCTCTTCGGCCGGGCGCACTTCGTCGTCGGCTTCTCCATGGACGGGGGCGCCGCTTCCGATTCGCTCGATTACCTGCTCGAAGGGGAACCTCTTCGACGGCGGAGCAACAGTCACGACCACCGGCGTCGAGACCATCACCTGAAGCAACCGTGGGAGAGGAGCCGCGCGCGAGGTCTATTTCGGCTTCCGGGGGGGAGGCGGGAGGTACCGGCGGTAGGTCTGCGCCTGGACGACGACGGGATTGCGCAGGGAGCGGAGCTGATTCATGGCGTTCTGCACCAGGCCCCTGGCCCGGCCGGCCAGCGCGGGCATCTTCGTCGGGTCCGAGAGGTCTTCAAGAAGCCTCAGCGCCCCCGCGGCGTTCCCATCGCGCACGCGGCACATCACGAGGGCCGTCTGGAGGAAGTCGTCGTAGAGCCCCGTCAGGTGGTCCTTCTCAAGCGCGGAGAGGCAGAAGCGGATGAGATCCTCTTCGCGGCCCTTCTCCTCGGCGATGCGCGCATAGGCGCGGAGGAGCACCTCGCGGTCGCGTGCGACATCCTGCGGATTCACCCCCACGGGGTACGCCCGGGCAAGACACATCCCAAGCGTCGCCATTGCCTCGCTCACCTCAGACGACATGTCGGCCTCGGGACGATCCCGCTTGAACATCTCGACGACGTCGGCGTCGGGCGCGGGCTCCTGCGCGCCGGGGCAGATGAGGCGCTGCCATCGCTCGGCGCCCACGCGCGTTCCATACACCCCGTGATACGCATCCTCCAGCAATTCCACGCGCAGCCGCACGGTCTCCTGCGGATTCGGACAGGCAAGGAACGCGCGGTAGAGATACACCGCGCCCTCGCGCGGCCGGCCCCGGTAGAGGCAGAGCCATCCCTTGCGCCGGAGCGATTGCCAGTCGTCCGTCAATTCGTCGAGAGACCCGTCGAACGCCTTCGCAATCTCGGCCGGCCAGGCGGGATAGCCGATCCCTCCGAGAACGTCGGCGCCGTCATGGCCGTCGGAGCGCTTCACGCCGTCGATCTCGCGCGCGAGAAACGCCTCGAGCCGCGCGTTCGTCGGGTCGAGGGACTTGAGACACTCGACGATCTTCCCGAGCGACCAGTCGCGGTCGCCGGCGTCGAGCCCGAGGTGCGCGAACTGCGCCGCCTCGATATATCGCCTGGCGGCGAGGTGAATGTCCACAAGCCGACGCAGCGAGTCCTGGCACACATTCGGCGCTGCGACGCCGTATGAAGCCATCGTCCGCTCCAGGGGCAGCGCCGCCGCGTCCGCGCCCACGTGCTCCTGCGTGAGCACGGCCTGCCGGTGGGCCATCTCGCTGCGGGACGAGTCCGAATTCGCGAACGACTCCTCCGCCTCGCGATAGGCCTGAATCGCCCCCGCCCAGTCCTGCGCCGCAACGAGGTAATCGCCGCGACGGACGGAGAATCGCTCGACCGCGGAGGCCTCGTAGCTCGACCTGTAACCGTGGACGGCCCGGCCGCAGGCGTCCGCCGCCGCGCGCGGGTCCTTCATCGAGCCGCCGTAATCCGCAATGCGCTGGAGAGCCGCGGCGACCGCGGGGGTTTCCTTCGGATAGTCGCGCTCCACCGCAAGAAACTCCGGCAACGCGCGGGGCTGCGCGTCCTTCACGTAATAGAGAAGACAATCTCCGATGCCGATGCGCGCCCAGGCGCACCGTTCCGACTCGGCCGGACAACGTTCGAGGACCAGGCAATAGACCTGGATCGCCAGGTCCCCCTTCTGGTGGCGATGCAGCTTCCCGGCGTAACCGGCCAGCACCTTCGCGAGGACGGACTTCGTCGCGTTCACCGGCGCCTTGTCGAGCGCCTGGGCCTCGGCGGCAATCGCGTCCCATCGTTGCGTCGATTCGTAGGCCTGGGCGCGCCACTCGTAGAGCTTCTCGACCTGCCGGTCCTCGACGTACGTCCCCAGCATCGCCGAGGTGGCCGTCAGCACCTCCTCCCAATGCTTCGCGCGCTCCATCTCCCGGAGCTTCCCGACATCGGCTTCCCACTCCTGGGCGAACGCGGCCGACGCGAACGCCAACATCATCGCCGGGATGAGGAGCGCCCTACTCGTTCGCAAAGCGCACCTCCCCCACGTGGTACGTCCCCGCTGCCCCCCCCACCGACCTCAACGCGAAGCCGGCGAGGTGCGGGCGGTAGAACCGCACGTCGTGGATCAGCGTCTCCATCGGCACCTTCACCGTGTGATACTTGCCGTCCATCGCGGGGAGAAGCTTCTCCTTGAGGAGCGACACGCCCCGGCTGGGCGTCGGCGCCTCCACGGCCTCGCGGCCGTACCGCGTGACGGCGGCGAGATGGTCGAGGATGGCGAACTCCACGTCGCCCGACCCGGGCTCGCCTTTGAAATCGAAGATGACGTAGTCGAGCCCCGTGGCGTTGGCATCGCTGCCGGAGTTGGGGTTGACCGCCCAGATCGCCTCCCAATCTCCGGCGCCCGCCACGCATTCGAGCGCCCAGCCGCCGCCGTTCCCGGAGCCCTGCTTCGGCATCAGCTTCGCCGGACCCGTGCAGCGCGGCTCCCCCTGAATCGACTGCCAGTACTTCCCCGGATCGTACCATATCCACAGCGGGTCCGGGGCAAAGTGAATCGTCAGCGGCATCGCCCAGGTCGCCCGCTGTCCCGACGCGTCGATCGCCACGACGGGCACCGTGCGCGTGCCCGGGAACGGCAGCCGTCCGGCATCGTGCGCGCGCTTCGCATTCCACACGCGGTCGCCTTCGAACCGGATCGTCCCGCCCCAGACCCCGTCCCCCGCGGCCCCGTCGCCGTGCCTGCCGTCGTCATAGAGCTTCACCTCGTCGACTCCGAGCAGGTCGGGGAACACGGAGACGCTGCGGACCTCGCCGGGGCCTTTCGGGTGCTCGACGCGCACGAAGACCCTGAAACTGCGGCCGTCGGCGCTACGCTTGATCTCGCGCCCCGCCGCGGCGAGCACCTTGATTTCGGGATTCACCGCGCCCCCGGCGACGATGCGCTTCGAGGCCTCGACGACGGACGCCCGCGCGTCGGCCTCGTCGACCCTGCGGCTCAGGTCCAGCACCGGCGGGTCCGCCCACACCGCGCGGATGATCGGCGCCTCGCCGGCGACGTGTTCGCCGACATAGAGCGAGCCGTTGATCGCCGCGAAGAAGCGCGTCCCCGCCGCGTCCGCCGAGACTTCCGCACCCTGGCGGATCATGCGGTTGACGAAGAGGCCCCGGTTGCGAGGCTTCCAGGCGGCGGTGAACCCGCGGCCGACGTAGAGCCCGTTCTGGAACGGGTCGTAGATCCAGTACCAGGTTTCAAGCGGCGTGCGGCCTGGTGTCGAGAAGGCCCCCAGCCAGCGCCCCTCGGGGGCGAAGGTGCCGGGCTTCCAGTCGGCCCCTTCGTTCTCGGTGTAGACGGCGCGGCCGTCCCTCACGGCCCACACGCACTGCCACGGAGGCAGGAGCGACCAGGCCCCCGCGGAGGGCGCGACGTCGGGCGCAACCACGCTCCAGGACTCGCCGTAGTTGACGCTACGGACCAGTTGCCAGTTCTGCGGCTCGTCGGTCGTCGCGGAGGAGGCCAGCAGAATCTGCCCCGGCCCCGAGACAGATCGGAAGTACCTTGCGGGCGCCATGAGCCTCCAACGCCGCCCGCCGTCGGCGGACTTCGAAAGCCCCGGCGAATCCGCCCCGTGAACAGCGACGATCGTCTTCCACGCGCGGTCGCCCCGATCGAAGAACACCGCGGACACCTTCAGGCTCGCGAGGCCCGCGTTGACGCCCCCCGCGCCTTGCCAGGAGAGCCCGCCGTCGTTCGAAAGGAACACGCCCTTTTCGCGGCTCGCGAGGACGACGAACTCCGGGCGGATCGGGCAGACCGCCAGGCCCGAGATCGCGCCCAGCTTCGCGGGGCCCGTGTCCGGGATGAGCTTCCACTCAGCCCCGCCGTCGACCGTGCGCCAGAGGCCGTCGGCCGCGGCGGCATAGACGACGCGGGTGTCCACCGGCGAGGGGAACACGCGCTGCACGTCCGCAAGGCGATCGTCGACCTTCCAGATGAGTTCCGGGAAATCGGCCTGCTGCGCCTGCGCGGCGGCGGCCGCGAGCACGAGGGCCGCGGCGAGGAGGAATCGGACGAAATCATGGGCGCGGCCGGCGGGCATGGAGGGCCTCACTCGGCGCGGGGGCGGAGTTTCGGAGAGCCGAGGACGGTACAAGCGGCGGCGGAGCCCTCCTCGCCTTCCTTGCCCGAAAGAGTGCGGTGCTTGTTCTCGGACCATTCGAGCGCGGCGCCGTTGGCGTCGCCGCGGTCCTCGATCGACGCGTGCTCGAGCGCCTCGCGCCGCGACGGCAGGTCCTCGATGCCATCGATCTTCGGCTCGACGGACTCCTCCTCGTCGGCCTCGGGCGCCTCCATGACCAGGTCCGGCACGCCCGCGTAGAATTTCTGGAAGAGCCTGCGCGCCTCAGACGTGCGCACCTCGACCTTGCGCGGCTCGCCGGGAGGCGCGTCCTTCGGACCCTCGATCTTGTACTGCCGGTGATACCAGTTGACGCACTGCCGTCCCGCGTGCTCGAACGCCTCGAGCACGGTGATCGTCCCGTTCCCGTCAAGGTCGGCCTTGCCGGACTCATAGCCCGCGAGGAAGAACTCGGGGAAGTAACATTGCCCGCCCTCGCGCGACTTGCCACAGGCCGTCACCACGACGCGGCCCGCCCGCGCGTATTTCTCCAGAAACTCCTGCCCGCCGGAGGCAAAGTTGAGCACCACGACCTTCCGCGTCGGCAGCGCGTCGAGCATCTCGGCCAGCGCCGTCGCCTTCAGGTCCGGCCCCTTGAGGCACAGCTTCGCCACCGGGTCCGTCACGGAGCCGTAGCCGAGCATGACGAGGATGAACTGGTCGTCGGGGCCGAGTTCCTTCGCCAGGTCCTTGAACGCGGCCTGCACGTTCGCGAGCGTGCATTCCGCGACCGCGGGCTTCGACGCCGCGTCGGCGGCCGGGCCGAGGAGCCGGATGTTCTCCACGCTCACGCCGCACTTCCCGGTCAGGACCGGCACAAACCGCTTCGACCAGTCGGCCAGGTTGCGCGCGTAGGGCCCGTCCTTCTCGACGAGTTCCGAGCAGACGACCAGCGCCCGCGCCGTCGGCGGCTTCGACTGCGAAAACGCCGGCGCCACGACCAGCAGAAGGGCCAGCGGCCATGCGAGAATGGGGAGGACCTTCATATCGGCCTCAATGCGAAAGGTAGTAGACGATGATATTGATGCCCATCTTCAGCGCCTCCATGTTCTGCTCGGGCGTGAAGAACCGGCACGTCCAGCCGCAGTGCATGTCGGTCGGGGTGACGAGCGTCAGGATGCGGTCGCTCTTGCGGTCGAACGTCGCCCACGTCCCGGCGTTCTCGCCCTGGAGATACGGCAGGCCCTTCGGGAAATCGAAGTAGCAGTGATAAAGCGGATGGTCGTCGGGCACCCGCCGCATGGGGTTGTCGGGCCAGATCCGGTTCATCATGTCGCGATAGTCGCGGAAGAAGAGGCTCTGGTTCTCCCAGACGCAGTCGTCGCCGTAGAGGAAGCCTCCGCGCCGGAGGTACTCGACGAGGTTGTCCTCCTCTTTCTTGGAGAACTTAAAGTGGCGCTCGTCCGTGCAGAAGATGAAGGGATACTTGACCATGCCGTCGAGGTCGTCGAGCGAGCAGATGATGGCCTCCTCGGACATGTTGATGTTGGTCAGCCTGCGGACCTGCCGCCGGAGGTTCGCGTCGGCGTCCGGATAGGCGTCCCAGGAACAGACATCGGCGAGGACGTCGAACTTGAGCCGGGGGAAATAGAAGACGCCCGTCGTCGCTCCGCTCTTCGGCTCGGCCGGTCCCGCCGGAGGAGACGCCATCGGCGGCTCCCCCGCGGCGTCGAGCCGGCGCCCGGCGAGCGTGCCGAGAAGCGTTCCCGCCAGAGCAAAGCCGCCCAGCGCGCCGAGCCCCTGGCGCATAAAGGCCCGGCGGTCGATCCGCTTGCGGAGCGACTTCAGCATCGCGTGCTTCCATTCGCTCAGGTTCTCGAACGCGTCCGACATCTTCACCTCCGTAATGCCTCACCTACGGCAATCCGCTCCGCCGTCTCAGGAGCCATTCGACCGAGAACGACAGCATCAGCGCCAGGAAGACAACGGGCATGTCCCAGAGGTCGTGCGGCACCGATTCCGCCTGAGAGTCGGCGGCCTTGCGCACGCTCTCTTCGACGCGCTCGGCGAGACCCGCGACATCCGTCTCGGTGAACGAGGCGCCGCCCGTCGCGCGCGAAAGCTCGCGCAGGAACGACCCGTTCTGCCAGGCCGGGCTGAACTCCACCGTCGATTCGCCAACGATGAACGTCGTCTCGATCTTGAGCGAGTCCGGCTTGTCCTTGTCGCCCGAGCGCGCGGTGACGACAAGCTTGTGCTCCCCGGACTCGTGGGGCGTGTAGGCGCCCTCGTAGACGCCCTCGCGGCTCAGCATCCATTCGAGCGGAAGCTCCTCCACCTGCCCGAACGGGTCCTCGATGCGCGCCCGGACCACGGCGTCGTTCAGCGGTTCGAGGCTTTTGCCCAGCACCGTCGCCACCACATCCACCGGCTCGCCGCGCGCGTAGGCGGTCTTCATGTCGAGGCTCAGCTTCGGCTTCGACCCCATCGCGAGCCACCGGATCATCTGCTTCCAGAACTTCGGCTGGAGCGTGTCGTCGGCCGGGCGGTTCATCCGCCAGAACCAGGACCCGCCCGTCGTGAACGCGGAGGAGCGCCCGATGCCGTAGTCCTGAACGGCGAGAATCGGCTCGTTGCCGACGTTGCTCTGCATGAGCGCCACCGCGCCCGACTTCACGCCGGCAACGGGGTTATGCCCCATCAGCGGCGAGACCGTGTTCCAGATGTTGCGGTTGGCCACCGGGTCCGCCGTCTGGTGCATGATCGGGTGAGTCGTGCCGCCCTCGGCGACCTCGATCTTGATCTGCCGCGGGTCGTACGGGACCGAGTCCGCCGCCAGCCTCACCGGCAGGAGCTTCTCGATCGGCGTGCCCCGGTAGCCGCCCAGGTTGAACGAGTTCACCCCGCCGAGCATCAGGAAGCCGCCGCCGCGTTCGGAGACGAATCTCTCCGTCATCTCAAGCTGCTGCTTCGTGAAGAACGACGCCTCGATGTCGCCGAAGATGATCGCCTCGTAGCCGAAGAGCTGCTCCTCGGTCGTCGGGTAGCCCTTCTGGAGCCCGATATCTCCTGAGCCCTGGACGAGGAACCGTCCCTGGCCGAGGCGGAGGACGGAGACGATGCGGAAATCCTCGTCCTCGAAAAGCGCCCCGCGCAGGAACCGGAATTCCGGCCGCGGCGAGCCCTCGATGTAGAGCACCGGCAGCCGCTTCTCCTCGACGTCGATCTTGAAGTCGCGCTTGTTGTTCGCGGCAATCAGCTCGCCCTCAGCGGGCGGGATCTCCAGCGTATACGTGTAACTACCTTCGCGCTCCAGGAACACCGGCAGCGTGATCGTCTGGATGTCCGAGGCGGACCTCGGCGTCACCCGCGCCTGCGCCAGCACTTCCTTGTCGCGCCTGAGCACCACGGAGTAAGGCTCGGTGTGCCCGACGCTGCGCACGACCGCGACGACGTCGACGCTCGACTTCCGCCGCACGATCCGGGGGGCGCTGACGGACACCACCTCGTAGTCCGGGCGGGGCGTCAGCGAGCCGAGACCTACGGTGAACACCGGGATCCTGCGCGCCTTGAGCATCCCCGCAGCGCTCATCGGGTCGCCGGCGGTGTTGTGGTTCCCGTCGCTGACAATCACCACCGCCGACAGCGGCGTGCCCCGGAGCTTCTCGTCGACGCCCTTGAGCGCCGCGAAGAAGTCCGTCGTGGGCCCCTGCCCCTTGAGCTGCTCCGGCCCCGAGAGCCGCTCGACGTCGTCGGCGAAACGGAACACGCGCACGCCGCAGAGGCCGCCGACCTGCCGGGCAAGCCCCGTTTCCGCGGCCGGGGCGTCTTTCTTCCCCGATCCGAAGACGATCTTTCGCGCGGCGTCGAGGCGCGGAACGTTGCCCTCGGCGTCGGCGACCGTCATGCTGCGGGAGTCGTCGACGAGCACGGCGACGAACCGGTCCTGAACGCGAACGTCCCGCGTGTAGAGCACCGGCGGGAAGAGCACGAAGAAGAGCGCCGCGACCGCGAGAACCCGGCAGGCGACGATGGTCCAGAACCGCCCGCGGCCGACGTGCGCCGGCATCCGACGGTAAAACCAGACAATCGCCGTGGCGAGCACGATCGCCACGAGGAGCCGCAACTCGAGCTGGAACGGCCCGCCGAACGAGACCGCGCCCTTGCGGAACAACTCCAGCGGGTATTTGAACAGGAACTCGAACATGATCTTTCCGATCCAGATCGGCGCGCCGCGCCGTCATTCGCCCGTGCTGAGCACCGAGTAATACTTCCCCACCAGCCGCCGATAGGCGGGCGGACACTCGTCGCGAAGGCCGGACTCCAGCCGTTTCGCCGTCTGGGCCTCGACCAGCTTCTCGTCGAGCACCGTCGAGATGCGAGAGATGAGCGCCAGGAACTCCGCCACCTTCTTCTTGTCCTTGTCGGCGAACCCCCGCGAGAAGTCGCCCTCGCCGATTTCATCCAGCCGGCTGCGCGCCGCGTCGGGAACGACCTCCATCGACTTCAGGTCGCCGGCCAGCGTCTTCACCTCGGTCCACAGCTTGCTCGCCTCGTCGGCCCGACGGCGCTTCGACGTCTCGTCGTCGCCCTTGGCCGTGTTGTCCGCGGGCTTCGGGGCGGTCTTCTTCGTATCGTCGCCGGGCGTCTTGGCGTCGGCGGGTTTCGGGAGATCCTTCTCGCTCATTCCGGCGAGGTCGAGGCCCTTTTCCTTAATCTCCCTCGCACGCTGCGCCGCGCGGGCCAGAGCGCCTTCCTTCGTCCCCGACAACGCGTCGGAAGCGCGGTAAAGCGAATCGGCCACCTTCGTCAGCGTCTTCGAAGCGTCGTCCTGCGCCTCCTTCGCGCCCTGATGATCGCCCTGCTGCACCGCCACCGCGGCGTCTACCATCTTCTGCGGAAGCTCGCCCTGCTTGAGCGCGGTGACGCCGTCTTCCAGTGCCCGGGCGGCGTTCTTCTCGTCGCCCTGCTTCGCGGCCTCGTGAACTTTCGCGACCAAGTCCCTGAACGCCTCGGCCTGGCGGCTCAGATCCTGCTGCGCGGTGGCGACGCCCTTCCGCCGCTCGCGCAGCAACTCCTCCTTCGCGGGGGCGGTCTTGTCGCCCTTGACCTTCGCATCGCGCACCTGCTTCGACTCGTCTTCGAGCGCGCCCGTCGCCTCGCGCAGCATCTTCTCGCGATCCGCGATCTTGTGCGCCTGGCCCAGCGCCTCGGCCACGGCGTCCGCCAGGCGGCCCGACGTCACCTTGTCGAGGTCCTTCTGGGCGTCGTCCAGCATCCGATGCGCGGCGTCGGCGTGATTGATTGCGGTGTCGAGCTTCTTCTCGTCGAAGTCAAGCGCCGCGCGCTTCAACTCCTCCGCCGCCCGGCGGACGCGGTCGAGCCCCGCCTTGACGTCGCGGTCTTTCTGGTCGCCGGTCGCATCCTGGAGCTTCTTCGCCACGTCCTCCGCGGCGCGCGCCGCATCCAAGGCCTTCGTCTTGAGGTCCGACTTATTGTCCTTATTGTCGGCGGGGTCCCTGGGCTTCTGGGAATCGCCGGACTTGCTGTCGGCGTCTCCCGTCGCCCGCTTCTCTCCGTCCGGCGTCTTCTTGTTATCGCCATCGCCCTTCTTGTCGGCGTCCCCCTTCTTGTCGGCATCGGCCGTCTTCTTGTCTTCGTCGCCCGTCTTCTTCGCGTCCGGCCCGGCCGGCTTGTCCTTGCCGTCGTCCTTCTTTTCGTCGTTCGCCGCGTCCGGCTTCGGCGGATTCTCCCGCGCCTGGTCGGCGATGGAGGCGACGTCGTTCTTGATCTTCTCGATCTCCTTGCGCGCGGCGTCGACCTTCTCCATATCCTTGCGGCCCAGCATCCGGCGGAACGCGGCCTGCTGGTCGGCCAGCTTCTTGAGCTCGACGTCCACCGCGCGCTTATTGAGGTCGTTGAGCTGGTCGATGCGCGTAAAGCTCTCGCCCTTTTCGAGGAACACCTGGTTCGGATTGCTCACGTCGGCGGCGGCCAGCATGATCTGCGCGTCGCCGAAGAATTGTTTCAGTATCGCCCACACCATGTTGAACTCGACCACCGCCTTGCCCGGCTCGCCGGCCCTCAGCAGCTTGCTCCCGGCCTCGGTGTGGTCGGCGGCGACCTTCTTGCGCGGGTCGGAGTCGGGAAGCTTCGGGCCCTGTCCGTTGCCCGACGCGCCCAGCCGGATGAAATCCACCACCTTGCCCGTCTCCGGGTCGATCATCTTGTCGGCGAGCTGCGCGCAGCGCGACATGAAGTCGTCCTTCGGCATCGTCGCGCGTTCCTGCTCCAGCCGCCAGGCCTCGGCAATGTACTGCATCAGCGGCGAGATCGCCGCCTGCTCGCGAGGCGCGTGCGAGTCAAGCGTGCCGTAATAGACGAACACCCCCGGATCGGCCACCGAGATGAAGTAGATGTCCGAGACCGCCTTCTGCCCCTTGCGGTCGACGACCTCGAAGTGGTAGAAGATCGAGTCGCCCGGCCTCATCCGCGGCACGAACTCCTCGAGCGGCAGCACCAGCTCCGCCGGCGCCGCGTCCACCCGACCGGTCCACGCCGAGGGCTTGAACTCGCGCGTCTCCTTCGTTCGCACGGGCGACGGGTCGGGGCCCTGCCGCATGACCTCCATCTCCATCCGCACCGACTCGAGCGCCCAGTCCTCGGTCACGTTGAGGACGCAGGTCACCTCGCTCAGAGGGTGAACGGTGATATCGTTGTTGGGCTCCATCACTTCGAGCGCCGGCGGCTTGTCGTCGAGCGCCTGGATGAAGTAGAGCCGGTCCGCCCCGACCTCCTCGCCGTACTCATTGCGCACGACGTAGCGGTAGGTGTCGTTCTTTTCGACCGGCAGCGTGATGCGCCCGCCCGTGGCGCCGAGGTCGAGAGGCCGCTTCGAGCCGTCGCCCATCACGAGCCAGCCTTCGCTCACCTTCTGGTTCGTCTTAATGTCGAGCGTCACCTTGCTGCCCGCGAGCGTCGCGATGTCGCCGTTATAGGCGAGCGCCTTCTCCGGCTCGCGCTTGAGATACGCCGGGAACTCCGTTACCTGCTCCACGCCCGTCACCTTCAGCCGCTGCCTGACGGCGATCTTGTGGTGCTCGGACTGGTCGTTGCCCACGGCGACGTAATACTCCATCGGCTGGTTGACGTCGGCGAGCGTCGCGCTCCGCGTGTAGAGCCGCGCCACGGACTCCGTCGCGAGCGCCTCCCACTGCCCCTTCTCGGTCTTGATGAAGAGCGTCGTTTCGAGGCCCATCGGGTCGCGCGACAGCTCCACGACCACCTCCACCGACGCGCCTTCGAGGACGGTGGTGTCTCCCGGCACGACGCGGAAGCGCATCGGCCCGGTGCGCGAGCCGCCGTAGAACTCGTCGCCGCCCAGCGCCCCGCGGCCGTTGTCCTCCGACCGCACCACCCAGGGCGTCATGATCCGGCGCCCCTGGCGCTGGAGGAACTGCGGGAAGAACGCTCCCGTCGCCACAAAGAGGAAGAGCGCCGCGACGCACGCGACGCCGTATTTCTTCAGCCGCCCCAAGTCCACCGACTTGCGTATATCCACCACGTGGATGCGCCGGTTCGCCTCATTCACCAGCATCGACACGACGTAGTTATGCACCGGCGAGCCCTGCGTCCCGCCGAACTCCGTCGCCGCGAGGAGCGCGCCCTGCAGGTCCGGATTGGCGTTCTCCACGAAGAGCGCCAACTCGCGATCGGAGACCTTTTTCGCGCAGACCTTGACCACGTGATGCGCGAGCACCGCGAGGACGACCACGGCGCCAATGCCCAAGAGCGCAAGGCGCACGGGCACGGGGAACTTATACAGCCAGTCCACGAGCATGAAGACGAGCACGAGCCCCGCGATCTCGACGAGCGCCGCCGCCGTGAGGCGCAGCAACTCGACGCGCCGGGCGCGTCGGCGCAGGCGGCTCAATGCCTCGTGAATCTCGTTTCTCTGCTCGGCCATGGGCCGCTCCTTGCTCCGTTCCCAACCGAAACGCCGACCGGGACGCATGAGACGCGCAAACGGCTACTGCTCCGACGCAATCCTTCGCGCCAGCGTCATTTCTGCCGCGACGAGCGCGGCGCCGATCAGCAGCAGGATCCAGCCGAGACGCTGGGAATGTTCGACGTCCTCATCGGTGGCCCGGCGGCCCTCGACGAGCAGCGCGCCCGAGCCGGAATCGCCGCGGTGCGACGTGAGCGACGCCGCGAGTTCGTCCGGGTTCATCGCCACAAGGGCGCCTTCCGCCGGGCTCACGTTCACGGCATAAACCCGCTCCGCCTTGCCCGCGGCGAGCCTGTAAAACCCGAGTTCCGTCGCGACGAACCGCACGACCCGCCCGCCGTCGGGGGAATCCGCGGCCTCGACCGCAAGCTTCGTCGCGGCGCCCGAAGGAGAGGTCAGCGTCACCTCCGCCGCGGCCGCGGGAACCTGAGCGACGATCTCATCGCCGACGCGGCAACTCGTCTCGCGCACGACGCCGAAGCCGGCGAGATGCCGCGCGGCCTGGTGGACGAACGGCAGGAAGACCGCGCGCAGGGCGAAGTTGTTCATCTCGAGGTCCGCGCCGGAGGTCACCATGAGCGACGAGCCGCGGCCGACCTTCTTGAGGAGCACCGCGGGCGAACCGCCCTCGAACCGCGCCAGGACCGTCGCGCCCTGTGAATCGGTCACCGCGAAATACCGCGAGAATGCGATCCGGCTGAAGTCCCCGTGGTGCGGCGTCGCAAAAGGCTGGAAGATGGCGTGCTTATAGTCCACCTCGCCGATGACGGCGTCGCGCTTCTCGGGCCCGTCGGCGGCCACGACCATGCGGTCGAGTTTGCACGGGGCGATGTCGGCGAAGGCCCGGTTGAAGTTCGCGGGGCTCGTCTGGGAGCCGGTGAAGAAGATCACGCCCCCGCCCGACTGCACGAACTGAGCGAGCTTGCGCTTCGCGTCGGCGACCATGTCGTCCACGTCGGCAAGCACCACGACCGAGGCGTCGGCCAGGCGCGCGGCGGTCAGCCCGTCGGGATGGATTTCGGTCACGGTGAAGATGGACTCGCTCGAAGGAGCGAACGCGCGCTTGAGGAAGAACCCGTCGTTGCGCTTCGCCTCGGCGTCGAAGGAACCGTTGACGAGCAAAACACCGATCTTCGGCTTGACGTCGACGACGAACCGCGCCTCGTCGTCCGCGGGAAAGACGTCTTCGCCCTTGAGGATGAACCGCCCCGGCGTCCAGCCCGCCTCTTCCGGCCCGAAGGCATGGCGGAACGAAACCGTCGTCGTTCCGTTGGCCGGGACGTTGACCTCGCGCGAATCGGCCTCTTTGCCCGAAAGCTCCAGCTTAACGGCAATCGTCTTCGCCGCGTCGGAACCGTTGCGCACCTGGGCGATGAGCACTTCCTCGCCGCTGCCCACGACCGACTGCCCGGGGATGGCGAGCCGCGAGAACCCGACGTTGGGCGGCGGCGCGTCCTCGCCCACGCGATCGACGGCGAAATCGACACCGGCCGGAAGCGACCAGTCGGCCGTGAAGCCGGCCCAGCCGCTCGCCTGGAGGTCCGAGACGAGCACGATCGCGCGCTTCGACTCCGGCCGCTGGGCGAGGTTCTGGCCCGCGTCGCGAATGGCCGCGGCGATGTCCGTCGCCTCGTCCGTCGCCGCCACCTTCGCCACGGCCGCCTTCGCCGCCGCGAAGTCCGTCGTCCACGGCGCCACAGGCGCCGGGCGCGTCCCGAAGGCGTACACCGCGACCTGGTCCCCCGCATGAAGCGCGTCAATGGCCCCGACCGCTCGCGCCCGGGCGTCCGCCATCCGCGCGCCGATCTTCATCGAGCCCGAGCGGTCGAGAAGTATCGCCACGGCCCGGTTGCCGCCTTCGCCCGTGGCCTGGGCCGTGCGGAAGAGCGGCCGGGCGAACGCAAAGGCGATGACGGCCAGGAGCGCCATGCGGAGGATCAGCAGGATCATCTCCGACGTCCGCCGGCGCCGGGCCATCTTCTTCACCAGGCCCCGCAGAAAGATCAACGACCCGAACACCACGCGCGTCACCCGCTTCCGCTCGACCAGGTGAATGATCAGCGGCACCAGCGCCGCGGCGGCGCCGATGAGGAACCACGGGTTGAGCGCGGCAAAGTGAGACATCACATCCTCGATTTTGGATTTTCGATTTTGGATTTTGGATTGAACGCCCCGACTTGGGAGCAACGCCGCCAAATCGGGCTGCAAATCCAAAACCCAAAATCCAGAACCTAAAATCGGACCTCAGTAGATCCGACTGCGCCGGTACAAGTACTCCGACAGCCCCAGCTCCAGCGGCGTCGAGGTGTCGAACAGGTGATAGTCGATCTTCAGGTCGGCGCAGCCCCGGCGATACTCGCCGAAGAACCGCTCCATCTCCTCCATGTAGGCCTTGCGGACGGCCTCGCCGGTGAGCGTGACGGCCTCGTCGGTCTCGGGGTCGATGAACTCGGTCACGCGCTCGAACGGGAACTTCAGCTCCGCCGCGTCGGCGATCTGGAAGACGATGAGGTCGGAGCCCTGGAACTTGAAATGCTGCAGGGCGTCCAGCACCCGCCGCGGCTCGTCGTAGAGGTCGGAGATGAGCACGATCAGCCCGCGGCGCTTCAGCCCCTCGGCCATCTCGTGCAGCGGCACCGAGATGTTCGTCCCCTTCCCGGGCTTCTGGCCTTCGAGCGCGGAAAGCATCAGGTGCAGGTGCGTCGGCCGGCTCTTCGGCGGCAGCATCAACCGCACCTTCTCGTCGAAAAGGACGAGGCCCGTCGCGTCGCGCTGCTGCATCATGAAATAGGCCAGCGACGCCGCAAGGTAGGAGCCGTACTGAAGCTTCGTCAGCTTGCCGCTCCCATAGCCCATCGAGGCCGAGCAATCCAGAAGCACGTGGCAGGCGAGGTTCGTCTCCTCTTCGTACTGCTTCACGTAATAGCGGTCGGACTTGCCGAAGACCTTCCAGTCGACGTGGCGGACGTCGTCGCCGGGGGAATACTGGCGGTACTCGGCGAACTCCACCGAGAACCCCCGGTACGGCGAGCGGTGAAGGCCCATGACAAAGCCCTCGACCACCGTCCGCGCCAGCAGCGTCATGCTGTCGATGCGGGCGAGGGTGTCGAAGTCCAGGTATTTAAAGGAGGCCTTTTCGGTCATGGGCTAAAGCTTCGCCTCCGGCGGTTTGACGGCTTCGAGCAGCTTCGCGATGATGTCTTCGGGCTTGAGCCCGGCGGCCTCGGCGCGGAAGTTCGTCGTGATGCGATGGCGCAGCACCGGCAGGGCGACGGAGCGGATGTCGTCGAAGCCGACGTTGAACCTGCCGTCGAGCACGGCGCGGGTCTTCGCGGCGAGCACGAGGTAATGCGACGCCCGGATGCTGGCGCCCCACGAGACGTAGTCGCGGACGAAGTCGAGGTCCTTGCCGCCCGCGCCCGGACGGCTCGCGGCGGCCAGCTTCACCGCGTAGCGGATCACCGGCTCGGCCACCGGGATCTCGCGGACGATCTCCTGATACTCGGTAAGCTCGGCGCCTCCCATCACCCGCTGGACGTCGGGGACGTAGCTGGTGGTGGTCAGCTTGACGACGTCGATCTCCTCCTGGCGCGGGAGGTTGTCGATGATGCTGGAGAACATGAATCGGTCCTGCTCGAGCTTGGGCAGCGGGTAGGTGCCCTCCTGCTCGATGGGGTTCTGCGTGGCGAGGACGAAGAAGGGGCGCGCGAGCACATAGGTCTTGCCGCTGACGGTGACCTGCCGCTCCTGCATCGCTTCGAGCAGCGCGGCCTGGGTCTTGGGCGAGGCGCGGTTGATCTCGTCGGCGAGGATGATGTGCGCGAAGAGCGGGCCCTGGATGAACTTCATCGCCCGGTGATGGCTGGCGCGATCCTCCTCCAGCACCTCCGTGCCCGTGATGTCGGAAGGCATCAGGTCGGGCGTGAACTGGATGCGGCGGAACGACAGGTCGAGGATCTTGCCCATCGTCTGGATCATCAGCGTCTTGGCGAGGCCCGGCACGCCGGTGATGAGGAGGTGGCCGCCGGCGAAGAACGCCATGACCAACTCGCCCACGACGACGTCCTGGCCGACGATGGCCTTGCGGAACTCCTGCATGATCTTGCGCCGGCCTTCCTTGAGACGCTCGACGCGCTCGGCGATTTGGGACGGGGTCAGTTCCTGGGTCAT
>JBBIVY010000035.1:0-3941 GCA_037439485.1 Planctomycetota bacterium | reverse complement strand
CCTTGAGACGCTCGACGCGCTCGGCGATTTGGGACGGGGTCAGTTCCTGGGTCATGCAACGCTCCCTATTGCGGGTCGGTGCGAATCAGCGGTTCACGATGCGTTCGCGGGCGCCGGAACGCGGTCCACGAGACGCTGGATGACGTCCTCGACGCTCACCTTGTCCACATCCGCGCGGAAATTGAGCCCGATGCGATGGCGCATCACCGGCGCGATGACCCCGCGCACGTCGTCGATCGTCACGGACGCACGGCCGCCCAGCCCCGCGCGGGACTTGGCGCCGAGGGCGACGTACTGCGACGCGCGCAGCCCGGCGCCCCACGCCACGTAGTTGTTGACGAACTCCGGCGCCGATTTCGCCGGACGGCTTGCCGCGACGACGTCCACGATGTACCCCTGCAGCGCCGGCGACAGCGGGATGTCGCGCACGATCTTCTGGTAGGCGAGCATGTCCTCCGCGGTGATGATCTTGGCGAGCTTCGGCGCGATGCCCGACGACGAATTGCGCACGGCCACCACCTCCTCCGCCTCGCTCAGGTAGCCCATCGTCACGTTGAACATGAAGCGGTCCTGCTGCGCCTCGGGCAAGGGATACGTGCCTTCCTGCTCCATCGGAATCTGCGTGGCCAGGACGAAGAACGGCCGGCCCAGCGGGTGCGTCTTGCCGCCCAGCGTCACCTGCTTTTCCTGCATCGACTCCAAAAGCGCCGCCTGCGTCTTGGGAGGCGTGCGGTTGATCTCGTCCGCCATGACGATGTTG
Organism: Planctomycetota bacterium; assembly: GCA_037439485.1. Lineage (GTDB taxonomy): Bacteria > Planctomycetota > DG-23 > DATKVD01 > DATKVD01 > JBBIVY01. The sequence continues at coordinate 3,181 of JBBIVY010000035.1, read as the reverse complement.
GCGAAGACCGGCCCGCGGACGAACGTCAGCTCGCGATGTCCCGTCTCGCGGTCCTCCTCCAGGATCTCGGTGCCGGTGATGTCGGAGGGCATCAGGTCGGGCGTGAACTGGATGCGCTTGAAATCGAGCGCCATCACCTCGGCCAGGCACGACACCAGCAGCGTCTTCGCGACGCCCGGCATCCCCGTAATCATGCAGTGCCCCCCGGCGAACATCGCCGTGAGCACCTGGCGTATCGGCTCCGTCTGGCCGACGATGCGCCGGGAGAGTTCCTTCAGGATGGCGTCGTGGGATTCCTTGAGCGACTCCACCGAATAGCCGTTCTGGGTCATAAAGATCCCTTCGTGTCGACGGAACTGGGCTGGTCCAACTCGTTTCAGCGCCGGGGATTAAGGCACGACGATGCTCCCCCTGCCGCCCGAAGCCGGGCTTCAAGTAATTGGTGGACGCAACGAAGCGGGAATTACGACGGAAGCCCGAAACTTTCTGAAAGACACGAGGGCCGGCGCGCGGACGAGGCCGGGCGTCGGAGATCAGTTGTTCTCGGTGCGCCTTCTCTTGAAGAACTGCCGGAGGGTCTGGGTGGCTTCGTCGGCGAGGACGCCTTCGACGACTTCCATGCGGTGGTTGAGCCGCGCGTCGCGGACGATGTCGTAGAGGGAGCCGCAGGCCCCCGCCTTGTCGTCGCGCGCGCCATAGACGAGCCGGTCCACCCGCGCGAGCACCAGCGCCCCCGCGCACATCGGGCACGGTTCGATCGTCACATAGACCGTGCAGCCGGTGAGCCGCCAGCGTTCGAGCGCCGCCGCGGCCTGGGTGATCGCGATCATCTCGCAGTGCGCCGTGGGGTCCTTCAGCGTCTCTCGCTGGTTGTGCGCGCGGCCGACGATGCGCCCCTCGTGAACGATGACGCACCCCACGGGCACCTCGTTCTCGACCGCCGCGGCGGCGGCCTCGCGCAGGGCTTCTTTCATGAAATAGGCGTCGTCGTGAGGTTCGATGGAAGGGGTCCCTCGCTTCGGATCGTCGCGCTTCGGCGATGGACGGGAAAATGGCGTGCCCAGCAGGATTTGAACCTGCAACCCTCGGCTTCGTAGGCCGATACTCTATCCAGTTGAGCTATGGGCACGCGCGCAAGTCGTTATTGCGAAATACGATACACGGGAAGGCCGCTGCTGTCAAGCGAAAACGTCACTGCGGCTGGGCTCCAAGGGCGGGTCTGACAACGAATTGCGGCAGAGGACATATTGCGCAAAAGCTGCGCGTGGCCGCGTTCTACATCCCCTTTCCATCCGGGAGAGGGTCAGGGTAAGGGCGCTGTTTCCCGGTCGCCGAACGGCCCCCTTACCGGAATCCGAACTATGTCCGCAGAGGAGTACGTCAGCCCCCAAGACTCGCCGCAACGCGAATGCCCGCCACGCCCTGCAAGCACTCATCCCGTTCCGGTCTCACCGCTCGAAGGCCGAGGCAAAACAGCCGAGGTTCTACGTGGGGTTCGAGTCACCGAATCCTCCGGGGTCTCTGGCCGCGTTTCAGCGTATGCAGCGCCCGACCCTGCGCGCGCTCGACCGACGACATTGACAAGGCGTTGCCAAGGGATGGAAGGTTAGTAGCTAAATGGGTGGCCTATTAACTCTTCGCGTGGCAAGACGGCTGACAGAGGGACAATAAGCTATGGCATTTCATTTCGACCCTGCTTATTTCTGTCAACCAATTCGAGCACGGTTGAGCGCGGCAATCTCAAGGCCGATATTCCGAAGAACCTTGGCAGAGAAACCTGCCTGTGCGCGAATGGTTACACCACCACTACTGCTTGTGGTTGCTGCCTTGGCCGTGTGACGATTCGCTTCATGAGGGGCTTTGTGTCGCCTTGGCATACCATTATTCCCCGTGGTGCAACCCAACCCCTTACTTATCTTTATCGAGCCGTCTGAATCTGCGCATTAGGGGAAAACACGATAACTATGCGCCAAATTCATTAACACTGTAACTCGTGTTACAAACACTGGTTATGACGCGTGATATAACACAGAATTCGTGGTGCGCAGGGATGATTGGCTCGGCGGTGTCTACGCAAGCTGGTGGGACCCGGCCAGTCCGGCATGGGATAGGTCGAGAGCCCCTCTGCCAAGAAAACTGGAAATATGACATTTTACCGTTGACACCACCCGTAGGTACCTTATCATGCTTGGCTTTCATGGTACGTGTAATCGTGTCGATGAAACAGATTCCTAGGGAGAAGGAAATGGGCAACGGTGGTGCCGCTACCTTGAGGAAGAAGAAGGAGCAGAGGAAGTCCGATGATGTAGGAGGCGTGAGCATCTCCGCAGCGTGCGGCCGGGTGGACCGCCGGACATCGGTGCTGAGAGCGATTGTTCGCCAAGTCGACGCTCTCAACCTGAGCCGCTGCCGATAGCTCACTACCTCGTTTAAGGACAACTCTGACATGCCCCGGAAGGCCTCTTTGGCAAAAAAGAGCTATAGGCAGCTTTTGCGTACGATTGTACCCCACCTCAAAGTCATCTCGGGTCTGGACAATTTGCACCTCACCAGTATTGCCAAGATTGTCGAGCAACACGATGGCAATCAGACGAAGGTAACTTTTCGTCCCGTGCCTGAAGGGACGTTGGGCAAGATGCGGTCGGGAGCGCTTGCAACCCAAGTGCATAGGATCCCCGTTCCTGGCTCCAAGAAACCGATGCGAATCTGGGAATATGTCATTCTATACTATGAGAGTGAACCCACACTCAAGAAGAGATTCTGCATTGCACACGAACTTGGTCACATAATGCTGCACAGTCGCCTGCTCAAGAATGGAACGAGGAGGGTTACTATTCCTCTCGGTGCTGAGTTTGGAGCGCAACGCGTCGTTCACCTCAACGATTTCACCGCAGAGGAAGAGTTGGAGGCGGACCTCTTCGCTGCGGTCCTTACAGAGCAGCGGCCCCCGCCCGCAGGACGGAAGGCGCTGTCGACTCCATGCATCAAACAGCTGAGAAAACTGGTTGGCCCGTCAGGGTCAGTTCACCGTCCAAGTCTCTATGCGCTGATAAGAAGAGTCCCAACTCCATGCACTTCAGGGCATGCCCGAGCGTCCTCAAAGATGTGCGGAGATCACCTACAAAGCTAGTGGTTCATAACAATTGCACTTGTGGGTAAAGCCGCGTCAGTTTGATCCGCG
>JBBIVY010000034.1:0-32379 GCA_037439485.1 Planctomycetota bacterium | reverse complement strand
AACCGTTTCCCTAACTCCTTGCCGTTATTCAACTTGTAACCGGACAGCAGTGCCTACGTCCCTATTTATTTCCGGGCCTCTGGCGAACTAATTGGCACCCGTCCCTAATTTGGGAATAGGGGCTCATAAGGGAATCGTTACGGAGACTCTATCCCTGCCAAAATGGCAGTTCACTGACCTATAAAGCAAACGGCGTGCCAAAGGCGGATTAATTCGCGTTTTGTGTATAACTGATGTGTTGACAACGGTTTGGGGCAATAAGGTCAAAACAGCGTCAAATGACGCGACTGTCATTTTGGCAGGTTCTTGACTCTTTTGGGCTGAGGACCTGCCATTTTGGCAGGTCGCGTTACAGTGTGGCCGATGGTGAGCTATCGAGGGATTAAAAAGGGTGAAGCCGGACCCCCGAAGGCCGGCTTCACCCTTACCGCCGAACGGAGGAAGCGTCTTCTCCATTCTGCCCCGGCGGTAGGTCCCCCTCAAGGGCCGAAGGGTTTGCGCGTCTCGACCCGTTTGGCCCCACCCATCGCCGAAGACATCTGATGTTCGTCTGCTCTGTGCTTGCTGGTGAGCCCCCGTCCCCTGTTTCCTTCATCAAGTCCGCGGCGGAAGAGCGCGCGGACGGCTGCGATTACTTCGACCGGCGCCTCCACCAGCCGCCGACGAGCGCGAGCGCGCTGGAGCCGAGCAGCGTCATCGTCGCGGGCTCGGGCACGGCAAGGACCTTGAAGTCGGACGTGCCGCTGGCCTCGTCGTAGGCGCTCAGCGAGAAGGAGAACTGCGACTGAATGTTGAAGACGCTGCCGGAGATCGACGACCAGCCCAAAGCCGGCACGCGGTCGCTCCACACGGAGGTCGAATCGGTCGCGGCGGTCCCGCTCCCGCACAGGTAGGCCCAGGTCTGGATCGTGCTGGTGGTGTTGTCATACAGCGCGCGGTAGGCCTTGCCGCCGGAATAGAGTCCCGTGAGGGTGGCGCCGTTGCTGTCCGTGTCGGTCAGGGTGATGCCGGCGGTGGCGTAGGCGCGCGGGTTCACCAGCGGCGAGAAAGTCACGAGGTTCGACGTGTAGGTGAAGCTCGTCGGCGTCGCGTTGGCGTTGCGCACGGAGAAGTAGAGCCACACGTCGGGGTCCTGATCGATGCCGACCTTGAGCTGCTTGACCTCGGCGAGCGCGGCGCCCGAGGCGCTGTAGATCGTCACCGGCACGTTCATGACGTATTCCTCGTAGCCCTGGGCGCCGAGGCCCTCGGGCACGGTGAACGTGAATTGTCCGGTTCCGCAGTCCGACGTCGCGGTGATCGTCACGGTGGTCATCGGGTCGGTCACGACGGGGTCGGCCGATACGAGAGGCGCGAAACCCAGCGCGGCGACGGCGATCAGCAGAGCTATTCTGGACATTCTCACGGCGTTCTTCCTTCCCTCTCTTGAATTGGCGTCGGACACGTTCGTTTTATTCATCCGGTGGAAACCGCTCACGCTCATCCCCCCTGCCCTGTTTCGAAGACCCATGGCTTGACCTTCCGCTTTGCGAACGCTTCGCCCCGCAGGTCCCCGCGGTGACGGCCGACACCTCGCCTCAGCCGCCTCCGCGCGAATCCGCGCGGGAACGCCCACGCCGGCTCAGCAGGATTCCAGCCCTCCGACGCGCGACAGGCCGCGCGCCGTTACGCCTTTCTGCGCATCCGCCGCGAGACGAACCCCGCAAGCGCCAGCCCACCGGCCAGCAGCGTCATCGTCGCGGGCTCGGGCACCGGGGCATACGTGTAGGTCACCTGCGCCGAAGCCCCCGCCGCGGTCGTGAAGCTCAGCACCAGGTTGCCGCCGCCGGCGCCGCCCGACGTCCCCACCGCGGTTACCGGCAACACGATGTTTCCGGCCCCCGTGAACGCCGCCAGGTCGCTCGGCGAGGTGAGCAGGGCGAGATTCGTGTTCACGCCCGTCAGGCTCCCATACGTCTTGCCCGAGGTCCCGCCGAAGTCAAGCACCCCGTCGTAGGCCGACGCGCTGTCGGACGTCGAGGCCAGCGGCAGCACCGTCACGAGCGTCGAGCAGTCGGTCGGCTTCAGCAGCTTGACCGTCGCGGACAGGTTCATCGTCACGGTCTGGGGCTTGGAGTCCTGGCTCTCGAACATCGCGGTCCCCTGGACGGTCCCGGTGAGCGTGAGCTGCACGCTCGTCAGGTTCCCCAGGGCCGAGTTGAACTTCGGGAGAGCCACCGTATTGCTCCAGTTGGTCAGGGAAGACGGCACCGAGCCCGTATACGTCACGCTCGCCGCTTCCGCCACGGAACCCGCCGTAACCGCGACCGCCAGCACGACTGCGAACATCCCGAAGGTGCGCTTCACGTCTTCTCCTCTTGCCTGGGTCACATCGTCCCGGTTGAACTGCGTCCAGAGCTTCCGAGCTTACGCGGCACGCCGCCGGGCGCGCCAGCCGATGAAGCCGACCGCGGCCGAGCCGAGGAGCATCAGCGTCGCGGGCTCCGGCACGGCGCCGGTGTTGTAGCGCAGCGTCGCGGCGACGAAGGCGTCGGTGGCGTCCGCATCGCCGTTGAGGTTGCGGGGCGCGGCGCTGAGGCCGCCGTTGGTGTTGTTGACGATCAGCTCAAGCGTGTTCGTGCCGGTGACGACGAAGGAGCTGATGTCGCCGGAGGTGACGCCATAGGTGAGCGCCTGGCTGCCCGTGATCGGGAGGTACTGCACGCCCACGCCCGTCGCGCCGTTGACCGCCGCGAAGCCCACGTAATTGCCGTTGATCTTCAGCACGACGCGGTCGTCGCCGGTGAGGCGGGAGAAGCTGAGGTTGATGCCCGTCGCGCCCGTCGGAACGTCGAACGTCTCGGTCGCGGTCCAGAGGCCGTTGAACGTGTTGTTGTTCGATCCGGCGATCCACGTGCCCGTCGACAGGTCGTTCGACGTGATGCCGATGAAGTTGCCCGTCTGGAAGGCGGCGACGCCGGAGGTGGTCTTCGTGGTGAGGTTGCTATAGACGTCCACGAGCCAGTTCGAGCCGTTGCCGTTGCCGGTGCCCAGATTAATCGAGGCCGCCTGCGCCGGAACCGTCACCAGAGCGATCGCCACTACAAGAGCCGCAATTCCAAGTCCCTTGATCGACGTCATCTTACATCTCCTTTTCGATAGAAGCTTCGTTTGTCTCATCGTGAGTCAGAAGTGAACCGTGAGTCCCCTGGGTGCGCGTCTCGACTACACCATCCTGCGGCGGGCCCTCCAGCCGATGAGTCCGGCCGCGGCCGATCCGATGAGCATCAGCGTCGTGGGCTCGGGCACCGTGCTGGTGGAGTAGCTCAGCGTCGCCTTGAGGTAGGCGCTCGTCGAATCGGTGTCGCTGTTGAGGTTATTCACCGGGGCCGTGAGGCCGGGGGCCTCGGCAACTCCCGTGTTGTTCACGATCAGCTGGAGCGTGTTCGTCCCGACGTGGATGTAGGAGCTGAGGTCCACCGTCACCGGATCGACCTCGTAGGTGCAGCTATGGTTCCCGGTGGTCGGAACGCACACAAGGCCCGCGCCGCCGGCGTTGCAATCGATCGAGTACCACGCGACCTCGGTGCCGTTGACCCGCAGCGCGATGCGATCGTCGCCGAGCAGACGGCTCAATGTGAGGTTGAGGTTCGTGGCGCCCGTCGGAATCACGACGGTCTCGGTCGCGGTCCAGAGGCCGTTGAACGTGTTGTTGTTCGATCCGGCGATCCACGTGCCCGTCCGGTACTCGTTGCTCGTGATGCTGATGTAGTTGCCGATAACGGCGTTCTGGATCGCCGGCACGCCCGAGGTCGTCTTCGTCGTCAGGCTGCTGTAAACGTCCACCAGCCAGTTGACGCCGTTGCCGTTGTTCGTGCCCACGTTGATCGAGGCTCCCTGAACGGGCATCGCCGCAATCGCGCACACCAGAACCGCCAGAGAACCCACCATAAACTTCCTCATGATGCCGCTCCTTTGACTAGAGTTTTCTTGACCATGACCCTTTGAATTCGTTGATCTCCCAACTTACATCCGGCTCCGCCGCACTTCGCCGCATCCCGGCGTCGCCGCCCCTCCCGACTCGTCGGGACGCTACCGGCCCTCCAAACTCGTCCGGTCCTTCCGGCGGCGGCGCATCGCCAGGGCGGAGAGTCCCAGCCCGAGGAGCGTCATCGTCGCCGGCTCGGGCACCGCGTTATACGTCAGCGTCGCGTTCAGGTAAGCCGTCGTCGCGTCGCCCGCGCCGTTCAGGCTGCGGACCGCCTGCGACAGGTCCAGAGAGTTCGTGTTGTTGATGACCAGCGTCAGCGTGTTCGTCCCCGCGACCAGCAGCGAGCTCGACGGGTCGGACAGCGGTCCCAGCGTCAGCGCGCCGTCGCCGGTGTTCGGGTAGAACATCTGCCCGGAACTGCCCGAGCCGAGCGCGGCCTCGCCGACCCGCGTCCCGTTGATCTCGATGACGGCGCGGTCGTCCGCCAGCAGGCTGCGCAGCTTGAGGCTGACGTTCGTCGCCCCTGCGGGCAGGAAGAACGTCTCGGTCGCGGTCCAGAGGCCGTTGAACTGCGTGTTTCCGGCCCCGCCCACCCACGTGCCCGACGGACCGCCGTTGCTCGTGATGCCGATGTAGTTGCCCACCTGGTATGCCGGCTGGCCCGTCGCGATCTTCAGGCTGGCGCCGCCGTAGACGTCCACGGACCACTCGCTCGCCTGGCCCGCCGTGCCGAGGTCCACGATGACCGCGGACTCCGCCGACGACGCGCCCCATCCGCCAGCAACCAGCGCCAGACACATGACGAGGCCCTTCAAGACATGGGTATTGGGGTTCACGACGGTGCCTCCTCAGCAAAGGGAGCCGGTGCCCGAGAACATCCCCCGATGTCCTGTCCCCCTGCGCTGCGGTGCGGCCACGTCTCTCAAAGCAACATCCGTTTGCGTCTCGGGACCGCTGGAGAGCTCGGCCCCGGTGTTTCCGTGCGCCCGTTCCGGCAGGTTGGCAAGACCCGCTTCAACACTGGCTCAGGCGCGTTGGGAGGATCTCAAAGTTCAGTGCGGCATCTATGTTTCGGACGCGCGGTGCTCGGCGCGCCCTTCGAACCCTGCGCCCAAAGTCGACGGGTTGGCAAGACCCGCGGTGAGGCTGACTCAGGCGCGTTGGGAGGATCGCATTGTCAGGTTCAACTCGCGGCTTGGGACCGGATTGTCCCGCGCCTATCGTCGAGGACGCGCGCTCGCGCATCCTTAGTTCCCTGCACCCGAACCGGCGAGTTGGCAAGACCCGCTGTGAAACTGGCCCAGGCGCGTTGGGAGGATCGAAACTTTTCTCCGCGGCGCACCGCCGCGAAGGCGCATTCCATGGTCTGAAATTACGAGTGCAACTTTCATCGAGCACCCTCCGGCGCTCTGAGGCGATTGCACGACGCCCCCGCCTGCACACCCGCGCCTATCGCATCCCGGGTCGGGACCGTTTCTCCGGTCCCCCCGCACTCAGTCGCGCGCCAGAGGCCAACGGGCCCGATTAGAACCCGCTTCCGGCGGCCTCAGGCGCGTTGGGAGATTCTTTCACTCGCGCCCTCCGGCCCCACGGCTCCGGGACCGGCGCAACCTTCCGAATTGTCTTTACCGCTCAGGCCACCGCCACGACCGCCGGCTCGATCCGCCGCGTCGCCGCCACCGCCGGGGCCTCCGCATCGAGCTCCAGCGCCACGCCACACGTGCGGGGCTTCCGCCCCACCTGGGAGGCCAGCGTCTCGTTCTCCACGCGCACGACCGTCGCGCCGCGGTTTTCGCGATAACCGAGGGGGCCGCCGGTCAGCTCGGCGGGAACGCTCACCTCGACCCACACGCGCGTCCCGACGCTCAGCGACTCGCCGCCCGGCATGCGGAAGTAGATCCCGTCGGAGCTCACGTCGAGCGTCGCGCCCTCGAACAACGTCCGGCCTTCGGCGCTCACCCGCATCGGAAGCAGCGTGCTGCGACGGTCCCAACCCCGCTTCTCCACCAGGCGACGGCCTTTTTCGGTGATGGCTACCATGTCTGGGCTCCTCTCGTCTTCGCTACCGCGGCATCGAGCGCGCCGTCCAGCACGCGCTTCAGGATCAGCAGGTGCACGGGCTTCGGCGCATACGCCACCGGGCCCAGCAGCCTGGCCGCCCGTTCGTTATCATCGCTGTGCTCGTCCGCAAGGACCACCACGCTCAGCCCCCGGCTCGTGCGCTCGATCAACTCCTCGGCCAGGTCCTCGTCCACCAGCGCCAGGTTCACCACCGCAAGCTGCGCCTGGCCCGAATGAAGCTCCTGGCGGAACGATTCGGCGTCCGAAGCGTAGCTGATCTGCCAGAGGTCGGGCGCAGTCAGCTGGCGAACCAGTCCGTAGGTCGCCTCGTCGCCGTCCGCAACGATCACGCGGCCGAATGCCACCGGCGCCGAGATTCCACGCATGCGACGGAAAGAGCTGAACACTTGTTCTCCTCCTTGCATGACCATTGCTGTGTGCACCATTGCACATAGCAAACGCGGTGCCATTGGCGCATTATTCCGATACGATGCGTCGCAAGTCATTGTCGCTATACCACTTACGAGTATTGTTTTTCGGCGAAAGCCAAACTGAGTCGGGAGGGGTTGCCCCATTTTGCAGCAACCCACAAGAGGGCGCGATTTGTTGAAAGTGTTCAACAGAGAACAACTTATGGCGTTTTGCTGCGGTTTATGAGGCCATTTTGCCCTTTGCTCCATTATGCAGCACGCCTTGGGGGATATTGCCCCGAAAGCGAGCTGCCCAGCGTATCAGGCAAATAATCGGGTATTTGACAGGCGGGTTGATGAGCGGTGGGACGTCAGCAGCGGGCTGAGCCTCATTAAAAGCGAACAGGTCGGCAGGCGGCGCCCATTCGGAAGGGCTCGACCTGTCGACCTGTATTCCTTCGGCGTCCGGCCCTATGCAAGTCCCGCGTGGCCGATGATGTCGGGGACGATGTCGTCCCAGCCGAGCGTCATGAGGTGGGCGCCCTGGCACATGGGCTTCATCTCGCGGACGAGGCGCCCGGCGATCTCGGCGGCGACCTTCTTCATGCCGCCCTTCGGCGCGGCGGTCAATTCCTTGATAATGCTCTCGGGCACCTGGACGCCGGGGACGGATTTGTTCATGTACTTCGCCATCCCGGCCGACTTCAGCACAACGATGCCGACGAGCACCGGCACCTTGATGTGCTCGATGCGCTTCATGAACGCCTCGAACGCCGCGGGGTCGTAGACCGCCTGCGTCTGGACGAACTGCGCGCCCGCCTCGACTTTCTTCTCCAGCTTGAGGATCTGCGGCTCCACCTCTTCCGTGCATGGAGTGACGCAGCAGCCCTTGAAGAACTTCGGGGCGCCGTCGAGCTTGTTCGGGTTGCCCTTCATGTCGCGGCCGAGATCCGAGCCGCCTTCGAGGACCGTCATCGTCTGCAACAGTCCCACCGAGTCGAGGTCGTAAACCACCTTCGCCTGCGGGTGATCGCCCATCGCCACATGGTCGCCGGTAAGCGCCAGCACGTTGCGGACGCCGAGCGCATAGGCCGAGAGCAGATCGCTCTGGAGCGCCAGGCGATTGCGGTCGCGGCAGACCATCTGGTAGACCGGCTCGATTCCGCGAGCCACGAGCATCGAACTCATCGCCAGCGATCCCAGGCGCATGACTGCCGTCTGGATGTCCGTCACGTTGACCGCGGCGACGCGTCCCTTGAGAAACTCGTCCGCCTCGTGCAGCACGGGGTCCACGTTCACGCCCTTCGGCGGGCCGATTTCGCCGGTGAGGGTGAACGGCCCGCTCTGGAGCGACGCCTGGAGCTTGCTGATCGGTTCGGTCATTTCCCGGCCTCCTCATCGAGCGCCGCCATCTCGGCGTGCGTCAGCCTCCTCACGCCAGAGGAGCGATCCTTACGCCAGTCGCGGGGCGAGCGGAGTTCCCGGTATTTGCCGAGCTGCCCAAGCTCCTTGAGGCGCTTGTAGATGAGAAGCCATCCGCAATCCATCTCCTGCTTCACCTCGCACTTGCCCTTGTTGGTGCCGCCACAGGTGCCGTTGATGAGGCTCTTGGAGCAGCGCGCCACCGGGCACACGCCCCCGGTCCACGCCAGCACGCAGTCGCCGCAGCCGTGACAATACTCGGCCCACGAGCCCGGCAGGTCGTTGGCGCCGTAGAAGGTCGTGTTGAGCCCGGGCAGCACACGCACCGCGGGATAAAGGCCGCTCATGTAGCCCACGCCGACGCCGCAGGCGATGGAGAGCACCGCGTCGTAGTCGGCGAGGTTGACCTTGAGGTTGCCCACGAATTCCTTGTCGCACTGCCGCGTGATGCAGTCGACGTCGACCGCGAGATCCTGGCCCTTGGCCTTCGCGGCGATGCGGAGCTGAGCGGCCAGTTCGTCGGCCTGCTTTTCCCCGCCCGTCAGGCAGACGGTGACGCACCCGCCGCAGCCGAGCACGAGCACCTTCTTGAAAGGCGCCAGAATCGCGAGGATTTCGTCGATGGGCTTGCGTTCGGCAACGATCATTTTCTTCTCCTGGTCTTCTTCTGTAGGGGGGGACCTATGTGTCCCCCCGCGTTTCTTCTTCTTTCGAACAGAAGAGCGGGGCCCTCCCGACGCGTCGGGAGCCCCCTACATTAAAGCAGCGCAGCTTCAATCGCCGCCCGGACAGCCTCTCGCCCGGCGTCGGCGACGTCGAGAAGCTTGATTGCGTCTTTGATGCCGATTTCGGCGAGAAGCGCGCTCGCCTGCTCGACGCGCCGTTTCGCGCGCTTCGTGGCCTCGGGGTAACGGTCCTGGCCGTCCCGGCAGGCGACGACGAGCACCTTCGAGGCCCCGCGTTCAAACGCTTCGAGCAGATCGCGCACGCTGAGACGGGCGACGGTCGTGAGATAGACCTCGGCGACGCCCGGGATCGGCGGGACCTGGTGGTTCCATTCTTCGGCGGTGGCGCGGAAGCCGGAAACGAAGGCAACAACAGAAGAACTCACACCCGAGGGTCCCGATTGTGATCGGGATGCCACATAAGCAGCATAAACAGCAGCAAGAGGAGCACGAGCCTCCCAGCCCTTCGCGACAATCGCATTGGAGGGACACTCGGCGATGCAGATGCCGCAGGATTGGCACAGGGTGGAATCGATCCGCGCGACGTCGGTGACCTTCGGGATGCCGAACGGACAGACGCGAAGACAGGTGAGACACGCCGCGCATTTGTCGACGAGCACCTCGGCCCCGGCGCCGCAGCTCATGCACCGGCGGGCCTCGCGAAGCACGGACTCCATCGAATACGCGTGATCGACCTGCGCGAAGCTCTGCTTGCGCGTCGCGGCCGGCTCGAAGGCGACCGGCTCGCGCTCGACCTTGAGCACCTTCTCGGCCGTCTCGGCCGGGATCTTGTCGATGTAAGGAGGCAGCGCGTCGTCGATGCTGATCGGCGCGCCCCGGAGGAACATATCCACCGCGGCGGCGCACCGGCGGCCGCTGGCGCAGGCCTCGACGACGGAGCCCGGGGGCGTCACGATCTCGCCCGCGGCGAAGATCCACGGCACGTTCGCCTGGTGCGTCGCGGGGCTCACGGGCAGTCGCTTGCGCTCGTCGAGCTTGATCGGCGCGCCCGCGAGGAAGCCGTAGTCCTGTGCCTGACCGATGGCCATGATGACCGTGTCGCACTCGAGCGTAGTGACGTCGAGATCGTTATATTGCGGGGAGAATCGCTTGTTCTCGTCGAAGACGCGGGTGACGGCGCGGGTCTTGACGCCCACGATCCGGCCGCCCCTGATGATCACTTCCGTCGGCCCGCGGCGGTTGAAGACCTCGATGCCCTCCTCGGCCGTCTCGCGACGCTCCCACTCGAAGGCGGGCATTTCCTCGGCATTTTCGAGGCACATCATGCGCACGCGAGTCGGGCCGAGACGCAGCGCCGTGCGCGCCGCATCAACGGCGACGTTGCCGCCCCCGATGACGAGGACGTCCGAGCCGAGGTCAACCGGGCGGCCGAACGCCGCGTCGGTGAGGAAGCCGAGCGCGCCGAAGACGCGCGGATTGTCCGCGCCCGGCAGCGGCAGCATCCGGCTCGACGAAAGCCCGGTGGCCAGCACAACCGCCTCGAACCCTTCGCGCTTCAGGTCGTCGAGCGACTTCGCCTTGCCGATCTCGACGCCGGTCACAAGCTCGATGCCGTGAGCGCAGATCCAGTCGACGTCCATCTGCACGACCTCGCGCGGCATTCGATAGGCCGGAATCGCCGTGCGCGGGATGCCGCCGGCGACGGGGAACTTCTCGAAGACGGTCGGGCGATAGCCCATTTTGGCGAGGTTGAGCGCGGCGGAAAGGCCGGACGGACCGCCGCCGACGATGGCGACGCGGGCCTTGTCCTGGCGGGCAGCCTTGCGGACGGTCGCGCCCTTCGCGCCTTGCATCTCGGCGACGAACCGTTTGAGCTCGCGGATGGCCACCGCGGCGTCCACGTCGCGCCGGCGGCAGTTGGCCTCGCACGGGTGATGGCAGACGCGCCCGCAGGCCGACGCGAACGGCAGGTTCTCGCGGATAACGTCGATGGCGTCCCGCCAGCGTCCCTCGGCGAGAGCCTGGAGGTAGGAGCGCACGTCCGCGTGAACAGGGCACGCATTCCGGCATGGCGCCCACTCGCGCTCCATCAGCTTCGCCGTCCCGCCGAGCTTCGCAACGTCGGCGGAGGTCAGGTCAACATTGCGCATGTGCGCCCTCGGCGTTCGCCCGACAGCATGTCGGCTGAAAGTGGTTGCCCGTCAGTAGCAATGGATTGAGCGAGGCAGGCTCGACTCCATGGGCACCCGGATCACCCGCAATAACTATAGAGGAGCGTCGGCGGATGTCAAGGCCGAAGGTCGCGCGGCGCCGTTACGGCTTCGTCCCGGCGAAGAGGGCGTAGCCGAAATACGGCCCGTAGTCGCGGACGATGTCGCGGTATTCCGCGACCGAGGCGCGGAGGTCGGGCCGGGCGCTGAGGAGGACGCCGAGACGGATGATGCCGCCGAGGCCGAGATCGCGCGTCATCTGGGATTGGACCTCGGCGGGGGTCTGGGTGACGTCTTCGGCAAGAATGTTCACAAGGCCGAGCGACTCGATCCAAGCGCGCCAGGCGTCGAAGGTCAGCGTGGTGAAACCGTCCCAGTGGAGCCGCGTGGCGGTCGCCAGGCGCTCGGGGGGCTCGCTGCGCCAGAAGACTTCGGAGAGGCCGAGTCGGCCGCCGGGCTTGAGGACGCGGAGGAGTTCGGCGAAGACCGCGGGCCGATCGACGAGCGTGGCGGTGCATTCGGAGAGGACGAGGTCGAACAAGCCGTCGCCGAACGGAAGCTTCGCGACGTCGCCGGCGACGAACCGCGCGCGCGAGTCGAGCCCCTCCTCGCGTGCCTTCGCCGAGGCCCAGGCGACCAGGCGTTCCTGCCTCTCGACGCCCGTAACGAAGCCTCCGAACGAGCGCGCGAGGAGCCTCGCCGTCGCGCCCCGGCCCGAGCCGGCGTCGAGGACCTTGAGTCCTTCGGCGGCGCCGCACATCCGCACCAGGCGATCCGTGAATCCCAACCCGCCCGGGTGCAGCGACTCCAGCCCGCACTCGAACAGCAATTCGTCGAGATTCGCCGTCGCACCCACCCTCGCCCCCGTCTTCCAGAAAAGAGCCGGCCCCTTCCAAGCAGATTCTAAAACACGCGTATAACGCATCTCCCAGCCAAATTACGCATAAACAAAAGGGGCCTGGCCCCTTTTTCTGTGTGCTACCGCGGGACCATGCCGCCATCGATGGGGAAGGACTGGCCGGTGACGAAGGAGGCGGAATCGGAGGCGAGCCAGACGACGGCGGCGGCGATTTCGTCGGGGGTGCCGAGGCGCTTCATGGGGACGCGGGCAACGAGGGCGGATTCGACCTCAGCGCGGCCGGCGATCATGCGCTCGATCATGGGCGTGCGGATGGTGCCGGGACACACGGCGTTGATGCGAATCCCCGCGTCGGCGTAATCGAGCGCGGCCGAGCGCGTGAAACCGAGGATCCCCGCCGAGGCCGCGGTATAGGCGGCGGTGCCCTTCGAGCCGGAGATCGCGTTCATCGCGGAGGTATTAACGATGGCGCCCGAGCCGGATTTGAGCATCACGCGAAGCTCCGCGCGCATCGAAAGCCACGTCCCCTTGAGGTTGACCGCGACCAGCGCGTCAAAGTCCTTCTCGGCGATGTCGGCCGCCGCGGCGCGGACCCCGGCGATGCCTGCGTTATTGTGGGCGCAATCGAGCCGCCCGAACCGCCGCACCGCCTCGGCAACAAGCGCGTCCACCTCGGCCACGCGCGAAACATCCGCCCGCACGAACGCCGCCTCGCCGCCCGCAACGCGAATGAGCCGCACGGTCTCTTCGCCGCCCTCCGCGTTCACGTCGGAGACGACGACCTTCGCCCCTTCGCAAGCGAACGCCAGCGCCGACGCCCGGCCGATGCCGGATGCGGCGCCGGTGACGAGCGCAACTTTCCCATCAACGAGTCTTGCCATCGGAGATACTCCTTGCTTTTTGCTCTCCCAGAGTCGGCGTCAGACACGAATGTCTGACCTACTTTGCATTCGCCTTCGCAAACGCGTCGGCGTCAAAGGCATGAGGATAGACCGCAGAGTGCTCGACGGGCGGAGGATCGGTGCGGTCGAAGAGCGCGATGCGGGCGATGCGGACGCCGGACTGGTCCGGGGGGACGAGGCGGATGCCGCTCGGCACCTTGGCCGGCGAAGCGCCCGCGGGACGCCAGGGAATGAAGTTGTTGGCGCCGAGCGTCCACTCCGTGCCGTCCTTGGCCACAAGCGCAATCTCGCGCATCAGCGGCTCGCGGGACCAGCGCAGGATGAAGCGAACCTCGTCCCCCTTCTTCATCTGGAACTGGTCGAGCTTCCACTCGGCGCGCTTCTCGCGATTGAAGAGCACCATGTTCGACGCGACCGGGGCGCCCCCGACTTCGAACGAGAGCCCCTTGTTGCCGTTCCCCTGAAAGGTGAAGCTGCCGCCCTTGAGCGCCGTCAGCGCAGTGTCGCTTTCCTTCTCGACGACGCAGGTAAGGTGGATTTCCCCGTGCTCCGGGTCGGCTTCGTCGAGGAGCTTTCCCGCCTGCTCGAAGAACGCCTTCCCGTCGCTGCCCGGCAGGGCCTCGCCGACGAGGTTGCACTTCACTGGCTTCTGAGGCACCGCAAACGTCCCCGCGAGCGGCGTCGCATTGCCGTAGGCGTCGGTGAGGACGGCGAGATACGAATAGGTCTTGCCGGCATCGAGCCCGCCGATGTAGGCGCAAGGCTTCACGAGATATCGCCAATTCGCGCCCGTCGACTTCTTCGTCGGCGCATCCACCGGCCAGCATTCCACGCGCATCTCGGCCATCTCGGGGACGCCGGGCCGCTGCCAGAGTTCCGTGCCGAATCGCACCCAGGCGCCTGTCTTGCCTTCGCCGAACTTGATGTCGAAGAGCGGCACCTTGCCCGGCTTCACCATCGGCGGCTCAACGTCCGGCCGCGTCTTCGACAGGTCCGGCGCATAAAGCGGGTCGCCCACAAAATACGTGATCCAGCTCATGTAGAGCGAGGACATGTAGAAGCACTCCGCCGCGTCCCAGCCGCGGAAGAAGTGATGGAAGAAGACCTGGTCGTCCCACCACGAGTGCGAGGTGATGTGCGCCCCGAGCGCGTCGCCGCCGCCGACCGAGATGCCGGCCTCCAGGGCCTTGTCCTGGTAATAGCCGAACTGCGACCGCACGCGCGCGCGCCATTGCTCGCCCGAACGCACGGCGTATCCGAGCGCCCCCGGAGGCATGGGCTTTTCGCCGAACGTGGGCTGGCGGTCGTTGGTCTTCTTCCCGTCCACCACCTTATCCGGCGCAAACTCCTGCTCGATGACGCGGTTGCCGTAGCCGAAGAATCCGAAGAACCAGAGCACGCGCCGGGTGTCCTCATAGGTCGGCACGGTCGTGTCAAAGCCGAGCGCCGCGAGTTCCTTCTTGCCGCGCTCGCCCTCGCGCCACTTGCCCCACTTGACGGAGCCGGGCATCTTCGCGGTCATGTAGGCCGTCGCATACACGGCGCCGTCGACCTCAGCCTTGGCCAGCTCCGGGTCGACGTTATCGACGCGCATGGCGAGGTAGAGGAACCGGTCGCCGAACTTCTTGCGATAGTCGGCGGTGAAGTGCGGGTGCTCCATCGCCGCCGGAACGATGTCCGGGCGGCCGTGGACCTCCTCGTGCGCCCAGGGGTGGCGATAGGGATCGACGCCTCCCTCGATGGTCCCGCCGGTGAGCGTCGCGCGGAAGCGAGTCGCGACGGTGGGTATCGACGGCCCGGACGCGGGATTCTGCGGGATCACCATCGGCTTGGCGAACTTGCGGTCGTCATAATAGAGCATGGCCAGGCGCTGCTCCAGGGCGCTGCCCGTCCCGGCGTCGCTCACCGAACCCGAAAGCGTCCCCCGGCGGATGCCCCAGGCCGACTTCACCTGGAGCGGCAGGCCGTAGCTCACCACGATGTAGAGGATGTGGTCCTTGAGGAGCGTGCCATCGGGGAGCTTGTTGGCCGGGTCTTCGAGGAACTTCTTCACCGGTCCGGCGATATCTTCCTGGTAAAACTTGTCGTCCGGAATGCCGTCCGGGCCGGTGAGCGACGGCTCGAACTCGCTCGGGTCGAAGAAGGCGGCCTTCTTCGTGAACTCCTTGCCGTCCGCACCCTTCGCGGTGATCCAGGCGTAGACCGTGCCCTTGGAGAAGGCCGAGGGGCGCAGGAGGAAGTCGCGCCCACCCGCCGCGGAAAGGGCCAGCCCCTCCGCCCCTTCGGCGACGCCGAGCGTCGGCCAGATTTCCTTCGCCTTGGCCGGGTCATCTTCCGCGCACATCGTCACGCGAAGGCTGCCGGGCTGGATGTCCGCCAACTCTTCCTTGGCGATGCCGATGCGCGGGTAGATGCCGGAGAACGTCCGGAAGATGCCCTTCGGCTGATCGCCCGCGGGCTTCTCCACGGCCTGATAGGCCCCGGCGAGAACCATCACCGCCTCGCCCTTGTCATTGGCGCCCTTGAACCAGAGCTTGTTCCTGCCGCCGTCGAATGCGGCGAGCTTGATCGTCCAGCCGCCGTCTTTTTCGACGACCCAGTCCTCCTTCAGGCACTTGCCGTCCGCGTAGACGACGGGGTTCGTCTCCAGTTCGTCGGATTGCCCGATGCGGATGACGACGCGCTTGGGGTCGACGGCCTTGCGGGTTTCGCCCCAATACTGGATGGGGACGGAGTCCTTGTCCTTCTCAACGAGTTCGCCGCCCGAGGCCGAGAAAGCGGGCGACGCGCACGGGATGATGAGCCCCTCGGGAAGCGCGCCCTTGCCCTTGAAGGTCACCCCGCGTTCGTTGTCGCCCTTGTCCTCCTGCATCCGAAACTCGTCGAGGTGATGCTTGCCGTGGACGCAGGCGAGGCCGAGGAGGTAAGGCTTCTTGCCGGTGGCCGGATCGGTGTGGCGCTCGACGTAGTACCTGGCGACCTCTTCCGAGTCCTGCCCGGGCGAGGTGCCGTCGAGATCCTCCGCCCAGTCCTTATTATAGAGGACCAGCACCTGGTCGGGCGCCGCGGTCGCGAAGACAGCCACCGGCGCCGAAAGACACGACGCCACGGCCGCCAGGAGCGTCCATCCCGCAGACCGGATCATTCCCTTCTGCATGTTGTCTCCCCGAAGAGCATACAGGCAAACGGCAGCCCCCTGCCTACCCCTATTGTGTCAAAGGGAGGGGGCATGTTGCAAGGGATATAAGGCCGCCCGGCGGCGCGGGCTCGAATCAGGGTTTTCGAGGGGCGTCTTTAAGGAACTTCCCTCTTTCGCGACCTCCGCCGGTCGGGTAACTATTAGTCGTCATCATAAGGAGCGCGGAACATGGTGTTTCGGAACAGGAGCACGGGCATGGTCAACATCGGCGCCGGTCGGAAGACGTGCGCAGCGTGCGGGGCCCCCATGCGCGACAGGCGGAGGTGGACCCAGGACGAGGTCGAGTACCTCTGGCTCGAATGCACCCGCGAAGGCTGCCCGGCCAGGACGCTCGTGAAGATGGATCCGGCCCCCCATCCCGCGATGGGGCGGCTGAATCCCGTCACGCACGCGGCCATGCTCATGTGACCGCCGGAGACATCCCGTGACCGAACCCGCCTGGACCCGGCTCATGAGGGCATCGACCCTGGTCGAGGGCCGGCCCCGCGTCGCCGATACCGAGGACGGCAGCGTCATGGTCGTCCGCCTCGGGCGGAAGCTCTTCGCCTGCGGCAGCATGTGCACGCACTACGGCGGGCCGCTGGCGAAAGGCGTCATTCGGGGGACGGCCGTCGTCTGCCCATGGCACATGGCGCAGTTCGACCTGAAGAACGGGCGGCGGCTGCGCCCGCCGGCGCTCGATGACGTGCCGTGCTACCGGACGAAGGTGAAGGACGGCCGGGTGTGGATCTCCGGGCCGAAGTCCGCCCGAGCGCCGAAACCCCGCGGACACCGGCAGGACACGTTCCTCATCGCGGGTGCCGGGGCCGCCGGGAACGCCGCGGCCGAGACGCTCCGCCGCGAGGGATTCACCGGCCGCGTGCTCCTCGTGACCCCCGAGCACGGCGTGCCCTACGATCGCCCGCCGCTCTCGAAGACGTTCCTCCTGGGAGGAACCGACCCGGCCGACCTGGCGCTGAGGCCGAAAGATTTCTACGCGGATTCCGGCATCGAGCTTCTCAACGGTCGGCGCGTGGTGCGCGTCAACCCGGTCGGGCGCCTCGCGTGGCTCGACCACGGAAGGCCGGTCAGGTTCGACCGCCTGCTCCTCGCCACGGGCGGAACGCCGAAGATTCCCCGGATTCCGTGCGGAGACCGCCCCGGGGTCTACACGCTTCGGAGCCTCGCCGACGCGAAGCGCATCCTCGCCGCGCTCAAGGGCGTCCGGCGCGTGGCGCTCCTCGGCAGCGGATTCGTCTCGATGGAACTGGTATCCTGCCTGGCCGGACGAGGCCTTGAGGTCCACGTCATCACGCGCGAACTCGTGCCGATGACAAGGACGTTCGGCGAAGAGATCGGCCGGTGGCTCATGGGCCTGCACAAGTCGAACGGCGTCCGGTTCCACCTCGGCGCGTCGGCCTGCTCGATGGCGGGCGGGCGCCGGAAGACGCTGACGCTTTCGAACGGCGAGCAGGTCCAGGCCGAGATCGTGATCGCGGGCCTCGGCATCCTGCCCGCGGTGTCGTTCCTGATGAACACGGGGCTCGTCGTGGACGGGGCCGTTCCGGTCAACGGGCGGCTGGAGACGGGCATACCCGGCATCTTCGCGGCGGGCGACATCGCCTCCCTCGAGGGCCGCCGCGTCGAGCACTGGGCGGAGGCCGAGCGGATGGGCGCCCACGCGGCGCGGGCGATGCTCGGAAGCCGGGCGATCTACGACGGACCGCCCTTCTTCTGGACGCGGCAGTTCGAGCACTCGATCCAGTACGCCGGATGGGCGCCGGAGTTCGACCGCGTGGCGCTGAGGGGCCGGGTCGGCGGCCGCGGGTTCCTCGCGGGGTACTACTCCGACGGCAGACTCAAGGCCGTCGCCGGCGCGGGCCGCGCGAAAGAAGTTATCGGCCTGTCGCAGATTCTGGCCGACGGAAAGAACGTCACCTTCGCCGCATTCACCTCAAGGAGAGTCCCATGATCGTGCTGTCGGTGTTCTGCCGTTCCTGCGGAGAGCACATCGAGGAAGAGGTCGACGAGCAGTTTCCCCCGTCCTCGATCCACTGCGCCTGCGGCGCGCGGTATCGCCTGAAGATCGAGGGCGAGGACGCGCACGACATGGACGATCTCAACGCCGGCGCCGAGGAGGAGGCCGAGGTCAGCAACGCGGAGCTTTCCGGCGCCGAGACAGCCGAGCAGACGGGCTCGCGTTGCGAATGAGAGAGCCGGCAGGAGATGCAGCCTCCGGAGGGGGCTTACGCTCATCCCCTTCTCGCTGCTTCTTCCACTCATCGGCGTCCATCTGCGTTCATCGGCGGCTGATTCTCTTTCTGTTTTCCTCTTCCCCCGATACACCTTCCATCAGCGGCCTCACTTCTTCTCCAACCGCTCCAGCTCCGCCTTCGCCGACCAGAACTCGTGCCCCGCGCGGAAGTTCAGGTTCACGCAATCCTTGAGGCTCTTCTTCGCGCGCTCGGGGTCGTCCTTCCAGAGGTGATATTCGCCGATGTAATAGAGCGCCTCGCTCTTCTGGTCGCGGGCCTGGATCGCGTGCTTGTCGGCGGCGGCCTTGAGGCATTCGGCCGGGGTGACTTCGCCGAGGAACATGCGCACGGCCGCCGCGGGCCACTCGGCGTCTTTGAGCGTCTTGCGGAACTCCGCGAGCGCGGGCAGTCCGTCCTTGCCGAGGCGCGTCTCGACGAGAAAGAGATCCAGCTTCGCGGACGCGTCCGCCGGGGCCAGGCGCGCCCCGGTTTCGAGATCGCCCAGGGCCTTCTCGAACTCCCCGCGGTCGAAGTTCATCAGCCCGCGCTCCTGGAACGCCGCCGGGTCTCCGGGCGTCCGGCGGACCGCCTCGTCCAAGTCCTTGAGCGCAGCATCGTAGTCGCGCTTATAGCCATAGGCCCGCCCGAGCCGGATGTAGAGGAAGTCGTAGTCCGCGTTCAGCGCCCTGGCCTTCGTATACTCCTTGATCGCCCGGTCGTAGTCGCCCTTCGCCTCGCAGGCGGCGCCCCTCTGCGCACAGGCGAACCAGTTGCTGCGGTCGAGAAGCATGACCCGGTCAAAGTCCTGGAGGGCCTTGTCGTTCTCCCCCTTCTCGATGTAGAGGCCGCCCCGGAGCATCAGCGCGGCGACAGACTTCGCGTTGAGGGTCAAGGCCCGGGAGGCGTCGGCGATGGCCGCGTCGACGTCCTTCTTCCCGGCGTAGGCCGCGGCGCGGCCGTAGTAGTACGAGTCGACCCCGTGCTTGAGGACGACGGCCTTGTCGAAGTCCTCGATGGCGCGGTCGTATTCCTTCTTGGTGATCTCCATCTGCGCGGCCATCCCCCACGCCTCGGCGAAGTCCGGCTTCAGCGCCGTCGCCTTCATGAACTCCGCGAGCGCCTCGTCGAATTTCTTCTCCGCGACCAGCGCGACCCCGCGCCCAAACGCGTCGTCCGCGTCCGTCGC
This sequence comes from Planctomycetota bacterium, assembly GCA_037439485.1. Classification (GTDB taxonomy): domain Bacteria; phylum Planctomycetota; class DG-23; order DATKVD01; family DATKVD01; genus JBBIVY01. The sequence goes on along the minus strand of JBBIVY010000034.1, from coordinate 13,240 downwards.
CAGCGCGGGGGCGTTCAGCCACAGCACGGCCGGCACCATCAGCGCCGCCATGAGGATAAGCCTGTTCATTGCCGTTCTCCCGATGTGGGCGCGCCGGGTCAGTCGGCGGTTATTTCTCTCCCAGCCGCGACAGCTCCGCCTTCGCGGCCCAGTGCTCGATGAACGGGAGCACGCGGAGGTCGACGCACGCGCGGAAACTCCGCATCGCCCCGTCCCGGTCGCCGGCGAGGAGCAGCGACTCGCCGATGTAATAGAGAGCCTCGCACTGCTGCTCCCGCTCCTTGAACGCGCTCCTGTCCGCCGACGCGGCGAGGCACTGCTCGCGCGTGATCTCGCCGAGAAGCATCCGGACGAGCGTCGTCGTCCACTCCGAGTCCTTGAGCGACTTCCGATACTCGGCGAGCGCCGGCTTCGCGTCCTTCCCCAGCCGCGCCTGCGCGATATAGTAGTGGATGCGCAGGTACGGCGCCCCGGGATCCGCCGGAAGGCCCATCGCCTTTTCGAGATCCGCGGAGGCCCCGGCGAACTCGGCGCGGTTCAGCCGGACGAGCGCACGACGCTGCCACGCCCACGGGTCCTCGGGGTGCCGCGAGATCGAATCCGCGAGATCGCCGAACGCCAGCTCGTGGTCGCCCCGGCGCTCGTGGGCAATGGCCCGGACGGAATACGCCCGCTCCAGCTTCGGGTCCAGCTCGATCGCCTTCGTGCAGTCTTCGATCGCCCGCTCGTACCGTTCGAGGTCCTCCTCGTACGAGCCGCGATCCGCCCAGGCCTCGGCCTCATCCGCGTTCTTCGCGATGACGGCGTCGCATTCCCGGATCGCCCGCTCGGCGTCGCCGCGGTCCGAGTAGAGCCGCGCGCGGCCGAGCAGCGTTCGCACGTCGCCGGGCCGGACCTCCAGGCACTTGTCGAAATCCGCGACGGCCCGGTCGTATTCCTTCACCGCGACGAGCAGCTCGGCGCGCCTCTGCCGGGGCCACAGATGATCGGGGTCGATCTCCACGGCCTTGTCGGCGTCGGCCAGCGCCTTCTCGTCGTCGCCCAGATCGTGGCGGATCGTCGCGCGGAAGGACCACAGGTAGGACGCCTGCGGGCCGCGCTTGAGCGCAAGCTCGATCTCCTCCAGCGCCCGCGGATAGTCCCGCTTCCTCAGCAGCGCCTCCGAGCGCAGGTAGTAGCCCTCGGAAGCGTCGGGCGCCAGTTCCACCACCCGGTTCGCGTCCGCCAGCGCCTTGTCGAGCTTCCCTGCGGCGCCGTAGCAGGACGACCGCCGCGACAGGAGCCCGGCGTCGTCCGGAGACTTGCGGATCGCCCGGGTGTAGTCCGCGATCGCGCGGCCATAGTCCTTTGCCGCGAAATAGGCGTCGGCGCGGTCCGAGTAGACGAGTGCGTCATCCTCGCCCGCCTGCACGGCGCGCGTGTAGTCGTCGATCGCCCGGTCGATCCGGCGCATGGCGTAATACGTCAGAGCGCGGTTCCGGTAAAACGTCGGCTCCTCGGGGTCCATCTCCACCGCGCGGTCGTGGTCGGCAAGCGCCATGACAAACTCGCCGCGATCCGCGTGGATCCGGCCGCGCACGGAGACGTAAAACGCGCTGGTCGGCCTGAGTTCGACCGCCCTGTCGACGTCTTCCAGCGCCCCGGCGGTGTCTTGCTTGGACCCCTTCTCGCAACCCCGCGCATACCACGCCGCGGCATAATCCGCCTTCAGTTCGATCGCCTTGGTGAACTCCGCAATCGCCTCGTCGTGCTTCTGCTCCTTTGCCAGCGCCCTGCCCCGCGAGTAGGCATCCTCCGCCTCGCCCGCCCACGACACGGAGCTTCCCATCCACGCCAGCGCGATCACAAGGAGAACCGCCTTCTTCATCGAGCACCTGCCGTCATTCAATCAGCCGCGATAGGTCGAGGACGACGCAGCGGAGATTGTAACGAAACTCGGCTCGGCAGTCCACCGCCGCCGCGACGTTGTGAGGCACGAGGGATAATCGTTGGTCTAGAGCCTCTTCAGCTTCATGCCGGGATGCCAGATGCGGTCTTCCATAAGGCCGAGACGCTCGACAACCTGCCACGTTATCCTGATTTTTTCGAGATCGTGAATCTCGTGCGCATCGGAGCCGAGGGAGAAGGTCACGCCCTCCGAGGCAAGGATCTCCAGGTACTTGACGTATTCCTCGAAGTAGCTCGCCGGGTTGAACTTCATGCAGAGGTTCGACATCGCGTTGATTTCAATGGCCGTCCCCGTCGCCTTGGCCGTGCGCCCAAGTTCGCGCGTAAGTCCTTGCGGCACAACGGTTACCGTATCGAACCACGGCCACTTACGGTCGCGGAACTCCTCATAAAGAAACCGCCATGGATGGCCCAGGATGTCAATCCCCGGATCGTGGCAGGTCTTCAGTTGGCCTTCGTGTTGTAACTCTATGATGCGACTGATGTTATGTTCTTTCACGTAGGCGCTGTGGTGCGAGCCTATGGCGTAGTCGAGGCCATAACTCCTTTTGCTATCAGGGGTTATGACGTGCGAGTTGAGCCGGCCGTTGTACCCGGCCTCGATGCCGAGGCGAATCCTCACCGTCGACTTGACTTGCTCTATCTCCTTGCGTATCACAATGTTACGGCTTGGGTCTGCGCCGTACAGGTGATCGGCGATGCCGATCTCCTCCATCCCCAGCCGCTCGCATTCCTTGACGATGGCCTGAAGGGTCATGGCGGGGTGGGCGCAGTTGGACAGGCTGGTGTGAACGTGATAGTCGCACTTGTGTCCCATCTCGTCTCCCGGCAAAGGGTTATGTCGATGATGCCGCCGCGGGGCTGACTCCCCGTATAGTATCCTTATACTGTTAACTGTGCCACCGCAAAGTGCCGCCCTTACGGCCCTTCCCGGAGCGCCCATCGTCCCTGCGTCTCACACCATGCGTCGGCTCACATCCCCGCGTTCGCGATCGCCCGCCTCGGCGGGAAGGTCATTTCGGATTTTGGGTTTGGGAAACCAGTCGGCGATTCGGTAAACTCCCGGTTTTCCCCGAACGAACAAACCGGCTTCAGCGCACCATTAGAGCGGACGCCGGCCTCGAGTCGTTCCAGGAACCACGGAATCGGCAATCGGAAAGGACGCGCGATGCTCAGAAAACTCCTCCCCCTCATTGCGGGAATCGGCCTGTGCGCCGTGGCGACGGCGTTCATCAACCCCAGCTTCTCGCCCATCCACCTCGTGCAGCAGTCGGAATCGGTCTGGGCGCTCAAGGTCGAGGCGGCGACAAAGGACGGGAAGGTGACGGCCACCGTCGTCAAGGCGCTGAAGGGCGATAAGCCGGCGAAGCCGCTAATCCTTGATCTGGGCTATGGCACGGGATTTGAGGCGCAGGGCAAAGAGGTCGCGGCGATGATCGACGCCGGGGCGAAGGACGGGCTCCTCTTCGTCGGGCAGTTCGAGGAAGGCGGGGGCGGAGGCGCTCAGGGCCCGAGGGGGATGCTGCACATCGGAGGGAAGTGGGTCGTTTTCAACGGCAACGACGACGGCTCGTGGGACATGGTGAAGATCGACGCGAACATGCTCGGCACGTGGGCCGGCTCCACCGACATGCTCCAGCGCGCCGTGGAATACGTCCTCGCCGATCCCGACGCCGACGTCCCCGTGCGGGTCAACGCGGAATGGGATACGCCCGTGAAGTTCGCGACGATCGCGGGCAAGGTGACCGCCGCGACGGCTCTCGACTACGATGGCAACGGCAAGCTCTTCCTCGTCGTCGCGACCGACAAGGACAGCAAGCTCTTTGCGTGGGCGGACGGGAAACTGCAGGAAGTGGCGCAGAAGCATCTACTGCCCCCGTTGACGGCCCAGATGCCCATCGACCTGGCCAAGGTTGCGGACGCCGGCGCCGCGGGCCCGGTCTTCTACGCGGACTTCGACGGCGACGGCCTTCCCGACATCCTGCAGACGTTCGAGAAGTTCTCCAACTTCTACAGGGGCACCGCCCCCGGCAAGTTCGCCGAGCCCGTCAAGACGCGGCTCTTCCTCGGCAAGGGCCGGTCCATGGCCGAGATCGGAGACTATGACGCCGACGGGCTCCTGGACGTCTTCACCTCCTCCGAAGACGGCAACCACCTCTGGCACAACCTCGGCGGCAGCAAGTTCGTGGACACGCTCAGCGTCTCGGGCGAGATCACCTATATCTCCAAGCCCGGCGGCATCGACGGGATCGTCTGCGACATCAACAACGACGGGCGACAGGACATCTTCATCGCCTACGCCGACATGACGCCCCACATCTTCTTCGACCGCGGGTTCCGCTCGTTCGGACACGCCCACGGGATCGACCTCGGAGAGCAGAAACTGGTTGAGGACGCGACGAAGGGGCAGCAGGCCGGCACGGTCGCCGACTTCACCGGCGACGGGGCGCAGGACATGGTCATCGTCCTCAAGAACGGCGACGCGTGGCTGCTGCCTCGCAAGACTCAGAGCGGCAAGGCCCTCTCGGTGAGCGTCGCTCTCGGCAAGGACGCCCCAAGCCCGCTTCTCGTCACGGGCTATAACGGCAAGCGATGCCTCGGCGCATGGAACGTCACCGCCGGCGGCGCCCCCGCGTTCTTCGGCCTCACCGACGCGGGGACCCTCACGCTCAAGTGGAAGCTTCGCGACGGTACCGAGAAGTCGGCATCCGTCAACGTCATCGATAGGCCGGTGCGGTACGTCATCGGCCAGTAACCTGGCCGTTGCAGGTTGAAGGTTAAAGGATACGGAAGGACTCCGTCCGATCCGGCGTCACCTTCAACATTAGGCCTTCAACTTTCAACGGCTGTTCGAAAAGAAGAAGAATGCTCGAATTCGCCGGAGACATCTCGAACTGCGCCGCACCGTTAGCGGTAGTCCCCATGCTCGTGCCAATGATGCCGGTGATCATCGGCGTGATGTCGGGCGTGGCGGTGGCTATCGGCGCGGCGATCGTGGCGCTCTTCAGGCCGGGGACGATGAAGGCCCTGGGCCGGGCGCTCTGGTCGCAGAAGTTCCCGGTGCTGCTCGTCCTGACCGTCGTCTTCGCCGCGTTCTGGTGGGGCCCGCGGCTCTTCACGCGAACCGCCGCCGTGGCCGCGGCGCAGGGCGGCACCGACTGGCCGCTCTGGCGCGGGAACTTCGCTCGACGCGGCGCGTCGCTCGACGCGGACGACCCGACCCGCGGCTCGGCTCGCTGGAGCTTCACCGACGGCAAGATCAACACGTTCATGTCCTCCCCCGCCGTCGTCGGCAACCGCATCTACGTCGCAGGCGCGCGCTATGAGGTCTTCACCGACTCCGGCCCCCTCTACTGCCTCGACGCCGACACCGGCAAGGTCGTCTGGAAACACGAGGCCGGCTACCGCGCCACGTTCTCGTCGCCCGCGGTATGGGGCAATTACCTCGCCGTCGGCGAAGGCCTCCACTTCACCACCGACTCGCGCATCCGCTGCCTCGACGTCGCCGCCAGCGAGAAGAAGCGCGAGGGCGTCCTCCTCTGGGACTTCCGCACCAAGAGCAACGTCGAGAGCTCGCCCTGCATCGGCGAAGGCAAGGTCATCGTCGGCGCCGCGGAGGACGGGATGTATTGCTTCGCGGTCGAAGGCGACGGCAAGGGCGGCGCCAAGGTGCTCTGGCACCTGCCGGGCGACCAGTGGCCGGACTGCGAGGCCTCGCCGACGATATATGAGGGCAAGGTTTACTCCGGCCTCGGACGCGTGGTTCACGCGATCTTCTGCGTGGACGCGGCGACGGGCAAGGAACTCTGGCGTATCCCGACGCCCTATCCCGTCTTCGGCCCGCCGGCCATTGCGGACGGGAAGATGTACATCGGCATGGGCACGGGCAATTACATCCAGACCGCCGACGAGGTGGCCGCTCAGACCCGCGCCGAGATGACGAAGGCCGGCAAGCCCGCCTCGGAGATCGAGGCGGCGGTGAAGGCCCTCGCGCCCATCGGCGAGGTGTGGTGCGTGGACATCAAGACGCACGACGTCCAGTGGAAATACACCGTCGGGCAGATCGTGCTGGGCGCGGTGGCGGTCGCGGACGGCAAGGCGTATTTCGGCTCGCGCGACGGGTTCGTCTACGCCGTGACGACGGACGGCAAGCCCGCGGGCAAGTGGAACTCTCACGCGCCCATCGTCACCTGCCCGGCGGTGGGCAAGGCTCACGTCTACGTCGTGACGACGAAGGGGCAGATGTTCGCCCTCGACCGCGAGACGCTCGCGCCCGCGTGGGAGATCGACCTCGGGGCCGAGTCAATGAGTTCGCCCGCCGTGGCGCGCGGGCACGTTTACGTCGGCACGTCGGGCGAGGGCCTCGTCTGCGCGGGCGAACCGGGCGTGGCCAAGGCGGAGACCTGGGACGGCTATCTCGGCGGCCCCGGCAAGAGCGGCTGGGACGGCTCGCCGGTGAGCGCCCGAGGCCAGTTCGCCTGGAGATGGCCCGCCGCGAATGCGGACGGCTCGGAGCCCAAGGTGCCGCTGATCCTTGCCCCCGCCGCACATGTGAAGGGAACGCTCTACGTCGAGACGATATTCGGCGACAACATCGCCTGCCTGACGCATTTGAAACTCGCCGACGACGGCGTCTCCGCGCCGACTGAGATTGCTTGCGGGCCTAACGAATTCAAGGTCGAGGGGAGTCCGTCGCCGACCATACGGATGGCCGATATTGAATTTGAGTGGACGGAATTCGGACTTATCGCGATGGACCGGCCGACCGGCAAGTGTCTCTGGCAGACCCGGGCGCGCATCCGGACGGGTCCAATCCTGGCCGGAGGACGGATATGGTTTGGCTCCGGGTATGGGCTTGAAACCTGCGAGATCGACAACGGAACCCTGAAAGGCCGGGTAGGGTTCCCGGCTCCCGCTTCTGCGCTGGTCACAGACGGCAAGCATCTCGCCTGCGCCAACGAAACCGGCAAGATACTTATCGTCGACGTCGAGCAGAACACGGAAGTTGCCAAGATCGACGGCGCGCCGCCGATGCAGACAGGGAATCTGATGCTCTGCTTTCCCCCGATGCTCGCGGGGAACATCGTGCTCTACTTCTCCCCGACCGGCATCATGCGCTACGATATCGAGACGAAGAAATCGGCCGTGTGGTTCACCTTCCCCGAGTGGATGGGCAGGCCGACGACGCCGATGATTATGGTGAAGTCGAACGTCTATTTCGGCACGGACAAGATGGGATTCGTGTGCGTGAAGGCGAGGCGGTAGCGATGCCCCTGAAATGGATCTACTTCTTCGGCGAAGGCACCAGCGAGGGCGACCCCGCGAGGAAGGATATTCTCGGCGGAAAGGGCGCGAGCCTGGCGGCGATGAGCCGGGCGGGACTGCGCGTGCCGCCGGGGTTCACGATCTCGGTCGAGGCGTGCGTCTACTATCACGAGAACAACCACGCCTGGCCCGCCGGGCTTGAAGACGAGCTTCGCGCGAACCTCTCGCGCCTCGAACGCGTCACCGGCCGCAAGTTCGGCAAGGGCCCGAAGCCCCTTCTCGTCTCCGTGCGCTCGGGCGCCGCGGCCTCCATGCCCGGCATGATGGACACGCTGCTCAACTGCGGCCTGGCCCCCGCGATGGAGAAGGAATCGCCCGACCCGGCGCGCTTCCGCCGGACGCTCGCGCAGTTCGCGCACAACTTCGCCAAGACCGTCCCCGGCAAGGCGCTGCCCACCGAGGCGTGGGAGATCCTCAAGGCCTGCGTCGACGCCGTCTTCGACTCGTGGAACTCCGACCGCGCCATCGTCTATCGCAAGACCCAGGACGTCCGCGGCGTCGCGGGCACCGCCGTCACGGTGCAGACGATGTTCCCCTCCGAGGTCTCGGGCGTCGCGTTCACGGCAAACCCCGGCGACCCCTACGCCGAGGAAGTGGTCATCGAAAGCTCCTGGGGCCTGGGCGAGTCGATCGTCTCGGGCGACGTCGCGCCCGACCTCTTCGTCGTCGACAAGCGGGCGATCGCGCTCAAGAGCCGCACGCTCGGCCGCAAGGCCTCCTCCGTCACGAGCCTGGAGCAGGGAGCGCGGGGCGCCGACGCGGACGCCTTTTCGCTCACCGACGACGAGGCCGTCGCGATCGCGCGGCTGGCGCTCAAGGTCGAGGCCTATTACGGCCATCCCGTCGACATCGAGTGGGGCATCGCGGGCGGCGAGACGGCGCTCCTCCAGGCGCGTCCCGTCCGCGGGCTCGACATCGCGAAGGACATCGAGACCGGCCGCGTCGAAGAGATCGAGCGGCTGAAATCCCTGGCCGCCGGCAAGCGCCGCGTCTGGGTCGCGCATAACCTTTCCGAAACGCTCCCCTCACCCACGCCCATGACCTGGGACGTGATGCGCCGGTTCATGTCGGGCGACGGCGGATTCGGCCGGATGTACCGGTCGCTCGGCTACACGCCCAGCCGCCGGGTGAGGACGGAGGGTTTCCTCGACCTCATCTGCGGGCGCATCTACCTCGACCCGGAGCGCGCGGCGGAGCTTTTCTTCGCGGGCGCGCCGATGGAATACGACCCCGAGGAGGTCCGGAAGCACCCCGGGCTCATCGAGTCGGCGCCGACGAAGTTCAACCCGGAGAAGGCCGACCCCGCGTTTCTCATCCGCGCGCCCGGCCTCGTGTGGGCGCTCATCCGCTCGTCGCGGCGGATGAACCGCGAACGCATCACGGCGCTCAAGCGCATCACCGGCGAGGTCCTGCCGCCCTACCTCGCGTGGATCGAAGCAAAACGCGCGGAGGATCTCACGACGCTTTCGACCGCGGACCTCGTCGCCGAGTTGCACCGGCGCATTGCGCGCGTGATGGACGACTTCGGCCCGGAGTCGCTCAAGCCGGGGCTCTTCGGCGGCACCGCCCGCTCGCAGTTCGAATCGCAGCTCATCCAGATCCTCGGCGATGAGAAGGGCCGCGAGATGACGGAGCTTGTCACCTCGGGCCTCGCGGGCGACACCACCTTCGAGCAGAACACGATGCTCTGGAACGTCGCCGAGGGCAAGGCCGCGCTCCCCGATTTCCTGAAGTCCTTCGGCCACCGCGCCACCGGCGAGATGGAACTGGCCCAGCCGCGCTGGAGCGAGGACCCGAGCTACCTCGAGCGCGCCGTCGCCGGCTATCGACGTCCCGGCGCCCGCTCGCCCGAGGCCCTGCACGAGGCCAACACGGCCCGCCGGCAGGAAGCCGAGTGCGAGCTGCCCGGGCTCATCGAGGCCGCCGGGGCTTCGAGCCTCCGCGAGGACATCTTCGACCTCATGCGCGAGGCGCAGGCGCTTCTGCCCTGGCGCGAGTCGGGCAAGCATTATCTCATGATGGGCTACGCGCTCATCCGCGCGGCGCTCATGGAGTTCTCGCGCCGTTGGGACCTCGGACGCGACGTCTTCTTCCTCACGCTCGACGAGCTGGAGAAATACGAATCGCAGCGCGAGGCGTTCGCCGCGATCATCGCGAAGCGCAAGATGCGCTGGCAGTCGGCGCAGCGCCTCCTCATGGGCGACGTCATCGACACGAACGACCTCGACCTGCTCGGGCGGCCGCGCACGGTGGAGGAATCGCGCGAGTTCAAGGGCCTCGGCCTCGCGCCCGGCGTCGCCGAGGGCGAGGTGCGCATCGTCGTCAGCCCCGAAGAGGCGCAGGACCTGCCGGAGGATTGCATCCTCGTGGCGCCTTCGACCGACCCCGGCTGGACGGCGCTTTTCGCCGGCATCCGCGGCCTCATCGTCGAGCGCGGCGGCGTGCTCTCTCACGGCGCCATCACCGCGCGCGATTTCGGCATTCCCGCCGTCGCGTGCGCCGACGCCACGAGGTTCCTCGAAGGCGTCAAGCGCGTCCGCGTCGACGGCGGCAAGGGACGCATCACGGTTCTCGACGAAGAGTGATTGAATGGACGCGATCGTCAACATCACGATGCGCATCATGGACTTCCTGCTCGGGTGGCTCATGTACCTCCCGAAGGACCTGGCGCTGGCCGTCGTCGCGCTGGGGACGGGGGCGGTGCTGACGTTCATCCGGCCGCTCACGACGAACCAGGAGCTGCTGCGTCGGTGCAAGGCCGACAAGAAGAAGCTCACCGCGATGCGCAAGGAGGCGAAACGCGCCGGCGACAAGCCCACGGTCGTGCGCATCCGCGCGACGGAGGCGGCGATCGCGATGAAGCAGATGAAGGCCGAGGGCAAGCCGCTCCTCGCCGTCATCATCCCCATCGCCATGCTCGCGACGTGGGCCTTCGCGCGGTTCGGGTTCCTGGCGCCGATGCCCGGCGAGCCCGTCAACGTCATCGCCTGCTACCCGGCCTCCGCGATCGGACAGGTCGCGCACATTGCGCCGCAGGACGGCCTCGTCGCCGACACCGGCTGGATCCAGCGCATCGCCGCCGACAACAGCCCCGCCGCGGGCGGCAAGCTCCGCGGGGTCGCCTCCTGGACGCTCCGCGCCGAAAAGCGCGAGACGCCCTACGTCCTCGAGATCCGCCACGCCGGAAAGACGGTCTCGACGCCGCTCATCGTGAACGGTCGCACGTATTACGGCCCCGTGGACGTCCCCGCATCAGGCGGCGTCGCCCAGGTCGAGCAGCAACTCAAGCCCTACAAGCCCTTCGGGTTCATCCCCGGCATACGCTATGTCCTCGATCCGTGGCTCGTCGGATACCTCATCTTCACGATCCCGTTCGTGTTCGGACTGAGGGCGGCGTTCCGAATCCTCTGAACGACCTCGACAATATTCCTTGCATCGCGAATCCCCCGAAGGTAGATTGTGGCCCTGGGTGAAGGCAGCCCGGAATAATGGCCTCGCATAAGGGGAATGAGCCATGATGAAATGGACGGCGGTGCTGGCGGTCGTTCTGGCCTGGGCGCTCGTCGGGTGCTCGGGCGAGAGGGACGTCAACGGGGTGAAGGTCAGGAACCTGAAGACGCTGGAGGTGGACCTGGGCAACGGCGCGACGATGAAGTTCGTGCTCATCCCGAAGGGCAAATTCCAGATGGGCTCGACGGGCTCCGAGCAGGGCCACGTCGACAAGGAAGGCCCGCGCCACGAGGTCACGATCACCCGTCCCTTCTGGCTCGCCGTCACCGAGGTGACCCAGAAGCAGTATGAAGCCGTCATGGGCGAGAATCCCGCCTACACCAAGGGCCCGAACAACCCCGTCGAGAACGTGAGCTGGCAGGACGCCCAGAAGTTCTGCGCCAAGGTGTTCGAGAAGACCAAGAAGCACGCCCGGTTGCCCACGGAGGCCGAGTGGGAATATGCCTGCCGCGCCGGCACCGACACCACCTGGCCCTGGGGCAACTCCGCCGCGGACATCGGCCGCTACGCCGTCTACAAGGACAACGCCGCGGGCGTCAGCGTCACCACGCCCGTCCAGACGAAGCTCCCCAACCCGTGGGGCCTCTACGACATGATCGGCAACGTCTGGGAGCTGACGCAGGACACCGACTCGATCAAGTATAACGCCGCCGAAAACGTCGACCCCGCCGGCAGCCGCGACGCCACGGAGATCAAGGTGGCCCGCGGCGGCTCCATGAACACCGCCGTCGACGCGAGCCGTCCGGCTTACCGTCTCGCCGCGGGCGTCGCCATCAAGCTCTTCGACCTGGGCTTCCGCGTGGCGGTCGACGCCGAGTAAGCCGCACGCCGTGTGAGAATCCAACGGGCGGTCTCCCGACTCGCCGGGAGGCCGCCCGATTCTTCGTGCCGCGCCCTCCCCGACTCCGGCTCCGCGATCGTCAGCGCGCCGCGCCCCGCGCGTCCACGCAAACGAGCACCCCGTCCTGCGTGCGGCAATAGATGAGCCCGTTCATCAACACCGGAGGCGTCCAGCACACGCCGGTCAGCACCTTCGAGCGGGCAAGCTCCTTGCACCCTTCCGGCGACGCCTCAACGACGGCGAGGTCCCCGGCGCCGCAGAGGACGATCAGCCGCTCGCCCGCGAGCAGCACCGACCCGCGCAGGAAGCCGTCCTTCGACCACATCACCTTCCCCGTCGCCAGCTCCACGCACTTCAGGAAAGGCTGCCGCTCGTTGTCGCCGTCGAAGCCGTAGAGATATCCCTTATAGAGCACGCTCGAAGCGAACTGGTTCGAGAACTCGATCGACTTCCACACGGCCCTCGGCGGCTCGGCCGAGATGTCCACGAGCGCGGCCCCGGCGCCATACCCGGCGGAGATGAACACGCGATCCGCCGCGACGATGGGGCTCGCGATGGCGTGGTTGAACTTCACCGGAAACGGAAACCGGTAGAGCTGCCGTCCGCTCTTCGCGTCGAGGCCGATGAGCCCGTCGGCCATGAATACCGCTATGCGGCACGCGGTCTCGCCGGCCTTCTCATAGAGCACCGGCGTCGAGTAGCCCGGCTCCCCCTCGCCCGATTTCCAGACCAGCGCGCCCGTCGCCTTGTCGAGCGCCGCCACGGCGCCATCCTTCGCGCCCGCCTCGACGATCAGCAGGTCCCCGAAGACCACCGGCGACGACGAATATCCGTGCATCTGGAAACGCGCGCCGATCGTCTTCGTCAGGTCCTGCCGCCAGATCACCTTGCCCGTCGCCGCGTCCAGGCAGTGCATCAACGCATGGCGGCTCACGATGTAAACGCGGCCGCCGTCCACGGTGGGAGTCGCGCGTGGTCCGGGATAGCCGTCGGGCGTCGAGGGATAGCTGAACCGCCAGACCTCGGCCCCCGTGAGGGCGTCAAGGCACCAGGCCGTGTCTTGTTTGTCGCGGTTGCCCATCGTGTAGAGCCGCCCGCCGACGACGGCCATCGACGCGTAACCGTTGCCGACCCGTGCCTTCCACACGATCTTCGGCCCCCCGTCCGGCCACGCGTGCGTCCAGTCGGCCTCGGCCGTGACGCCGTCGCCGCGCGGCCCGCGGAACATCGGCCACCCCGCCTTGTCGGCCCCGCCTTCGCCCCCCGGCGCCGAAGCCACCGCCGCCAGCAGCAGAGCCAGGGTCAGGATGTTCCTCGCAGCCGACATAACGCCCGCCCGGTCGAGACACCTCTCACGTCATAGGCTCCTCACAACCTCATTCTACCCGCCCGCGTCCTCCTTGAGAAGCCCCTCTTCGCGGTCTCAACTCCCCGCCTCACCTCGCCTTACCCTCGTTTTCAGCCGAAATACCAAACTTACCAAAGATATCAGCATTCCCTGCATACCAGCTTTTCATCACTTCTCAAACCTGCTCCTCGCGGCCGACGGGTTGAAGGTTAAACGTTGAAGGTTGAAGGTTCCAAGCTGAAGAACCACGCATGGGTGCCGCCTCCTGT
>JBBIVY010000033.1:25950-33236 GCA_037439485.1 Planctomycetota bacterium | reverse complement strand
CGCCCACCATCTGTATTCCGCCGGAAGGCGGATTACCATATCTGGACGAGGGGTCATGGATCTCAGGGCCAACGGGGCAGGTTGTTCCTCCTGAGCCCCGGACTCCATGGCCCCTCGGCTTTTGTTGAGGCGAGACGGCGATGCCGAAGATTATACTTCCCGACGGGACTCAGCATGACGTGCCGCAGGGCGCGAGCGCGCTCGACGCGGCTCGGCAGCTCAGCGAGGGCCTGGCCAAGGCGGCGCTCGTCGCGGTCATCGACGACAAGCCGTGCGACCTGAGCACGCCCATCGAGCGCGATTGCTCGTTCAAGGTGCTGACCAGCCGAAATCCCGAGGCGCTCGTTGTGCTGCGTCATTCGACCGCGCACCTGATGGCGGCGGCCGTGGGCGAGCTCTTCCCGGGCGTGAAGTTCGACATCGGCCCGGCGACCGACGACGGTTTCTACTACGACTTCGACCTGGAGCACCGCATCGCGCCGGAGGATCTGCCGAAGATCGAGGCGAAGATGAAGGAGTTGATCGCGGCGAAGCTGCCGTTCGTCCGCTCCGAGCTTTCGGCGGACGAGGCGACGAAGCGCATGACCGCCGCGGGCCAGAGCTACAAGGTCGAGCGCATCCGGGACGCCGCGGCCGAAGGCGGACGCATCAGCTTCTACCATACCGGCTCGTTCGTGGACGTCTGCCGCGGGCCGCACGTGCCGGACACGGGCAGGCTCAAGGTCTTCAAGCTGCTCTCGATCGCCGGGAGTTACTTCCGCGGCGACGCGAAGAACAAGATGCTGCAGCGCGTCTACGGGACGGCGTTCTTCTCGAAGGAAGACCTGGAGAAGCACATCGAGCGTTTGGCCGAGGCGGAGAAGCGCGACCACCGGAAGCTCGGGCGCGAGATGGAGCTGTTCTCGATCAACCCGGACATCGGGGCCGGGCTTGTCCTCTGGCACCCGAAACTCGGCATGGTCCGCCACGTCATCGAGAGCTTCTGGAAGGAAGAGCACCTGAAGCGCGGCTACAACATCGTCTATACGCCGCACATCGCGAGCGAGGCCATCTACAAGACCAGCGGCCACCTCGAGAAGTACGCCGACATGATGTATTCGCCGATGGACATCGACGGCACGCCGTATTACGTGAAGCCGATGAACTGTCCCGGCCACATCGCGATGTACCAGGCGCGTCCGAGGAGCTACCGCGAGCTGCCGCTGAGGATGTGCGAGCTGGGCACGGTGTATCGCTACGAGCCGGCCGGCACGCTTCACGGAATGATGCGGGTGCGCGGGTTCACGCAGGACGACTCGCACATCTTCTGCACCCCGGAGCAGCTCGTCGACGAGGTGCTGGGCGTGCTGGGCCTGGCGGGCTACATGATGGACGCGTTTGAGTACAAGTGCAGCTACTACCTCGCGACGCGCCCGGCGAAGTTCCTGGGCACCGAGGAGCAGTGGACGTTTGCGACCAACTGCCTGAAGGAGGCGCTGGAGCGCAAGGGACTGCCTTACAAGATCGACGAGGGCGGCGGTGTCTTCTATGCCCCGAAGATCGACGTCAAGCTGGCGGACTCGCTCGGCCGCGAGTGGCAGGGCCCGACGATCCAGGTGGACCTGAACCTGCCGAACCGGTTCGACGTCAACTACGTCGGCGCCGACAACCATCCGCACCGCGTGGTGATGATCCACCGGACGGTGCTCGGGTCGATGGAGCGGTTCATCGGCGGGCTGATCGAGCACGTGGGCGGGGCGTTCCCGCTATGGCTGGCGCCGGAGCAGGCGCGCGTGCTGCCGATCAGCGAGAAGCAGGTGGAGGCCGCGCGAAGGGTGTACGAGCGCCTGCGCTCGGAGGGATTCCGCTCGACGGTCGACGGGTTGAACGAGACCATCGGCGCGAAGATCCGCAACGCGACGCTGGAGAAGGTGCCCTACATGCTGATCGTGGGGGCCAAGGAAGCGGAATCGGGAAGCGTGTCCGTGCGCTCGCGCTCCGGGGGAGACCTGGGCGCGGCGTCGGTCGATGAAATCGTCGCGCGCCTGCATGACGAAGTCCGGGCGCGCCGGGGCGGCACCGGCAGACCTTCCGAGTGACAGGAGGAGAACGCAATCGGCAAGGAAATCGGCAAGGAAAAGGACAACAAGGACGAACTGAGGATCAACGAGGCGATCCGCGCGGCGTCCGTGCGCCTGGTCAACGAAGCCAGCCAGAACGTGGGCGTTGTGGTGATCGCCGAGGCGATGCGGCTCGCGAATGAGGCGAACCTCGACCTGGTCGAGGTGGCGCCCGACGCCGACCCGCCGGTCTGCCGGATCATGGATTACGGCAAGCACAAGTACCGGCTCAAGAAGAAGCAGCACCAGAGCCACGTGAAGACGCACCACGTGCAGCTCAAGCAGATCCGCCTCAGCCCGGTGATCGAGGATCACGATATCGGGGTGAAGGTGAAGCAGGCGAAGGACTTCTTCTCGCGCGGCGACCGCGTGACGTTCAACATGATGTTCCGCGGACGCCAGATGCTTCACACCGACGTCGGACATCAGGTGATGCATCGCATCGAGAAGGAACTCGCCGACGTGGCGAACTCCGAAGGCTCGCCGCGGATGGAAGGGCGGCGGATGTGGATGACGATGGCGCCGAAACCGGCATCGTCCAGCCCTGCGGCGCCGAAGGCGGCGTCCGCGGCGAAGCCGGCGCCGATTGCGCCTGCTGCGGCGAACCCGGCAGCGGCTGCGTCCGGGACTAAGAGCGCGGCAGCGGTCGTGCCTCCGGCAGCGGTCGTGACACCGGAGCCGCCGGCGGCTCCGGCGCCGCAAGCGTAAACCAGTCCCGGCCGCGGTCGGTCGGGCGACAGCAGGTCATTTCGGGAGAGTCTCTCATGCCGAAGCTCAAGCCGCACAAGGCGAGCCTGAAGCGTTTCACAATTACGGCCTCGGGCAAGGTGCTGGCCCACCCGACCGGGGGACGCCACATGATGAGCAGCAAGTCGTCGAAGAAGCGGCGTCACATCCGCCGCAAGAAGCCGATCCTCGGAATGGATCGGGTGCATACGCTGAAGGCGCTGCACGTAAGCCACGTCTTCCGCAAGAAGGCGCAGGCTGCCGCTCCGGCCGCTGCTCCGGCCGCCGCCCCCAAGCCTGAAGGAGCCTGACCCATGTCTCGTGCACGAAACGTCGTCCCGCGCCACAAGCGTCACAAGAGGATTCTCAAGGCCGCCAAGGGCTTCGTCGGCGGACGCCGCAAACTCTACCGCACCGCCTCCGAGACGGTCCTGCGCGCGCAGCGCTATTCGTTCCGCGACCGTCGCGCCTTCAAGCGCGAGATGCGCGGCCTGTGGATCGTCCGCATCAACGCCGCCTGCAAGGAGCGCGGGATGCAGTACAGCCGGTTCATCAACGGTCTCTTGAAAGCCAACGTCAAGCTCGACCGCAAGATGCTGGCCGCCGTCGCCGTCGACGATCCGAAGACCTTCGACGCCATCGTCGAGACCGCGAAGCAGGCGCTGGCGAAGTAACTGTCTTTCCCTGCGGCGTGTAGGGGCGACGCATGTGTCGCCCCTACGGCCGTTTTGGGGGCACCATGTTCGAACAACTCGACAAGCTTCAAAAGGACTTCGAATCCGACCTCGCCTCTGCGGTGACTTCCGAGGCGCTGGAGAAGGTCCGCGTCGAGTTCCTCGGCCGCAAGGGCCGGCTTGCCGAGCTGATGAAATCCCTGGCGACGCTGAGTGCCGCGGAGAAGCCCGCCGCCGGCAAGCGCGCCAACGAGGTGAAGCGCGCGCTCGAATCCGCGATGGACGCCGCGGGCAAGGTCCTCGCCGCGAAAGGGCCGAAGCGGGCTGCCGGCGTTGACCTCACGCTCCCCGGCATCCCCGTTCGCCTCGGCCGCCGCCACGTCATCATGCAGACGATGGTCGAGATGGTGGACATCTTCCAGCGGCTCGGGTTCGACGTGGCCGGAGGCCCCGAGGTCGAGGACACCTGGCATAACTTCGAGGCGCTCAACATCCCGCTGGACCACGCGGCGGCGGACCCGGATAACTCCTTCTTCATCGAAGACCGGACGATACTGCGCACGCAGACGTCGACCGTGCAGATTCACGTCATGGAAGGGCAGAAGCCGCCGATTCGCGTTGTGGCGCCCGGACGCGTCTATCGGCCCGAGACCGTCGATGCGTCGCACGGATACATGTTTCACCAACTCGAAGGGCTCATGGTCGACGAGAACGTGACGTTCCGCGACCTCAAGGCCGTGCTCAACCTCTACGTGCGCGAGTTCTTCTCTCCGAACGCGAAGACGCGCTTCCGACCGCACTTCTTTCCGTTCACTGAGCCGAGCGCGGAACTCGATATGGCCTGCACGCTCTGCGACGGGAAGGGCTGCGCGGTCTGTGGCGGCAAGGGCTGGCTGGAACTCCTGGGCTGCGGGATGGTGGACCCGAACGTATTGCGCGCGGTGAACATCGACCCCGAGCGATACACGGGCTTCGCGTTCGGGTTCGGCATCGAGCGCCCCGCGATGCTCAAGCACGGCATCCGCGACATCCGTCTCCTGTTCGAGAACGACGCGCGGTTCCTGGCGCAGTTCTGAGTTGTTCTCCCTCTCCCCTTGGGGGAGAGGGTCAGGGTGAGGGGTGTTTTGCTGTCTCGAGGGTTTCTCTTTCTGTTGTCATTCTGAGAACGCCGGTCCTCCGGCGGACGAAGAATCTGGCCGGGAATGGGGCAAGATCCTTCGTCCCGATAGATCGGGACTCAGGATGACAACAAAGAAGGCAGAAGGAAAAGAACAGAAGGCGGGCTGCGGTGAAGATCAGCGTCAAGTGGCTGAAAGAATACGCCGCCGTCGCGCTCGACGCGAAGGGCATTGCCGATGCCCTGACCCGCGCGGGGCTCGAGGTCGAGGACATCGAGGCGATTCCCGGCGATTCGCTGCTTCACGCCGAGGTCACGACGAACCGCCCCGACTGGCTGAGCCACCTCGGCGTCGCGCGCGAAGTGGTCGCCGCGGCGGGGGGGGCGTTCAAGGTCCCCGAGCCGCGCCTGGTGGAATCCGGCAAGCCGGCCTCCGAGATGACCCGCGTCGAGATCCTCGACGGCGACCTCTGTCCGCGATACACTGCCCGCGTCATCACCGGCGTCAAGGTGGGCTCGTCTCCGGCGTGGCTGGTCGAGAAGATCGAGTCGATGGGCCTGCGCCCGGTCAATAACGTTGTCGACATCACCAACTTCGTCCTCTTCGAGTGCGGCCAGCCGCTGCACGCGTTCGATTACGACAAGCTCGTCGAGCGACGCATCGTCGTCCGCAAGGCGCGGAAGGGCGAGACCCTCACCGCCATCGACGGCTCGAAGCACGAGCTCAAGGGCGACGAACTCGCCATCTGCGACGCCACGCGGCCGGTCGCGGTCGCCGGGATCATGGGCGGGCTCGATACGGAGGTCTCCGACCGCACGACGACCGTGCTGCTCGAAAGCGCGCGGTTCCTGCCGGTGCTCATCCGCCGGACGTCGAAGCGCATGGCGCTTGAATCCGACTCATCCTACCGCTTCGCGCGGGGCGTCGATCCCGCGGGGGTGGAGTGGGCGAGCCGCCGGGCCGCGGCGCTCATCGCGGAACTGGCGGGCGGCAAGGTTTGCCCGGGCATCGTGGACGTCGACAAGGCGCCGTTCGCCGCGCGGGAAGTGTCGCTGAGGTTCGCGCGCATCGAGAAGATACTTGGCGTTGCGATTGGCGCCGCCGATTGCCGCCGGATTCTGGAGGCGCTCGGCTGTGCGACGGTGAAAGCGGATTCCGCAGGGCTCGTTCTGCGCGTGCCGAGCTGGCGCGCGGACCTCGAACGCGAAATCGACCTCATCGAGGAGGTCGCCCGCCTCTGGGGCTACGACAAGATTCCCCCGTCGCCCGGCGTGACGCTCCGCATGAGCCGCCGCGACGATATGCTGATGAAGTCGGCCTCCGCCGCCGCAGTGCTGGGCGCCGCCGGGTTCGACGAGTGCGTCATCGTGAGCTTCACCGACGCGAAGTCCGCCGCGCTGATTGCGCCGTGGACGAAGGCTGCGCCCATCGAAGTGCGGAACCCCATCGACGCGGACCTGCCGGGCTTGCGCACGTCGCTCGTGCCGAGCCTGCTCCGGACGCGCGTCTTGAACCAGGCCCGGCGCAATCGCGACGTGCGGCTCTTCGAACTCGCGCACGTCTACCTGCCGAAAGCCAAGGGCGAGCTTCCCGACGAACGCACGATGCTGGGCATCGTCGGCGACGTGGACTTTCGCGCGATGAAGGGGATCGTCGAGACGCTTGTCGCGCGGTTCGGGCTTTCCGGCGCGGTGACCACGGGCGAATCTCAGCTTCCGTTCCTCGCCGAGGGACGGGTGCTGACGCTCGGCGGTAGGATGCTCGGATACGTCGGCCTTCCCACGCAGGAGGTGCTCGACCGGTTCGACCTGAAGACGAAACCCGCGGTCGCCGAGATCGACTTCGGCGCGCTCGCGGCCGAGGCGAGACCGAAGGCGAAGTTCCAGGGTCTTCCGCGCTTTCCGGAGATCGAGCGCGACCTTGCCATCGTCGTGGACGAATCGACGCCCTGGGCCGCGATCCGAGGCGCCGTGGAAGGGCTCGGCAATCCGCTTCTCGAATCGGTGGCGTTCATGAGCGAGTTCCGAGGCAAGTCGGTGGGCGAGGGGAAGAAGAGCATTGCGTTCTCGATGATCTTCCGGGCCGGCGACCGCACACTCGAACACGAGGAAGCGGACGCGGCAACGAAGGCCGTGCTGGACGCGCTCTCATCGAAGTTGGGTGCGGCGCTGCGGCAATAAGCGTCGGCGCGCAAAAACAATCCGGGGCCGTGCGCGGAAAAATCGCGCTTGGCCCTTGCCTTTTCCAAGGGGCGAAGTAGAATTAGTACGACAGAGGTCGACAAGTCCTGCCGTGTTCGAGACTTGGAGCCATGTCTTCAGAACCTATGACCCTTGACAAGGGAGCCCTCATTTCGCGGCAGCGTTCACGTCCCGACTTGTCGGGAAAGAATAAAGCCGCGACTCGGCGCCCACCTTGACCTCGGGTTCGAAGACTCGCTCCTTACGGCACAATGACAGGGCTTTCGATACCACGGGCCGCCTCGGCGGCCCGGTTTCATGTACGGGGCTCACCGTGTGTCGGACGGCTGTGACGTGGCGAACAGCAATGACCAATGATCAATAACCAATAACCAATGAAACCCCAATAACCAAACGGCAATGACCCGCTGCCGGCGAATCTTCATTGGGATTTGGCGTTTGGAGTTTCCTTGGTCCTTGGTCCTTGGT
>JBBIVY010000033.1:21779-25850 GCA_037439485.1 Planctomycetota bacterium | reverse complement strand
CCCCTTGACACCGTTCCCCTGCAGGGATACTCTGACCAATAAGGGGGCACCATGGAACTCTTCAAGACCGGCGAATCGCGCGAGCGGCTGAAAGGCGCGGAACCGCTGGCGGCTCGGATGCGTCCGCGGACGCTGGAGGAGTTCGTCGGCCAGGAGCACTTCATGGGCCGGGGGAAGCTCCTCTGGAGGATGCTCAAGGCCGACCGGCTGACCTCGCTCATCTTCTACGGCCCGCCCGGTACGGGAAAGACCGCGCTGGCCCATGTCATCGCCAACTCCACCCAGGGGAAATTCGTCGAGATCAACGCCGCGGCGTCGGGCGTCGCGGAGGTGCGCGACGCGATCGCGAACGCCCGCGCGCTGCTGGAGACCTCCGGTCGGCGCACCGTGCTCTTCGTCGACGAACTGCACCGCTTCAACAAGGCGCAGCAGGACGTGCTGCTACCCGACGTCGAGCGCGGCATCGTCACGCTCATCGGCGCGACGACGCTCAATCCGTTCTTTGCGGTGAATTCCCCGCTCGTCTCGCGCAGCCAGATCTTCCAGTTCAAGCCGCTCACGGAGGAGAACGTCAAGTCGCTCATCCGCTGGGCGATCGGGGATAAGGAGCGCGGCCTCGGCGCGCTCGACGTGAAGATCACGGACGACGCCGTGGAGTTTCTCGCCCAGACCTCCGACGGCGACGCCCGCCGGGCACTGGGGGCCGTCGAGATCGGCGTCTACAGCCAGTCGCCCGAGCCGGGGAAGCCCGTCGTCTACGATCTTGACGTCGCCCAGGAGAGCATCCAGCGCAAGGCCCTCGTCTACGACGGCACGGGCGACGAGCACTACGACGCGGCGAGCGCGTTCATCAAGTCGATGCGCGGCAGCGATCCCGACGCGGCGCTCTACTGGATGGCGCGGATGCTGGAGTCCGGCGAAGACCCGCGCTTCGTCGCCCGGCGCATGGTCATCTGCGCCGCGGAGGACGTGGGCAACGCCAACCCGCAGGCGCTCGTCCTGGCGACGGCGGCGCTCCAGGCGGTCGAGTTCGTCGGCATGCCCGAGGCGCAGATCCCGCTCGCGCAGGCCGTGACCTATATTGCCTGCTCTCCGAAGTCGAACGCCGCGTATGTCGGCATCGCGGAGGCGATGAAGGACGTGCAGGAAGGTCGGACGATCGAGGTGCCGGAGCACCTGAAGGACGCGAGCTACAAGGGGGCGAAGCGCCTCGGCCGGGGTGAGGGATATCGGTACGCTCACAACTTCGAAGGCCACTGGGTAGACCAGGATTACCTCGGCGTGGACAAGGAGTATTATCGCCCGACGACGGAGGGCTTCGAGGCAAAGATGAAGGATCGGCTGGACGCCCTGCGAAAAGCGCGGAAGAAAGGCGCAAAGGTCAAGAAGCCCGGCGCGGAAACCTGAGCCGCCCGGCGGAAAAGTGTTGCACGCGCCCGGCGCGCGGCCTATATTGATTCGGACGGATTTCTTTGGGCCCGGAGGTCGGGTCCGAGATGCGGAATCTCAAGGGGACGGGGATGAAACTGCTCATCGGTCTTGTCGCGGCGGTGGCGGTGGCGCTGGGGATTGCGTGGTGGTATTGCTCGGCTCACGGAAACAAGCCGGACTCGCTTCCGGCTGCGACCGGCGGGGCGGAGGGCGGCGGCAAGGCCGCGCCCGCGGACGCCGTGGCGAAGGCGGCGGAGGTGTTGAAGCAGGCGAAGGCCGCCGCGGTGGAAGGCGATACGGTGAAGGCCCGCGCGCTCTTCGAGCAGGCTGCGAAGGGCTATGGCGACACTCCCCCCGGCCGCGACGCGAGCCTGGAGCTGGGCAACATCTACTACAAGGCGGGGATGAAGAAGGAGGCGGTTGAGGCGTTCCGCAAGGGGCTGCCCGGAGCCGCCGATCCGCGCCAGGCCGCAGTGCTTGACCGCATCAGCAAGATCGAGCAGGAACTCGCGAAGCCTGCGTCCGTCGCTATGGGCGGGACTCCGACGCCTGCGCCGACTCCGACACCGGCGCCCTCTCCTGCGCCCACCCCGACCCCGACGCCCGGCGAGCCGGACTTTGTCTACACCGTCGTCGCGAAGGACACGATGACGTCGATCGGCAAGAAACTCAAAGTGACGGTCGAGCAGATCAAGCTGGCGAACGGCCGCGGCGACGACCGGATCAACATCGGCGACAAGCTGAAGATCTCGCACGACATGCCGGCGATCACGGTGAGCAAGGGGAAGCTCAACCTGACGTTCTTCTACAAGGGCCAGCAGCTCAAGCAGTGGCCGGTGTGCATCGGCAAGGACGTGGGTCCGACGCCCGCGGGGGTCTACACGGTGGGCATCAAGCAGGTGAAGCCGGACTGGTATAAGCCCGGCGGCAAGCGCGTCCCGTACGGCGACGTGGAGAACATCCTCGGCACGCGGTGGATGACGCTCATCTCCGCCGACGGCGTCGCTCACGGCTATGGCATCCACGGCACGACGAAACCCGAGACGGTTCCGGGCCGCGATTCGGCCGGCTGCGTCCGCATGCTCAATCAGGACGTCGAGCAGCTCTATGAGTGGGTGCCCGCGGGAACCAAGGTGACGGTGACCGAAGAATAACCCGATCTCGACAGGAGAAGCGTTATGAAACTCGGCGTCTTCACGGTGCTATTCTCGGCGAAGCCTCTGCCCGACGCGCTCGATTACATCAAGGCCGCCGGGCTCGAAGCGGTGGAAATCGGCGTTGGCAACTATCCCGGCGACGCGCACTGTCCCATCGACAAGCTCCTCGCGTCGAAGGACGAGGCGAAGCGGTGGAAATCGCTCATCGCCGACCGCGGCCTCGAAATCTCCGCGCTTTCCTGCCACGGCAACCCGCTGCACCCCGACAAGGCGTTCGCGAAAAAGCACCACGAGACCTTCGAGAAAGCCGTGCGACTGGCCGAGATGCTCGGCGTCAAGACCGTCGTTGCCTTCTCCGGCTGTCCCGGCGGCTCCGACGCCGACAAGTATCCCAACTGGGTCACCTGTCCCTGGCCGACCGACTTCACCGAGATCGTCAACTGGCAGTGGGAGAAGAAGGTCATCCCGTACTGGACCTCCGCCGCGAAGTTCGCCAAGGACCACGGCGTCCGCGTCGCCTTCGAGATGCACCCGGGATTCGTGGTGTATAACACCGAGACGATGCTCCGCCTGCGCTCGGAGTGCGGCAGCAACATCGGCGCCAACTTCGATCCCAGCCACCTCTTCTGGCAGGGGATGGACCCGATCGCGTGCGTCCGCGCGCTCAAGGGTTGCATCTATCACGTCCATGCCAAGGACTGCCGCATCGACCCGCTGAACGTGAACACCGTCGGCGTGCTCGATACGAAATCCTACGGCGACGAACTCCGCCGGTCGTGGATCTTCCGCACGGTGGGCTACGGCCACGGCCGCGAGTTCTGGTGCGACTTCGTCAGCACGCTGCGCATGACGGGCTACGACGGCGTGCTCTCCATCGAGCACGAGGACTCGCTGATGAGCGTGAACGACGGGTTCCAGAAGGCGGTCGTCTTCCTGAAGGACGTGATCCTGCACGAGAAGCCCGGCGCGATGTGGTGGGCGTAAGGCCCATCCGCGCGGTTCGGCGGGCGAAAGCCGCGCACGATGCCTCGGTCCGCTCCTGAGTCGCCTTGGGAGCGGTGGGAGATGGCCAAGGGGTTGGAACTGCCTGTCACCGACGGGCCGGAGGAGAAGCCGGCCGAGATTCCGGCGCCCTTGGGGCCGGAGGACTCCTCCCGCGGGCTCCTCAAGTCCGTTCTCTACTACGTGATTCCGATCACGCTTCTCCTGGCGCTGTGGGCCGACGCGCCGTTCAATATCTGCGACGACGCCTGCATCAGCCTGAAGGTGGCCGTGAACGCCGCCGAGGGAGGCGGGTTTTCCCTCACAGCGGCGATCCGTGTTACGTGTCGACCAGCCCGCTCTGGGTGATCTTTCTCGCCGGCGGACGGTTTTTCCTCGGCGACGTCTGCCTCGCGGCACGCGTCCTTTTTCTTTCCTTCGAGATGCTGTTCCTCGCGGTCTTCCTTCACCTGTGCGCCGGGATGACCGGCGGAAGGCGCGT
>JBBIVY010000033.1:0-21679 GCA_037439485.1 Planctomycetota bacterium | reverse complement strand
CGGCGGCTCAGTTCGGCCAGGCGTGCCTCGGCAGGAGTTCCTACTTCTATCCGGCGGAGACGCTGCTTCTGGGGCTTCTTATCCCGCTCCTGGTGGGCGGTATCGGCATGATCTTCCGGCGGGAAGGGGCCGCGGAGCCCCTGGCGCTCCTGGTGCTGGTCTACGCCGGGTGCTTCATCCTGGGAGGCTCGGCCCGCGCGCAGCACTTCCCCTGGTATTTCGTTCCGATCCTGCCGGGGGCGACGCTGGTGGCGTCGGCGGGACTCGTGCGGATTGTGGAGATGATTCCGGGGATTCCGGATCGGCTGAAATGGGCGCGACGATGGGCCGTTCCGGAGGCTGTGTTCGTCGCGGCCTGGGTCGCGATCATGTGGCTGGGGCCGCTTCGGACGGACGCGCAGGCTGTCCTCACCGGCGTCGTCGGCCGGGCCGAGCGGGAACAGGTCTACGCCGCCGCGGCCGTCTGGGCCGGACGCAACCTCGATCCCGGGGCCACCGTCGCGGCCATCGAGATCGGCGCAGTGTCTCTCTATCTGCCGCAGGACGTGAAGGTGTTCGATATCTACGGCCTGGCGCGGAAGAAGGAGGAACTCCGGTCCCCTTGGCTGCGACTCATGGACAAGCACCCTCCGGAGATCGTCTTCTCCCGCTCGTTCTTCTCCTATGCGAAGACGCTTGACGAGCAGCGTCCGGGGCGCTACGCGTGGCACCGCTTCCGGAGTCTGGATATCGGCATCTGCTCCGACCTCGACGGGCGCATGGCGCCGACGCTTGTGGACCTCGATAAGATTTACGACACGATCGACCTGACGCGGGAGCGACCGCGCGTTCCGCGGCCCTCCGGTCGATAGGGGGGCCGCTAGCGCGTCTTGCCGGGCTCGATGGGGCGGCTGACGAGGATGGCTTTGTTGCGGCGGTTGCGGCCGGGCTTGCCCTTGAACTTCGGGATTCCCTCCACGTAGACGGTCGCGTCCGAGTCGGCCCCGGCGTCCGTCTTCAGAAGGTCCCCCGTCTCCAAGTCCATCAGCTCGCGCACGGTGATCTGCGTGGTGGCAAGGTCCGCCACGACTTCGAGCGGAGCCTCCGCGAGGGAGTGCTCGACCCGCTCGGGCGCCGGTTCCGCGCGGCCGGAAGCGCCCGACACGCCGATGCCGAATCGGCCCAACAGCGGCTCGGTCGTCGCGCACGGCGTCGCCAATCGGATGCAGCCCCCCGCCTCGCCCATGCGCACGTCGAACGTCGCGAGCACCAGCGGATCGTGCGGCCCCGCCGATTGGAGAAGCTGCGCGCTTGTCCTCACCTCGACGGCGGCGAATTCCACCGGTTCGCCCGGCCCGCAGGCCTCTTTCAAGAGTCCCAATACCGGCGTCACGAGCTTCTGCACGATGCGGCCTTCAATGTCCGTGATCGGCCGCTCGGGAATCGGCGCCGCGTCGCCTGTGCCGCCGAGGACGCGGTCGATGAACGGAAAGACAACGGCCGGATCGATTTCGAGGATGGGCGATCCGGGAAGCGGGGCGGCCGAGAGAATGACGAGGCATCTGGGGCCCGGCGTCCCGGCGAAATCGCCAAAAGTGGACTGCTCGACGGAGACGAGGCGCGCCTCCACCGTGCGGCGGAGGACGCCCGTCAGGTGCGCGGCGGCGTTGCGGGCGAAGGCTTCATAAATCGCCGTGAGGACGCGAAGCCGTTCGCGGCCGATGCGTTCGGGACGGGAGAAGTCGTAGCCCTGGGGCTCCTCGTCCCGCGCGGAGGGGGCAGAGGGCTTCATGCCGCCCTTCGTCACCGCGGAGAGCAGCGCGTCGATTTCGTTCTGGTTGAGGATTTCGGACATGCGCCCCGTCACTGCCGGAGTTGCCCGGCGCCTTCGACGACGTACTTGTAGATCGTCAACTCTTCGAGACCCATCGGCCCGCGGGCGTGAAGCTTGTCCGTGCTGATGCCGATCTCGGCTCCCATCCCGAACTGCGCCCCGTCGTGCAGACGCGTCGAGCAGTTCACCATCACCGCCGCCGAGTCGACCTTCTCCGAGAACCGCCGCGCGCGCGACTCGTTCGTCGTCACGATGGCGTCCGTGTGCCTCGACCCGTAGCGGTTGATGTGCTCGATAGCGTCATCCACGTTATCGACCATCCGCACGTTGCAAATCAGCGCGAGGTACTCCGTGCGCCAGGACCCCTCGTCGGCAGGCTCAATGTCGGGGAAGCGCCTTCGCGCCTCATCGTCGCCTTTCAGCGCGACGCCGGCCTTTGTCATCGCCCCGAGGATGGAGCGCAACGTCTTGTCCGGCAAGGACTTATTGAGGATCAGCGTTTCCATCGCGTTGCAGACGGCCGGCCGCTGGGCCTTGGAATTCACCGCAATCCGCTCGGCCAGCGCCGGGTCGCACTCGTCGTCGATATAGACGTGGCAGATGCCTTCGTAATGCTTGACGACCGGGATGTGTGATTCCGTGACAACCCGGTGGATGAGTTCCTTGCCGCCGCGCGGGACAACGACGTCGATCTCGCCCGTGCGCTTCAGCAGTTCGCCGACGACCGCGCGATCCGGCGTGCGGACGACCTGCACGGCGGCCGGGTCGAGCTTTGTGCGCTGGAGGGCGCGGGCGATGACGTCGGCCAGTGCCATATTGGATCGGATGGCCTCGCTGCCGCCGCGGAGGATGACGGCGTTGCCCGTCTTGAGGCAGAGCGCGGCGGAGTCGACGGTGACGTTGGGCCGTGACTCGTAGATGACGAGGAGGACGCCGATGGGCTGTCGCACCTTGCGGATGCGGAGGCCCGCCTCGGTCGTCCATTCCCTGTCGATCCGGCTGACGGGGTCGGCGAGGCGCGCGATGTCGCGCACGCCTTTGACCATCTCGGCGACGGCCTTGTCGGTGAGCCGGAGCCGCTCGACGAGCGGGGCGGCGACGCCCGAGGCGCGCGCGGCGTCGAGGTCCTTCGTATTCTCGGCTTTGAGGAAATCGGCGGACGCCTCGATCTCGCGGGCGATCTCCTCGAGCGCGGCGTTCTTCTCGGCCGTCGTGGCGGAGAGCATCGCGAGTGCCGCGCGTCGGGCGGCGGCGGTGAGCGACGTGACTATCTTTGCGATATCGGCGTTCGATGCGGTCATGGCGCCGCCTTTTCCGCGGGTCTGGCGGGAAGCTTGAACTTGGCCGTGACGACGACCTCCTTGGCCAGGTGCACGCCTTCGGGGAGGCCGTCGACGAGGAGCTTCTCGAAGAACGGGACATCGGTGTCCGGGCGTCGGGAGCGGACGTCGATGAAGGCGCGGAGCTTCTCGGCGGCGAGCGTCTTCAGCGCCTCGGGGCCGCCTTCGACGGCGAGATCGATGGGGTTGCCGCTGGTGATTTCGACGTCGGCCGTGACGCCGGGGGCGGTGAGGACGGCGACGGGCACGCCTTTGACGACGCCGGGGACGACGGCGCGGCGGATGTCGACGAAGGCGTCGACGGTTTCGTCGCAGTGGATCTGCTCGGTGGTCGCGTTGTCGAGCCGGACGAGCGTTTGAATGCGAAGCCTCCGGTCGCGGATCGGCTCCGTGCGGTGCGTGACGTCGATGGGCTCGGGGTCGACGCCCTTGTGCTCATCGATCATGCGCTGGAGGACCGAGGCCGGGCCCGTGACCGAAACCCAGGGGCTGCCGAGGATTTCGGGCGTCGAGACCTCGTACCCGGGCGTGGGCTTTCCCTCGATGCGCGGCGGGTTCACCGGCAGCGACTTCGTCTCGATGCGGCGGACGCGCACCGTGAACGACTCCGGCGAGAACCCGACGACCTGGACCTGCGCGGGGAGATTGAGGACCATCTTGGGGTCGAACGCCACCTTTTCGCGGCGGTCCTCGCTCGCCCCGGCGACGTCCGGCATCTTGTAGATCACCTGCACGACCCGCCGCGAGATATCGTCGAAGACCGCCGTGGGGCCCTTCACCGTCAGCATGACGCGGCGGTTCTCGGGCTCCACCTGCACGTCGACGGAGCCGGGATAGGCGACCTCGAAATAGGCCTCGATCTGCGTGGTGCGGGTGACTTCGCTGTTGGCCCAGAGCCAGACCACGACCGCCAGCGCGAGCGCCGTCAGCTTCATGGCCCAGTTATTGACGAGCGACTTCCACACGGCCTATTTCCTCTGGCGGTTTTCGCCGGCGCGCACGAGGAGCAGTTCCGTCAGGGCGTCGGCGAGGCGATCGAGCGGGATGTTTTCCTGAAGCTGCCCGCCCACGGCCAGCGACACGCGTCCGGTCTCCTCGCTGACGATGAGGGCCACGGCGTCCGATTCCTCGGTGACGCCGATGCCGGCGCGGTGGCGCGTGCCCATCGTCATGGAGAGGCCGGACCTTTCGGAGAGCGGGAAGACGCAGCCCGCCGCGTAGATCTTGTGCTCCGAGATAATCACCCCGCCGTCGTGCAGAGGGCTGCCCGGCCAGAAGATCGTGTTCAGGAGCGTGGCCGAGACCTCGGAGTCCACCACCGTGGCGACCTCGGCGTAGGACTTGATGCCGATCTCGCGCTCGAAGGCGATGAGTCCGCCGATGCGGTGCTCGGACATATGCCGCGCGGCCGCGACGACCTCGGCGATGACCGCGGTCTCCCGACGAAATACGGAGCTGAAGAGCGGCCTCTGGCCGATGCGGATCAGCCCGCGCCGGAGCTCGGGCTGGAAGACGAAGATCAGCACGAAGGCCGACAGCCCCAGCACCCACTTCAGCACGAACGTGAGACGGTACATGTCCGTGTAGCGGGCCAGGAAGCTCAGCGCGATGAAGGCGAGGGTGAACAGGATGAATATCCCGCGCAGGAGCCCGAGGCCGCGTCCGCCCTGGAGCGTGGTCAGGATGTAATAGACGGCCACGGCGATCAGCGCGATCTCGACCGGGATCTGCCAGTTCGCCGTCAGCCAGTGCAGGAGGAGAGCCATCGGTCGTGTTCCATGGGGCTCCGCCGGCGCCACCCGGCGGCATGGGGCCAAGTGTAGAGAAAGCGCCTCAGCCTTGCAAGCGTTTTATCCGCCCGAGCGCTCGGATCGTCACAATCCGGGCCGGAGGACGGCCTCGGTCATGCGGACGACGTCGCGGAGGGCTCCGGCGTCGTGGACGCGCACGATGGCGGCCCCCTCGGCGACGGCGAGGGCGACGGTGGCGGCTGTGCCCCAGAGGCGCTCGTCGACGGGGCGGCCCAGGACCTTGCCGAGGGTTGATTTGCGGCTGGTGCCGGCGAGGACGGGGCATCCGAGGGAGCGGAACTCCCCGAGGCGCGCGAGGAGTTCGAGGTTGTGCTCCACCGACTTGCCGAACCCGAAGCCGGGATCGACCGCGATGCGCTTGCGGGAAAGGCCCGCGGCCTCGGCGGCCCGCGCGGTGCGGGCAAGGAAGCGATAGACCTCGGCCACGAGGTCTTCGTAGCAGGGGTCGTCCTGCATCGTGCGGGGCGTGCCCTTCATGTGCATGAGCACCACGGCCGCATCTCGCGAGGCGGCGAGTTCTCTCATGCCGACGTCGGCAAGCGCGGTGACGTCGTTGAGGATGTCCGCCCCGGCGTCGAGCGCCGCCCCGGCGATGGCCGGGCGACAGGTGTCGATGCTGATGAGGACACCGCTCTTCGCGCGGAGCTTCTCAATCACGGGCATGACGCGCGCGAGTTCGTCCTCCACGGACGGCTCCTCGGCGCCGGGCCGCGTCGAGCATCCGCCCACGTCGATGATGTCCGCGCCTTCGCCCGCCATCGCAAGACCGTGCTCGACGGCCCTCGACGCGTCGGCGAACTTGCCGCCGTCGCTGAACGAGTCGGGGGTGACGTTGAGGATGCCCATGACGAGCGTCCGGCGGAAGGGTTCGCGGCCCTTGACCCAGGCGAACTCTCGCGCGCGCCAGTCGCGGACGACGCGGTTCAGGAGGTCGGTCAGAGGAGAAAGCCCCGCCTCGACGTCGGGAGGCACGCCCGCGAGAAGCAGGCGGTCGACCTGGGGCTCGAGGCGCGGCAGGGGGACGGCGACGATGCCGAGCGAGCCGAGGGTGATGGAGGAGTCCCAGATGAGTTCGCCGGCGTTCTCCACGAGCACGGTGTATCGGCCGTGGAAGCGGCGGAAGGCCTCGAGTTGGGGGCCCTTGAGCTCGGCGGCGACGCGGCCGGCGCCGGGGGCGAAATCGCCGGCGACGACGCGCGGGTTCAGGACGTCGATGAGACGGTCGACGAGCGACGCATTCGGATCGGCCACGCGCGGCCTCCGCCGGGACTCAGTTCATGCCGGGAAGGTCTTTGTTCACCGGCTTCGGCGGCTCTTCCGGGGGCTTCGCCTCCTTCTCGGGGAAGGAGGGCGGCGACGCCGGACGCTTCGAGCGATCGAGCGCGGCGGCCGGCTCCCGGCCGGCGAGGATGTCGTCCACGTCGGAGGCGTCGAGCACCTCGTATTTCAGGAGCGATTCGGCGATGCGCGTGAGCGACGCCTTGTTCTCCGTCAAGAGGCGCTCGGCGTCCGCGTAGCATTCGCGGGCGATGCGCGCGATCTCCTGGTCGATCTCGACGGCGGTCTGGTCGCTGTAGCTCTTGGAGACGATGACCTCGCCGCCGTAGAGCTTCTCCTCGCTGTTGGCGAAGGAGATGGGCCCGATGCGCTCAGACATGCCCCATTCGCGGACCATCTTGTTGATGAGGTCGGTGGCGCGGTGGATGTCGTCCGAGGCGCCGGAGGAGATGTCGGCGCAAAGCATGCTCTCGCTGACGC
The DNA here is from genome assembly GCA_037439485.1 of Planctomycetota bacterium. Lineage (GTDB taxonomy): Bacteria > Planctomycetota > DG-23 > DATKVD01 > DATKVD01 > JBBIVY01. The sequence continues at coordinate 14,957 of JBBIVY010000033.1, read as the reverse complement.
GCCCGGCGTAGAGCATCTTGACCATGCCGAGGACGTTCTGCCGGGGCATGATGTAGCGGTCCTTCTCGGGAAGCTGCATCGTGGCGCCGAGCGCCTGGCCGCGCGGGATGATCGTCACGCGGTGGAGCGGCTCGACCTCGGGCAGGAGCTTCGCGATGAGGGCGTGCCCGGCCTCGTGGAAGGCGATGACGTGCTTGTCGCTCTCGTCCATGACGCGGCTTGTCTTCTGCCGGCCCCAGCGTACCTTATCGCGCGATTCCTCGAGATCCTCCTGCTCCACATATTCCCGGTTCTTCATGACGGCGAGGATCGCCGCCTCGTTGATGATGGCCTCCAGGTCGGCGCCGCTGAACATCGGCGTCCCCCGCGCGAGGCGCGCCAGGTCGGCCGCGGGGGAGAGCTTGATCTTCCGCGCGTGAACGCGCAGGATCTGCTCGCGTCCCTTCACGTCCGGCAGGTCCACCACGATCTGGCGGTCGAAACGCCCGGGCCGAAGCAGCGCCGGGTCCAGCACGTCGAACCGGTTCGTCGCGGCCAGCACGACCACGTTCGCGCTCGTATCGAAGCCGTCCATCTCCACGAGGATCGCGTTCAGCGTCTGCTCGCGCTCGTCGTGCCCGCCGCCCCAGCCGTGGCCGCGTCGGCGTCCGACGGCGTCGATCTCGTCGAGGAAGATGATGCAGGGGGAGTGGGCCTTGGCGCGCTGGAAGAGGTCGCGCACGCGCGAGGCGCCGACGCCGACGAACATCTCGACGAAATCGGACCCCGAGATGGAGTAGAACGGACAGTTCGCCTCGCCGGCGATGGCCTTGGCGAGCAGCGTCTTGCCGGTGCCGGGCGGGCCGATGAGGAGGATGCCGCGCGGCATGCGTCCGCCGAGGCGCTGGAACTTCTTCGGGTTCTTCAGAAACTCGATCGTCTCGCGGCACTCCGACTTCGCCTCTTCGATGCCCGCGACGTCCTCGAACGTGATGCCCGTGCGCTCCTTGTCGCTCAGCTTCGCCCGCGAGCGCCCGAAGGCCATCACGCCGCCGCCTCCCGCCTGGCGCATCGGCCTCAGCAGGAAGAACCAGATGAAGGCCATGATGAGCGCCGTGCCGATGAGCCACGGGATGAGTTCGGCGATCCAGCGCGGGGTGATCTTGATGTCATAGTCCTTGATGCGGTTCTCCGCCTTGGCCTTCTCGGCCTGCTTGATGAGGTCGGGCACCATCTCCTTGGTGACGTGGGCGGTCTTCTCCGCGGCCTTGAGCTCGGCCCCGGGCTTCAGCTTCGCGGAGATGGTCTCCTCGGAGATGACGAGGCTCTCCACGCGGCCGGCGGCCACGTCGCCCATGATCTCGTCGAGCTTCACCTCTTTCGTGGCGCCCGACCACGCGTTGCGGCCGAACACGGCGAAGAGGGCGACGAACAGGATGATGATGACGATCCAGACGATCGGCCCGCGCCCGGGCCGGCGTTCGTCGCGGTCGTTGTTATTGTCGCTGGGGTCGAACATGCTCTTTCTGTTGCCCTTTCTCCGCCGAAGAAATCGATGGCCCTACCACGGCGCTTCGAGCGCCTCCACCAGCCGGACCGCCACGTCGTTGAAGAGCACCGACGACTGCGTGTCGACCGTCTGGCCCAGGTCGAACTTGACGCGGTCGGCGAGTTCCAGGCCCCGCACCGCGCGGATCGCCTTGCCCGTCTTCGCGTCCGTCCACGTCATGTCCACCGTCAGCACCATCTGCATCTCGCGGACGTTGTCGCCGACGTCCTGCGTGATCACCTGCTGCTTGAAGGCCGAGATCCGGCCGGTGAGGATGCTGTCGGCCCTGCCCAGCGGCGCGACTCGCAGGTGCGTCCGCGAATTCAGCTTGTTGACGAACTCCCGCGTCAGGGCCTGCTCGTAGCCGCGGTAGAACGTGTCGTTCTCGAACGTCTTCACGTAGACGGTTCGATACTGCGGGTCGATGAGCGACTCCGACGAATAGCCCCCGCACCCGACGAGCGTGAGGCAGGCCAGGCCCAAGATGGCGCTAACGCGTTGCATCGGGTTTCTCCGTCGAAAGCGCGTCGGGAGATTCCGGAGCCGTCCTCTCCGGAGGCGGGGGCTCCTCCGCGGGCGGCTGCTCGGGCTTTTCGGTCGCGTCGGCGGCCGGGGCCTCCGGCTTCACCGGCGGCTCCCAGCCGATCGGCATGTGCTCGCGCGAGCGTTTGGCCCACGACGTCTTCGGATACTTCGTCAGCGCCGCGGCGTAATAGCGCTCGGCGGCGCGCGTCTGTTTCTCCCTGCGATAGAACTCGCCGGTGAGGAAGAGCTTCTCGGCCAGCGCGTTCTCCGCGCGCTTGATCAGGAACTCCGCCTCTTTCGCGTGCTTCCCGTTGGGGAATTCCTTCAGGTAGTCCTGCAGTTCCTGTCCGGCCATCTCGTAGGGCAACCCGTCGCGGTTGGGCCCGGAATTCTGAAGGAACGTCGCCTTGGCCTGGAGGAACATCGCGTCCTCGCGGTACCGGCTGTCCGGGTAGTGCGCGAGGATGAGCGAGAACGCCTCGGAGGCGTCGACGTACTGCTTCTTGTCCAGATAGAACTTGCCGATTTCGAACTGCGCCTCGTCCGAGCGCGGGCCGTACGGGTTCGTCTCCACCATCTTCTCGAGCGACTTCGCCCCGGCCGCCTTGCCGGCCCCCAGGCGCTCCGCGGCGATGGCCATGCGCAGGTCCGCCGCCTCGCCGCTCACCGACGACGCCGGGAACCGCTTGGCGAGGGCGTCGAGCTGCTTCTCGCATCCCGCCAGGTCGTGCGCTCGGTAGGCCGCGCGGGCCTTCAGGAGCATCGCGCGCTCCACCCACGGCCCCGATGGATACGTCGCGATCAGGTCGTCCGCCAGCTTCAGCGCCTGCGCCGTGTCTCCCGACTGGTAGGCGGCAAGCGTCTGCGCGTAGTCGTCGCGGTCGGTGCGGAATTCGGGCGATTCGGGCGGCTTGGGGCCCGGCACGCCTTCGGGCGTGATTGTCAACTGCGCGTGCGCGGACGCCGAAAGCGCCAGCGCGGCCAGGATTGTGAGTGCCTGCTTCATGGGGCGCTCCGCGTCATCCACGGGAGGTGCCGGATCATCTCGGGCTCGCGGCCCAGGATGCTCGACCACGTGCGTGCGAGCACCCGACGCACGTCAGCCGCTATTGTACCCGAAATCCGGAGCCTTTCAACCTTATTCGAGCTTGTCGCGGAAAGCTTCGCGAGCATCGCAAGCGCCCCCCGGCTGACGGAAAGCCTTTCCGCCGCCTCACTTGCGCATTTCCCGCAGATCGTCCCCCCCGAGGAAGGCGCAAACGCCACGTCCCCCGCGGCCTCGATCTGCCCGCCGCACGAGGCGCACCCGTCGAACCGCGGCAGGAGGCCGATGAGCCGCAGAAACCGCGCCTCGAAGGCGTGCGTCACCGTCTCCACGGCGTCCGTCGTTTCGAGGAGCGCCAGCGTCTCGACGGCGAGGTCGTAGATGTCGGCGTCCGGGTCGTGCTCCTCGGTGAGCGTCCGGACGAGTTCGGCGACGAAGAACCCGGCGTATCCCCGGCCCAGGTCGAGCCGGAGTCCCGGGAACTCCCGCTGGAGCGCGAACTCCGTCAGCAGCGCGAGTTGCGCGGCCGAGCGATCGAGGTAGACGATCTCCAGCGTCTGGAGAAGGTCGATGCTCGTCTGGACGCCGTGGCGCTTGCGGCGGGAGCCCTTGGCCAGGAGCGTCATGCGCCCGGCGTCGCGCGTGTAGACCGTGACGATCTGCGAGGTCTCGCTGAAGTCGAGCGTGCGGAGCGTCAGGGCCAGGGTTTTCTGGGCGGACACGTCGGACCCTCAGATTCCTTCCGATTCGCCGACCGGTGCTTCCGGCTGCGTCTGGACGCGGACCTTCTTCACGCGCCGCCCGTCCACGTCGAGGACGGTCACCTTGACCTCGCCGTGCTGGAACGTCTCGTCCCTGGCCGGGATGCGTCCGAGCGCGCCGGCGACGAACCCGCCGACGGTGTCATATTCCGCGTCCTCGGGCAGGTGAATCCGGAGCGCGTCGTTGATCTCGTCGATGCGGCAGCGTCCGTCGGCCTCGACGGTGTGCTCGTCGACCTTCGCCAGGAGAAGCTGCGTCCGGCGGTCGTACTCGTCGCGCGATTCGCCCACCAGCTCCTCGACGATGTCCTCGTGGGTGACGAGGCCCGCGGTGCCTCCATACTCGTCGACGACGATGGCGAGGTGCAGCTTCGCGGCCTGGAACTCGCGGAGGAGTTCGGGCACGGGCTTGGTGCCGGGCACGAAGTAGGGCTTGGCGACGATCTCGGCGAGGGGCCGGTTCGGGTCGCGGCGGATCTCGCGGATGAGGTCCTGCATCCGGGCGACGCCGACGACGTGGTCGATGTCCTTGTCGTAGACCGGCAGGCGCGTGTGGCCCGACTGGAGCATCATCTCGATGGCCTGTTGCGGCGACGACGCGGCTTCGACGCCGACGACCTCGATGCGCGGGGTCATGATGGCGGCGACGTCGACGTCGCGGAAGGCGATGACGGAGCGGATGAGCGCGCGCTCGGCGGGGTGGAGGGCGTCCTGCTTCTCGCCCTTGCTCACGGCGTCGAGCACCTCGGCGGCGACCCGTCCGCCGGGGGTGTCGCCCGAGGGGGCGGGAAAGACGCGCTCGGCCGCGTCGTCGAGCCAACGCTTGAGCCACAGGAGCGGCGTCACCGGCGCGATCAGGGCGCCCGCGAGCGGGCCGAAGAAGAGCACGATCTCCTCGTCGCGCCGGCCGGCGATGCTCCGCGGGACGAGTTCGCAGAGGATGAGCACCACCGCGACCGCGGCGATCATCTCCAGCACCACGACGAGCGGCAGGTAGGTCCATTGCCGGCTCAGCGCGGCCAGCGGGCCCAGGAAGATGAACGCGGCGAGGGCCAGCTCGACGAGATACTTGAGCACGAGGAGGCCGACCGTCTTGTCGTCGAACCCGCGGAGGACGCGCTTGACGCGCCGGCGAAGGCCGCGTTCCGTCCCCAGCGCGCGCAGGCGCGAGCGGCTGCACGAGTTGAAGCTCGAGTAGAGGAGCGACAGGAAGAGCCCCAGCGTGAGCAGCCCCATCCCGATGAGCCAGAGCAGCGTGGTCATGGCCGGTTGCTCCTCGGGTTCGCTTCCCCGAGCGCGCGCAGAATCTCTTCCTCGCGCCGGTGCATCCTCTTCGCATCGCGCGCCTTCAGGTCGTCGAAGCCTGCGAGGTGGAGCATCCCGTGGACGACGTAGAGAAGCAACTCCCGCCGCGAACTGAGTCCGCGCTTCCGGGCCTCATCGAGCGCGCGGTCGGTCGAGATGACGAGTTCGCCGAAGACGTCGTCGGGCCCGGCGTGCTTCTCTGCCAGCGGGAACGAGATCACGTCGGTCGGCCCGTGGTGCCGGAGCCACTGTTCGTTGACCCGGGCCATGTGTCGATCGGTGACAAAGGCTAGGCTGACGAGCACGTCGCGTTCGAGTTCTTCGCGGGCGACGAGATCGACCGCTTCGCGTATCGCCTTTCTCGGCAGGCGCATGGATTTCTGAAGGTTGACGATTTCGGCCGGCATGTGTCCTCAGTACTTGATCCGTCCGTGGAAGATGCTGACGAGCCCGCGGACGAGGCTTCGCTCCACGGCGTGCAGTTCGGCGAGCGTCATGGAGCACTCCTCGAGCTGGCCGTCGGCGAGCTTTGCCTGCGCGATGCGGCGGACGAGGTTCTCGATGGCGGCCGGCGTCGGGTCGACGAGCGTGCGCGAGGCCGATTCGACGGAGTCGGCCAGCATGACGATTGCGGTCTCCTTGGAGCGCGGCTTGGGGCCGGCGTAGCGGAAGACGTAGTCGTCCGGCGGCCCGTCCTCTCCCGCTTCGTCGCAGGCCCGGCGGAGGAAATACTCCACCGCCGTCGTGCCGTGGTGCTCGCCGATGACGTCGAGGATGCGCTGCGGCAGGCCGAGTTCGCGCGCCATCTCCAGGCCGTCCTTCACGTGCGCGATGATGATCAGCGCGCTCATGTGCGGCGAAAGGCGGTCGTGCGGGTTGAGTTCGGTCTGGTTCTCGACGAAGTAGTGGGGCTTATTGAGCTTGCCGAGGTCGTGGAAGTAGCTGCCGACGCGCGCGAGAAGGTCGTCGGCGCCGACCGACCGCGCGGCCGCCTCGGCGAGCGATGCGACGGAGAGCGAGTGGTTGTAGCTTCCCGGAGCGCGCATCGCGAAGCTCTTCAGCGCCGGCTGGTTCAGGTCGCCCAGTTCCAGGAGCGAAATCCCCGTCTGGATGCGGAACACGCGTTCGAGCACCGGCAAGAGGCCCGTCAGCACCACGCCCACCGCGATGCCGTTGACGAGCCCCAATAGCGCCGGCACGCCCAGCACGCGCGCCTGCTCGGCGAAGGGCATTCCCTCGCCGACCGTCTGCGCGGGAAGCTGTCCGAGCCCCACGGCCAGCGCCGTGATCGCGTGCGCGAGTCCGGCCGCGAAGCCGATCTTCAGGAGGCTCGTGCGCTTTCGGACGTCGTAGGTGAGGAGCGCCGCGACGAGCCCGCCCGCGAGCAAGGCCAGCATCGGCCGGAAGGGCGGGTTCGTCCCCGCGACGAGCCCCGTGATCGCCACCAGGAACACCGTCGCCCCGCAGGCGAACCGCCGGTCGTAGGCCAGCGCCAGCAGCATCGACGCGAACGCCACGGGCACGAGGTGCAGTGGCTCGCTGACCCACGGGTGGTGGAAGAGCACCCGCGCGACGAGGACGATGCCGACGAGCAGCGCGCCGAGTAGCGCCATCCGAACGACCGAGCGGAGGATGTTCGGCCGGTAATGCCTCAGGTAGAGCCCCGCGAGAATGAACGCGACGGCGATGAGGAGCGACAGGCCCAGAAGTTCCTCGATGCGCGCGAACGGGCTGCGGGCGGCGTCGAACGTCTCCTGCTCGGCCTGGAGGATGCGGTAGTCGACGGGGGAGATGCGCTTGTCGCGCGGGACGATGACGCGTCCGGCCGGCACGCTGACGCTCAGCGGCGCCACGTGCGCGGCGCGATCTTCCTGGACGCGCTTCGTGGCCGCCTCGTCGAAGCGGAGCGTCGGGGCGAGGCGCTTCTTGACGGCTTCGGCCAGGGCGCGCGAGGTCTCGCGGAGGCCGACGCGCGAGAGCGGCTCCGTGAGCGACTGGTCGACCAGTTCGTCGGCGTTGCGCGGCCCCAGCACACGGCGGATCTCGACGGTGGTCGAGGGCGCCATGGGCCGGTTGACGATGATCGGCTCGCGCGAGGGCGCCCGGCGCTCTTCGAGATCGCGCTCCTCGCTGAGGATGCCGAGCGAGTTGATCTGCGCGAAGAGCCTCTCGAACGCCCCCCGCGCGGCGCCCCCGTCGACTCGGCGGACGTCCGCGGCGAGGAGCGCCAGTTCGGGATCGTACGGCTTGACGACGTCAACGAGCGCCGCGTTCCAGCCGGCCGGGTCCTTCGCCTGGGCGAGGCGGTCGAACGCGGCGAGGAAGTCGCGCTTCGCGGCGTCGAGCGAGGCGTTGTCGGAGGCGTAGACGTGGGGGGCGCTGAGCCGGGCCTGGTCGCGGGCTTCGTGCGTGGCGGCCTCGTCCACGTAGCAGAAGGCGACGCGCGCGGTGATGTCGAAGTCGGACGTGTCGTCCGGGAAGAATCGTATCGGCGGGCGACCCCACGTCAGGACGAAGACAAGCACGGCGGCGGTGAGAAATCCGATGAGCATCGCCGGAACGAGCGAGACGTGTCGGCGGCCGTTGGCGCCGGCAGGGGAGGGCGGACGGACCTTCTCGGGACCGACTCGGCGCGCGCGCCCGGGCTGTCGCGAGAAGAACGGCATCAGAGCCCTCCCGGCGTCGTCCCGCCTTCGGCCTCGGGCGCCCGCGGAGCGCCTCCCTTGCGGGCCTCATCGTACCGGTCGTAGGCGTTCACGATATCCTGAACGAGCCGATGCCGCACGATGTCCGACGGCTTCAGGTAGACGAACTCGATGCCGCGGATGTCCGCGAGGATGCTCTGCACCGCGACGAGCCCGGAGACGTCGTCTTCCTCCAGGTCGGTCTGCGTGATGTCGCCGTTGATGATCATGCGCGAGCCCTCGCCCAGGCGCGTGAGACACATCTTCATCTGCCCGGTGGTGGTGTTCTGTGCCTCGTCGAGGATGATGAACGCGTGGTTCAGGGTCCGCCCGCGCATGTAAGCGAGAGGAATCACCTCGATCATGTCGTTGTCCATGTACTTCTTGAGCTGGCCGAACTCCATCATGTCGCTCAGCGCGTCGTAGAGCGGCCGCAGGTAGGGGTTGACCTTCGCCTCCAGATCCCCCGGCAGGAAGCCCAGCTTCTCTCCCGCCTCCACCGCCGGCCGCGCCAGGATGATGCGCCTCACCTGCCGCGTCTTGAGCGCGTGCAGCGCCGTCGCCACCGCGAGATACGTCTTGCCCGTGCCCGCCGGCCCGATGCAGAAGACGACGTGTTTCTTGTCCACCGCGCGTACGTAGCGCCTCTGGCCCGGCGTCCGCGGCACCACCTTCATCCCGCGCGCCAGTACCTCGATCTCCATCTCCTCTCCGCCGTGCGCCGTCAGCTCGCACGACGCGATCAGGTCCTTCACCTGCTCGGCCTCCAGGCGGTCGCCCGCGTGGATGCGGTCGAGCATCGCCTCGATAACCTTGCCCGCGGAGCGCACCGGCCCCGCCGCGCCCGAGACGATCATGCCCTCGGTCCGCGCGACGATGGCCACGTTGAACGCCTCGCGCAAGATCTTCAAGTTTCGGTCGTGCGCCCCCAGCAGCTTCAGCGCCTCGTGCCGGTCGCGGACGGGAAGTTCGAGTTCCATGCTTCTTCTTCCTCTTTGTGGCCTTTCTTCTTATGTAGGGGGGGACCTATGTGTCCCCCCCCTACATTAAAGCTACGACAAAAGCCCCTGCCCGGCCATCTGCTCGAGCAGGTAGAACGCCACCGGTGCGCCGAGAAGCAGCGAATCGACGATGTCGAGAACTCCCCCGAGTCCCGGCAATCGCACGGCGGAATCCTTGGCGCCGAGGTCGCGCTTGATGACCGATTCGGCCAGGTCGCCGAGATGGCCGGCGATGCCCACCGGCACCGCGAAGGCCAGCGCCAGCGGCCAGCTCATCTTCAGCAGCCACGGGCCCAGGAGCGCCGCGACGATCATCGACGCGACGAGCCCGCCGATGTAGCCTTCCCATGACTTCTTCGCGCTCACGAGCGGGAACGGACGGTGCTTTCCCCAGCGCGAGCCGACGAGATACGCGAAGATGTCTCCCGCCTTGATGACGGCCACGGTGAGCAGCACGGCACACACGCCGAACGTCGCCGGAGACGACACGCCGTCCGGTCTGAGGTAATAGATGCGCGTCAGGAAGTGCGCGAGTCCAAAGATGTAGACGATGCCCATCGCCGTGAGGGCCATGCTCACCGTGCCCTCGGGTCTCGGCCTGAGCCAGCCCTGCAGAATGAAGAGGCCCGACAGGAATACGAACGCGACGACGCCCATCCAGTGCAACTCCGAGTGAACCTTGCAGTGCCCCAGCCAGTCGGCCAGCACCATCAGCCCGCCGCACGTTGTCCCCCAGACGGCCCAGGGCGTATATCCCTTGAGCTTCGCGAGGTCGTAGAATTCCTGGATGGAGAGGAGCACCGCCGCGAAGACGACGAGGTTGAACCCCGCGCCTCCGTCCGCCGGGAAGCGATAATCGACGTAGAAGAGCCCGCCGATGAGAGCGATGAAGGTGATCGTCAGGATGGTGCGCGAGGCGAAGTGGCTCATGTCATTCTCCCACGGCGCCGAACCGCCGCTGCCGCCCGGCGAACCAGTCGAGGGCGTGGTGAAGCGGCCCCTCGCGGAAATCGGGCCAGAAGGTCGGCGTCACGTAGATCTCGGCATACGACACCTGCCAGAGCAGGAAGTCGCTGATGCGCATGTCGCCGCCCGTGCGGATGAGGAGGTCCACGTCGCCGACGTCCGCGGTCCAGAGCCGGTCGGAGATCGCCTGCTCGTCGACTCGGTCCGGGTCAAGACGTCCGGCGCGCGCGGCCTTCGCGATCTCGCGGGCGGCCTGTGCGATCTCGCGCCGGGAGCTGTAGTTGAGGGCGAGGCACATCGCCATTCCGGCGTTCGAGGCGCTTGTCTTCGTCGTGATGTCGATGCGCTCCCGGAGGCTGTCGGGGAACTCCTCGGTTTCGCCGATGGCCTTGAAGCGGATGTTGTTCTTCATGATCGTCGGCAGCTCGCCGACGAGGTAGCGTTCGAGCAGCTTGAAGAGGCCGCGGATCTCGCCTTTCGGGCGCTTGTGCAGGTTGTCGTAGGAAAGCGCGTAGAGCGTGAGCTGCGTGATGCCGCCGAGGCGGGCGCATTCGGTGGTGACGGCGCGCACGGAATCGGCGCCGACGGCGTGGCCCTTGAGGCGCGGAAGCCCGCGCTCCCGGGCCCAGCGGCCGTTGCCGTCCATGATGACGGCCAGGTGTCGGGGTAGGGCGGCCGCCGGGTTGCCCGCGGCTTTGGTCACGACTTCTTCCTCTCGGCGCGCTCGACGCGGATCGTCTGGTCGCGCTCAGGGCCGACCGAGACGATGATGACGGGCGCCGCCATGAACTTCTCGATGCGCTTGAGGTAGGCCCGCGCCGCCGCCGGAAGGTCCGACAGCTTGCGCGCCTTGGAGATGTCCTCCGTCCAGCCCGGCATCTCCTCGTACACCGGCTCCGCCGCTTCGAGATCCGGCAGCGACGCCGGGAACTCCGTTACCGTCTTTCCGTTGACCTTGTACGCCGTGCAGATCTTCAGCGTGTCGAGCCCGGTGAGGACGTCGATCTTCGTGACGGCGAGGCCGTCGAACGCGTTGAGTCGACCGACGTAGCGTCCCGCGACCGCATCGAGCCAGCCGCAGCGCCGCGGGCGGCCGGTGGTCGCGCCGAACTCCTGGCCCGTCTCGCGCATCCGCTCGCCGTCGGAGCCCGAAAGCTCCGTGGGGAAGGGGCCCGAGCCCACGCGCGTCGTGTAGGCCTTCATCACCCCGATCACCCGGCCGATGTGCTTCGGGCTGGTGCCGCTGCCGCCGCACGCGCCGAACGCGGCGGCGTTGGAACTCGTCACGTAGGGATACGTCCCGTGGTCGATGTCGAGGAGCGTGCCCTGCGCGGCCTCGAAGAGGATGTGCTTGCCCGCCGCCTCGGCCTCGGCCAGATAGAGCTGAGTGTCGCGCACGAACGGGCGCAGGCGCTCGGCGTAGCCCGTGAACTCCTTGACGATGGCGTCGGCGGAGAGCGGCGCGTGCTTGTAAAGGTGTTCGAGGAGGCAGTTCTTTTCGACGAGGGCCTCTTCGACCTTCGCGCGGAGCTGCTTCGGGTCGAGGAGGTCGACGACGCGCAGGCCGACGCGGGTCATCTTGTCTGCGTAGCACGGGCCGATGCCGCGACCGGTGGTGCCGACCTTGTTGGAGAGGGTGTCGAGCAGCTTGTGCCAGGGCATGATGACGTGCGCGCGTTCGGAGAGGAGCACGCGGTCGGGAGTCACCTTGACCCCGCGTTTTTCGAGGTCGGCTGCCTCCTCGAAGAAGTGCTTCGGGTCGACGACGACGCCGTTGCCGATGACCGACATGACCCCCTTGCGCAGGACGCCGCAGGGGATGAGGTGGAGGACGAACTTGTTGTCTCCGATGACGACGGTGTGGCCGGCGTTGTTGCCGCCCTGGGAGCGAACGACGATGTCGGACTCGGTGCCGAAGAGGTCGACGACCTTGGCCTTGGCCTCGTCTCCCCACTGCGCGCCGACGATGACGACGGATGGCATGAAGCCCCGCCTTTCAAATGATAGCCTAAGTTGTTGCCCTGACATGACTTAGGGGTCCCCGTTGACCCCCGACAAAACCATACCAAGATATCGAATCGGGGTGTTTCTGTCAAGCAATTTGTCTTTCATTTAGGGGGCTCCCGACGCGTCGGGATGGCCCCGTGTTTCTTCGAATCCCGTTAGAATTCCTTCCATTGAGGGTGCCGGCTGCCTTCTGGCAACTCCCCACGCGCGTTCTGCCAAATCCTGCCAAGAATCGACAGAATCGACGCATTCCCACCCCCTCACCCATCCATGCCTTTTATGTCATATAAGCCCATTTGCCAAATCCTTCCAGAATTCCTCCACAATTCCCCAGAATTCCCAGAATTCCTCCACTCCCACCCTCTCTCTCGCCGGGTTGCACCGTCCAGACCATAATTCCTCTTGGAATTGCGGAAGTTGGGTCGGTATAATGCTTTCGAATGCTATTGCCGTTGCCGAGTCTTTGGCCCGAGGAAATGTCCCTCGGCGAGGCTCGGCTGTTGTTGTCCGCGAACGGTCAGTGGTGACCCCGGTCTCCCGAACACGATGGGGCGAGAGCGCGCCTCGACGGACCCTGAACAGGAGGCTCAACCGATGCTGGCCATGTCAAGCGACGGCGCTATGGTCTTGTACGTGGTGGTGTGGTTTCTGGGCCTCGCGTGGACGGTGTTCGTGATCTGGTGGATGCTGAAGGTGGTCTACCTGCTCGAACAGATCATGGAACGTTCCGGGCGAACCTCCGCCACGCCCCGTCCGCCCATGGCGCATCACGACGTTCCCGACGAGCCCGCCGGCGTCGAGGATATGGACCACGAACTCGATCAGAAGCTCACGCCTCCCGGCCGCCCTCCTGCGCCCCCGTCCGGCGGGGCATCATAGCCGAATGAGAACCTGTCCCTTGCGTCACTGCCCCGCGTCTGTTGAAGTCGCGAGAGGGGGATAGTGTCTCGTTAGCGCGCGACGTGGGTTCAAAAAAACGAACATCGGGCTGCGAGAAGCGGGGCAACGTCACAACCTCATTTGCTGCATAGACTTGCGCCATGGCCATCATGTGTTGAGGCTATTGAGGCGCGAAACGATGTTCGAGTTTTTCAACATGTGCGGGAATCCGGCGGAAATAAAACTGGATGTTGAAGGCTTTCAACAGAGGCGTTTCTCCCTTCCGGGCAAGGAGTTAGAAAGCCGGAGGGGCAGTTTCCGAAGGAATGGTTCCTTTTGGCACCGGATTTGCTACTCCATGCTCTTCAGCGCGGTATTCGCTCTTCGCGAGGCGCCCGCTTTGCACTCCCTCTCCGGAGATCACAGCATGAAGCGGCTCATCCTGGCAGGCGCGATTGTGATGCTCTCTGCGGCCACCTCCTTCGGCGGCAACATCGTCGTGAACGGCGGCTTCGAGACGGGCGACTTCACGAGTTGGACGTGGCAACCGTCGGCGATGGGCGGGAGCGCGGGGGTGGATATCAGCGGCGCCTACGCCCACAGCGGCAACGCCGCCGCCGCGCTGGGCCCGTACGGGACGGATGGTTTCCTTTCTCAGATTCTTTCCACCACCGCGGGCACTCCGTACGAACTCACCTACTGGCTGGCGAATGTTCCGGACGGGAGCGGCAACGTCTGGAACAATGACTTCGAGTGCAGTTGGAACGGCGGCGAGATCCTGGCCTCCGCGCTCACAAATGCCGGCCCGTTCGGCTACACGCAGTACTCCTACGTGGTGACTGCCGCGTCGAGTTCGTCCAGCATCTCGTTCGGCCTGCGGCAGGATGCCCGGTTTTTCACCCTCGACGACGTGTCCGTTTCGACGATTCCCGAGCCCGCCACCCTGCTTCTTGTGGGCACCGGCGCGTTGGGCATCTTCGGGATCATCTGCCGCCGCCGGATGAAGTAGCATAGCGCAGCCAGCGGCGGCCGCCGTCCTTCACGCCTCCCGTGCGCCTTTCAACGGCGAACGGGCTCCCCATAGACCGTCACGCCCCTAATCCAGGGAACAGCCAAGAGGGGGGACACATGGGTCCCCCTCTGCGATAGAAGAGAGAGGAAGAGAGAGAAGGAAGATCACGCCTTCGCGTTCAGCATATTCACAAACCGGTGGAAGAGATAGCTTGCGTCGTGGGGGCCGGGTGAGGCCTCGGGGTGATATTGGACTGAGAACGCGGGGATGTCGAGGCATTCCATGCCTTCGTTGGTGTGGTCGTTGAGGTTGACGTGGGTGACGCGGATGCGCTTGGGGTCGAACGACTTCTCGTCGAGAGCGAAGCCGTGGTTCTGGCTGGTGATCTCCACGCGCCGGTTCTCCAGGAACATCACCGGGTGGTTGGCGCCGCGGTGGCCGAACTTGAGCTTGACGATCTTGCAGCCGAGCGCGAGGCCAAGCAGCTCGTGGCCCATGCAGATGCCGAAGATCGGGTATTTTCCCAAAAGGCCGCGGATGCACTCCACCGCGTAGGGCGCCGCCTCGGGGTTGCCGGGGCCGTTGGAGAGAAAGACGCCGTCGGGCTTCGATGCGATGATCTCATCCGCCGTCGCCGTGGCGGGGAATATCTTCACCGCGCAGCCGAGCTGCACGAGGTAGCGGAGGATATTGCGCTTCATGCCGAAATCAATGGCGGCGACGCGATGAGGGGCCGGGGACTGTCCCGCTGTCTGGGACTGTCCCCTCGACGGTGAAACCTTCGGGCTGAACGCCGAGACGAATCCGTCCTTCCACTCCACGGGCGCGGCGCACGTCACGGCCTTGATCCAGTCGATGTCGACGTAGGTCTTCGAGGCCTTGAGCTTGGCGAGGAGCGACGCGTCATCCGAGTCCTTCGTGCTGACGATGCCCATCATGGCGCCCTGGTTGCGGATGTGGCGGACGAGACGGCGGGTGTCGATCTCCTCGATGCCGACGACGCCATGGTACTCCAGGTAAAGATCGAGCGACTTGGCCGCGCGGAAGTTGGATCGTATGCGGCTCGCCTCGCGGACGATGAACCCTTCGACCCAGGGCTTGGGCGACTCCTCGTCTTCGAGGTTGACGCCGACGTTGCCGATGAGCGGGTACGTCATCGTCATGATCTGCCCGGCGTACGAGGGGTCCGTGAGTATCTCCTGGTATCCGGTCATGGCGGTGTTGAAGCAGACCTCTCCGGTGTT
>JBBIVY010000032.1:0-33605 GCA_037439485.1 Planctomycetota bacterium | reverse complement strand
CCTGCGATCTACAGGGCTTTTCGGCCCTTTCAAATCGGCAAAAGTCGAGCTTAGCTACAGGCGCAAGAACGTGCTGGAGGCGGGACACGATGTCCGAACAAAACGACACCTCCCCCATCGCGCGCACCGCGGCGGAATCGCTGCGGGAGATGCTCGTGCGCGCGTCGGGCGCGGGAAGCCAGACGGGAGCAACGGTGGAGGCGATGCTTTTCGACCGCGGGACGCCCGTCGCGGCGCTGCGCGCGCTGAAGGACGACAGCAAGGCCCTTGCCGGGGCGCGCGGGCTCGAGGCGGATCGCGCCGCGGCGACGGCCGTGTATTACGCCGCGATCGCAAGCGCGCTGGTGTTCCACCATCACAAGATCACCGCGCACGCCTACGCGCATCTGCACGAGGGGCTATCGACGCTCGGGTCGAAGGCGTGGGTCCCCGACGCCATGAAGGACCTGTTTGCGAAGGCCCGCGAGATTTGCCGCAACCGGCTGCCCGCGGGAGAGACGGAGACGGACTGAGCGCGACTCGTGGGTCAGACATTCCTGTCTGACCCGGCAAGACGCTGGACAGGCAGGAATGCCTGTCCTACAACAACAGCGTGAGGGCCGCCTGAACATGGCCGAAGACCACGACCTTCCCGATCTGAGCGGGAGCGACTCCCAGAGCCCGGCGGGGCCGGAGCCGCTGCTCTTCTCGCCCGGGGACCGAATCGACGATTTCGAGATCCTCAGCGAGATCGGCCGAGGCGGCATGGGCGTCGTCTATCGCGCGCGCGAGCACTCGCTCAACCGCGTCGTCGCGCTCAAGGTCCTGAGCCCGGGCATCGCCGGCAACCGCCTCATCGCCATGCGCTTCCGCCGCGAGGCGGTTCTTGCCGCCAACCTCTCCCACCCGAACATCGTTCCCGTGTTCCACATCGACAAGAGCGATCCGCCGCGCTATTTCACCATGGAGCACATCGAGGGCCGCTCGGTCAAGGACAAGGTCGAGAAGGAAGGCCTCCTGCCTCCCGCCGAGGCCGTGCGCATCGCCGTGGAGGTATGCGAGGCGCTCCAGCACGCGCACGAGCGCAACATCATCCACCGCGATATCAAGCCGAGCAACATTCTCCTGCAGGATCGCGAGGAGCGCGCGCGCGTGACCGACTTCGGCATCGCGCAGGACGTCACCGGCACCCTCGCGGAGGTGACGCACGCCGAGGGCAGCACGTCCGGCACGCCCGCCTTCATGTCGCCCGAGCAGAATCTCGGCCACCACATCGACAACCGCTCGGACATCTTTTCGCTCGGCATGACGCTCTATTATATGCTGACCGGCCGCACCGCATTCTCCGCGAAGAACCGCCAGCAACTCGCTCTCGCCTTCGAAAAGCAGACGCCCGTCCCGCCGAGCCGCATCAATCACAACGTGAGCCCCGCGCTCGACCGCGTCGTCCTCAGGATCATCGCCTCCGACCCCGCAAAGCGATTCCAGTCCTGTCGCGAGGTCGCCGGCGCCCTGCGCGATGCGGTCAAGGCCCCGACGCCCGCCGCCCCCACCGAAACCGGTGAGGCCGTTGTGGAGGCGAAGCTCGCCGACGACGCCGGCGGCATCGAGCCGAAGATTCGCGAGGCGGCCCGGGCCTTCCTCAAGGGACTCGGCAAGCCGCTCGATCAGAAGTCGCGCGAGGACTTCGCCGTGCGTCTCCGCAAGGCGCTCGGACCGAACGCCGCCTGCGACGAGCGCACGGTGCGCCGGGTGCTCGACGAGGAGGCGCGGCGGTTCGGCCCGAAGCCCGGCGCGAAGCTTGCAGGCCCCGCGGGACTTCTGCCTTATGACGAATGGGAGAAGGAGAACTGGGGAGCCTACGCCTCGTTCATCCACATCCTCCTTTCGCTCGGCGTCTTCTGCTTCGGCCTGGCGCTGATCATCGTCACGCTGACCGGCTCGATCGTCGGAATCATCGTCTGCCTGCCGCTCTTCGGCGGATGCGCCTACCTCGGCTGGCAGCGGTTCCACCAGTTCGTCGCCTACTACAACCAGTACAAGCTTGAGAGCATCCAGCTCTGCCTCAAGGCCGGCGACTTTGCCAAAGGCTCCGAATACGCCCTGACCATCGGCCTTCGCGGCCTCAACGCCCCCGAGGCCCTCGCCGCGGTCAAGCAACTCGCCGACCTCGCCGAGCAGCATGGCGACCCCCGCCGTGCCGCGCGCCTGCGGGCCAGGATGGACAAGCTCCAGGGCATCACCCCCACCCCCGCGCCCGATGACACGAGCAAGCCACAGGCGTAGGCCCGCGCCTCTTCAATTGCTGGTGTGCCACACAAGAACTGAAAGGCCCTGAGCCGCCTGACCCCTCCCCACTTTGACCGGCCGATGTCGACGAGCCGCTGTGCTTCTTCATACCTCCCCCTCTCAGGGGGAGGGCAGGGTGAGGGTGAAGCACTGCGTACGAGAAGACGCCTGCGAGTCCGGAACGGAAGGGGACAGTCCCAGACAGCGGGACAGTCCCCTTCTACGCTCTCCCTGGAAGGGAGAGGTAGAAACAGCCGGATTCGCCCGCAGCGATGATTGGACGGGTCAGAAGAACCGCCCCTTGACGCGTGCGAAAATCGGCGATAACCTGTGATTCACGAGCCGTTTATGACACAAATAGGAAGAAATTACCTGATTGGCAGGCAGGAATGCCTGCCCCACGTTGCCCGTCCGGCGGAACGACTGGCCCCTGCCATAACTCGTTGAGGTGACCATGCTTGCGTCTATGCGCGCCGTGATCATTTCTCTTTTCGCCGTCATCATGGCCGCGCCCCTTTCCGCGCAGATCAAGAAAGAGCAGACCCAGGACAACCTCTTCATCCTCAGCACGCCCGCGTGGAAGATGACGTTCAATGGCGAGCGAGGCGGCGAACTCAACAAGGTGGAGCTTTCCGACGGCGACAAACTCTACCGCGTCAACTCGACCTTCGCGTTCAAGAGCCTCGACACGATCCCCGCCCTCTCCTTCGCCTCGACGCGCGATTCGTACTACTCGGGCAAGTGGGACGTCTTCTACGCCAACGAAGGCCGCGGGTGCAAGTTCGAGGTGCTGAGGGAATCGCCCGGCGAAATCCACTTCAGGGTCTCAGGCCGGCCGCGCGTCATGGAGAACGGCAAGGTCGGCCCGTGGGTCGTCACCTACACCTGGCACGTCTACGAGGTCGGCGTCGTCTTCTGCGACTTCGAGATTTCGCTGCCCACGAAGGACGACACCTTCGAGCTGGCCTGGGCGCTCATGGGCCTGCACGTCGAGGATTACGCCTTCAAGGAAAAGCACCAGGGCAAGGCCGCGAAGTTTACGTGGGATTACGGCCTCGTCGACAAGACCTTCGACAAGGGCCGCTGGCAGCCGCCCATCCTGAGCGCCATCGAGGCCCAGCCGCTCGACGTCGACTTCACCCGCGAGGGCCAGCCGGACGTCCTCAACCAGTGGATCCCTTATGGCGGCGCCACGTTCAACCTCGATCACGACCCGGCGACGAGCTACACCAACGCGATGGAAATCGTCTGGGAGGACGCCAAGCCCCTCATCGGCGCGAGCGTCGCCGACTTCGGCACGCACTTCAAGTTCCGCCAGTCCGGCCTGTCGCCGCCCCCGACGTGGATGGGCTCCGACCGCAACCCGCCGACCTTCTCGTTCGAGTGGAATCTCTACCACGGGGCCACCACCGAGATCGCCGGGCCGATGACCTACCGCAACCGCTTCGGCCTGGGCTTCACGACGCAGCGGACCACCGGCAGGCCCTCGGCGCACCCCGTGCTCAAGAACCGCGTGCAGGCGGCGCGCATCTACACCTGGGTCAACGCGGGCAAGTCGGGCGACGCGTGGTATCCGGGAAACGACGTCATCGCGAAGATGTCCACCGAGGGCGCCAACGTCCTCATCCTCGGCGACTCCTGGCGCAAGGGCGGCGCCTATGAGCCCGCAAGCCCGGACGCCCTCAAGCGCGTCGTCTCCGCCTGCCACGACAAGGGCATTCGCGTCGCGCTCACGATGCGCGGCGAAGACTACTACACCCTCGAACGCGGCGCCGCATGGTTTACGGACTATCTCAAGCAGGACTACGACGGGCTCTACGTCGTCCATCCGAGCTTCCTCCTGAGCCCCGCTAACGCCAACGCCTACCCGGTGAAGATCGCCGGCGAGGAGGTTGCTGCGCTCGGCGACGGCAAGACCCACGTCGACGCCTACGCGCATTTCCTGTGGGAGCGGAAGCTCCGCGCCCTCGTCGGCCCCAACGGATTCCTCGTCGGCGAGACCGACCCGCAAGCGCCCACGCGCATCGGCATGGCCTGCTTCGACGCCTATGCCCCCGCCATCGGAGGACTCGCTGGCATGGTCGACGGCGCCGTGTATGCGCGGTATCGCACGGGCAACGGCTGCGCGCCCCGGGCCTCGAACACGCGCAACGACCGCGGCACGCGGGCGCTGGCCTTCTCCGCGGCCTACGGCGATTCGCCCCAGGTGATGCTGGGCGAGCACGCGGGCGACCCGACCGATCCGGCCGACGACGCGAACACGGCGTTCAAGAACCTGTGGAAGCTCTATCGCCTGACAGACCTGGAGTCGGCCGAGGCCTATAACACCGTCAGCACCGCGGCGAAGGTCTTCAGGGTCGATTCGACGAACCTCTGCGGGACGCTCTACAAGATATCGCCGGACGAAATGCTCCTCGTCTTCGCGAACATCGGCCCGTCCACCGCGGCGAAGGTGACGCTGGACTTCACGAAGCTCGGCATCAAGCCCGGATCGTTCGCCGGAAAGGTCGTGCGCATCTCCGCCGGCGAATGGGCCGAGGGCGAAAGCGTCGCCGTGAAGGACGGCTCGTTCCAGACCGGCGACCTGGGGCGCTTCGACGTCGCCGCGTTCCACCTGAAACGGCAATAGCGGAGGCGCGCAATGACCGGTCCAGCCCTCCGCCTGACGATGCTCGGCGCCTGCCTGGCGCTCGCGTCGGGGATCTCTTTCGCCGAGCCGCCCGACGCGTGGCAGCAGCGCCTCCTCGCCTATAGGCCCTACGACGGCGCCGGGCGCTACACGATGAGCGCCGACGACGGCATCCGCAGCATCCAAGGGCTCCGCGAACTCAGCCTCCGCTGGGGCGCGAAGCCCTACGACCAGCTCAAGACGGGCGACGGAACCTGGCTTTCCGAGCGCGTGATCTTCCACGACGTCGACACCGGCGCGCTGATGATGCGCCTGACCAACGACCCGTGGGCCGACGCCCTCTCCTATTTTCACGGCGCCTGGAGCGCGGACGGGAAGTACTTCGTCTGGCGCCGTCGGCCGGGAATGTGGGAGACCTCCACACCCGACCACGGCCCCATGGCGATGCGCGCCGACGGCACGGAACTGCGCAACGTCTTCCGCGATTATCCCATGGTCCGCAACGAGGTATGCTCCCCGTCCCGGCCCGATGTCTGCTACGCCACGCCGAGCGACGCCAAGGTGGTCGAGTTCAACATCGCCACCGGCCGGAAGACGCGCGAACTCCGCGACGTCAAGGGATGCTGGCACCTCAAGGTCTCGCTCGACGGGAAGTACCTCATGGACCGCTCCGACGTCTCCGCCGGGGGCAAGGGGTTCTGGGTCCTCGGCACGGACGCCGAGGAGTTCCACGAGGTCCGCACGGGCGAAGGGGTCCACGATTCCTACCAGTTCCACCCGGCGCAGCCCGCGCGGATCATGTTCTGGTATGACGCGCTCTACCGCACGCAGGGCTTCCAGCAATGCGAGATCGACGGCGGGCGCCTCACGCGCGTACCGGTGCAGTTCGACTGGAACCACGGCGACGTCGGGCTCGACCGCGGGGCGCACTGCGAGGGCTACATCACGCGCATCGACGGCAACACGTGGCTCTCGCCCGAGCGGCTCTTCGCGAAGCCCGGCGTCGAGTATTACGACGACCCGCACGACTATAACGGGTACCTCGCCTGGATGCCCAAGGACCAGCTCTGGGTCTACAGCACCCGGATACTTCGCCCGCCGCACGTGTCGGAGATTCATTCCTTCTACGCCGATCCCGCTTCCGACGGCGTCGTCAACCGTTTTCGCGTCTCTTACACGGCCCTCAAGCGCGGCGGCGCCCTCGACAACCCGAACGCGAGCCCGGACGGGACGAAGATGCTGTTCAACTCCAACATGCTCGGGAGCGTGAACGTCTACTCGGTCGTGGCCAAACTGCCCGAGCCGCCGACGGGCGTGAAGGCCGAGCCCGTCCCCGACGGCGTGCGCCTGACGTGGCAGCCGCCGAAGCACCACCTGGAGATCGCGGGGTACCACGTCTATCGCAGCGCCGAGTCCGGGCGCAACTTTGTCCCCGTCACCGCGAAGCCCGTTACCGACGCGTCTTTCACCGTCGACGGGGAGGCCATCCCGACCGGCATCTACGCCGTGACGGCGGTCGAACACTCGGGCCTCGAAAGCCCCTTGAGCGTGGAAGTGACGCTCAAGGCGCTTGCGAAGCACTGCGTCACGGTCGAAGCCGAGGACGGCGCGCGCTCCGTCGAGATGTGGAGCGCGTTCCACGGCACGGCGTCGAACCTGCACTACGTCTGGATGCGGAAGAAGGAAGGCACGGGGAAGGTCACGCTCAACGTGACGCTGCCGCTCTCGCCCGGGCCGTGGGCGCTCTGGGGGCGCGTGAAGGGCGAAAAGGCCGTGCAATTCACCGCGACCGTGGCCGGCGTGCCGGCGAGGCTCGATTGGGGTCCGACGGCCGAATGGGCCTGGGTGCGCTTCGCGGGATTCCTGCCCCTCAAGCCGGGGGCCAACGAAGTCCTCCTCACGAGCGACCTCTACGGAAGCGCCGTCGATGCCCTCGTCGCAAGCGACGACCCGGCGTTTCAGCCCGCCGCGTGGCCGAAGGTGAAGTGGCCGGCGCTCGCGGCTCCGTCGGACCTCCGAGCCGAAGCAACGAGCCTCGGGTCGGTGAGGCTCACCTGGAAACCGGACGCCTCGGCGACGTTCCACCACTACAACGTCTACTGCGGCGCCGGGCCGGAGGTCGCCACGCGGCAGGAGAACCTCATCGCCTCGCCTGACGGGCCGACGGCCGTCGACTGGGGGCTCAAGCCCGGCCAGACGCTGCACTACGTCGTCACCGCCGTCGATCGCGCGATGAACGAATCGGCGCCCTCCCAGGCGGCGAAGGTCACGCTTCCGACGATCGAGCGGTTCAACTTCGAGAAGGAGTTCGTGGAACCCGTCACCTCCGTGACCTTCGACGCGCCGAAGAAGGACACCTACGTCGTCTGGCTCCAGCTCGAAAGGCATGACGGCGGAGGCAACTACATCGACCTGTCCATCGACAGCGCCCCGAAGCACACGTGGACCGCCTCGCTCGACGGGCTGAGCGATGCGCCCTGGATGAGCTACGGACCGTGGGGACAGTGGACGCTCGATCCGGGCCGACACACGCTGACCGTCGCCAACAAGACCCGGCACAAGGTCACGAAGGTGTTCGTCACGAACGACCTGTCGCAGCGTCCCGAGGGACACGTCAATATTCTGAGCGGGTGGTGAGACAGGGTAAACAAAGACTTGACAGCAAAAACCCCCGCGGTTATACTGCCTTCGGCTGGAGAGGTGGCTGAGCGGCCGAAGGCGCCTGATTGCTAATCAGGTGAGGGGACCTAAATCCCCTCCATGGGTTCGAATCCCATCCTCTCCGCCATTGGATGAAAAAAAGGGCTCCGACTTTGTCGGGGCCCTTTCCTTTTGTCCTGAGCCGGCGCGCCTGCTACCCCTCCTCCGTCACGGAGGACACGAGGCTGGGGTCGATCGTCGCGATCATCTCGTTGAAGTAGTCGCAGAACTTCGGCAGTTGCGGAAAATCATCGCCCAGTTCCTTCATGAGCCGGGTGTTGTCGTAGAGCAGATTGAGGTTGACGTACGGCAGGAGAACCTGCAGCGCCTCGTAGAGTGTCGACAGGCCCGCCTCCTCGATGGCCTGCTCGTGCGACTCGTCCCAGTCTTCCGGACGCACGATCTGCGGCAGCTTCGTCAGCCGCGTATGCGTGAAGGCCGTGTCCTGAATCTCGCCGCAGTTGTTCGCGAAGCGCCGGCCCGCGGTCTGGTGATAGCAGTTGTGCGAAAGGCGATCCCCCTTCGCGATAAGCCGCATCGTGGTCTGCACGACGTAGTCCAGCGTCACGATGTCCATGTACGACTCGCGCCTGAGCGGCACGTACGGCAGGCGCGCCATCGCGATCATGCCCCACAGGAAGAGCTTCGCCTGCTTCGGGTCGCGCCCCGGCCAAGCCATCGTGATGCTCGGCCTCACCACCAAGATCGGCAGCCGGTCCGCCACCGCCCAGAGGATCCGCTCCGACTCCGCCTTCGTCCTCGTGTAGGCGAACACGTGGTTCGTCGAGAGCGGCAGCGACTCGTCCTCGCTGATCAGCCGGTTCGGCAGGCACCCGCACACCGTCGCCGTGCTGAAGTGAACGAGCCGCCGCAGCGACTTCGCGCCCTCGACCACGTCGAGCATGTGGCGCGTGCCGTCGATGTTGATCGCCTCGCAGCCCTGCGTGTCCACGAACGATGTCGACGCCGCGCAGTGGACGAAGAGGTCGGCCTCGCGGCGGACCCAGTCGAGGTTGTTCTTATCGAGGCCCCACATCGGAATCGTGAGCGACCCCACGGCGCAGCGCACACGCTTCATGGCTTGCGTCAGGGCCTCGCCGTTGAGGCCCGCCTTCTTCAGCCGCCGGGCCAGGCGATCCTCGCCCGTGTGCCCGTTCGCCGGGCGCGCGAGGCACACCACCTCCGCCACCTGCGGCAGACGCAGCAATTCATACAGGACCTGCCCGCCGATGAGACCGGTGGCTCCGGTCAGGAATACCTTGCGGTGGGACCAGTCCTTCAGCGACGGATGCAGATCCGAGAGAGAGTCTTTCATTGCGCCGCCCCCCTGCTATCATGAGGAGGCCGCGTCCGTAACCGCGGTCACAAGGGCTGGATCAATCATGGCGATCATCTCATTCAGGTAGTCCGTGAACTTCGGCAGGCTCGGCAGGTCGGCGCCGAGTTCCTCCTTGAGCCACGTGTTGTCGTAGACGCAGTTCATGTCCATGAACGGCATGTAGACCTGCAGCGAGTCCCATACCGGTCCAAACCCCTGCGCGCGGAGCGCCTGATCGTGTTCGGCGGTCCACGCCTCCGGGGGCACAACCTGCGGCAGCTTTTCACGGCTCGACCGCGCACACGCCACGTCGAAGATTTCGCCGCACGTCGCGGATTTCTCGACGCCTCCCGTCAGGTGGTAGCAGTCGTACTTGAGGTTCGGGTACTTGACGATGAGCCGCATCGTGGCCTGCACCACGAAGTCGACCGTAACGATATCCATGAGCGACTCGCGGCGGAGCCGGACGAAAGGAAGCTGCGAGATCGCGATGAGGCTCCAGAGGAACAGCTTCGCCTGCTTGCGGTCCTTCGACCCGTAGGCCATCACGGCGCACGGCCGCACGAAGAACATCGGCGGCAGATCGGCCTTCGCGGCCCGCAGCATCTTCTCCGCCTTCGACTTGGTGATTGTGTAGGCGATGATGTGGTTAGTGCGCGCGAGCCCGTCCTCTTCCTTGATCACCTCGTTCGGCGCCCACCCGCACAGCGTCGCGGTGCTGAAAGGGACGAACAGCTTGATGCTCTTCGCCCCGCGGAGCACGTCGAGCATGTTCTTCGTGCCGACGACGTTGATGGCCTCGTTCGTCTTGCCGTCGCTGAACGAGATCGACGCCGCGCAGTGGACGAAAAGCTCGCACTCGTTGCGAATCCAGTTCAGGTCCGCCTCGCCCAGCCCCCACATCGGCTCGTCGACGCTGCCCTCCATCGCGCGGACTCGCGTCATGGCGGCTTCGAGCCTCGGCCCCTTGACGCCATACCGGCGGAGCTTCTGCTGGACACGCCCCAGACCCGAAAGACCGTTGGCGGGACGCACGAGGCAGACGACTTCCTCGACCTGGGGAAGCCGGAGCATGTCGTAGAGGAGTTGCCCCCCGACTAGGCCGGTGGCCCCGGTCAGGAAGACTTTGCGGTAGGTCCATCCCCGCAGAGACGGATGTAAAGTATCCAACGATTCCTTCATGACGTTGTCTGCCCTCCGTCACAGGACTTAGATGGGCCGTTCCTCGCGGGGCCTTGCGCTCCCCTCGGAGAACCGCCTCCTGGCGCCCCTAACGCGGCGCCGGCTGGGATTTCGAGACCGGACGGAGCCGTCCGGACGGGCTCCCCCCAAGGTGTACCTTGAAGATATTATCGAAGACTTGATGCGGGAATCTAACAGAACCCGCCTCGGAAGTCAAGGTGAAACGTTTAGAAAGGCCGGGGAATCCGGTGAATTTGGGGGGATTTCCAGGATAAGGGCGAGTCGAGCCCACTGGACACGGCCTCAAAGCCTGAACTTCTGTAGCATTGTAACACCCCGCCGGGCCTAAGGTTCGGATGCGCCACGAGGTACGAAGCTTGACACCCGTGCGTGGCGAAGCCACAATAATGGGGTCAGCAAACCTCCACCAGGCCAGTCCCGGACAAGGAGTCGGCCCATGCGCAAGCTCTGGATCATCCTCTCAGGCGTCGTACTCCTCCTGATCATTGCGGCCGTGGTGGCCTACCTGACGATCGACTCGCTGGCCAAGGCGGCCGTGGAGAAAGGCGGCAGCTACGCGCTCGGCGTCGACACACGCGTCGGCTCGGCGAGCGTCAGCCTCCTCCGGGGGCACCTCGGGCTCGACAACGTCACCGTCGCCAATCCGAGCGGATACCGGAGCGCCCTGCTTTTGAAATCCGGGCGGTGGGACGTCGACGCGAAGACCGGCTCGCTCTTCAGCGACGTCATCGACGTCCCGCGCATCGGGGTCAGCGACATCGTCGTCAACATCGACCGCAAGGCAGGCGGCAGCAACATCCAGGACGTCGTCAATCACATCACCGCGCTCGGCTCCGGCGAAAAGAAGGAAGGCGGCCGGCGCGTGAGGATCGGGACGATCGAGATGAAGAACATCACCGCGAACGTGCAACTCCTGGCGACCGCCGGCGATTCGTCGGTGATCACCGTGAGGATTCCCGAGATCGTTCTCAACGACGTCTCGGACAAGGGCGTCTCCGTGGCGGACGTCATGGCGCGCGTCTTCCCGGCCGTCATCGCCGCCGTGCTCGACAAGGGCAAGGGAATCATCCCTGCGGACCTCGCCGCCGATATCGGCGGCAGCCTCTCGAACGCAGCCAAGACGCTGGGAGAAGGCGCGTCGAAGCTGATCGGCCAGACGGGCGACCTCGGCAAGCAGATTCAGAACGCCGCGAAGCCGCTGGAGGACGCCGCCAAGGGCGCCGCGGAAGGCGTCGGCAAGACTCTCGACGGCCTCTTCGGCAACAAGAAGGACAAGTGACCTCGCGGCTCGTTACACGCCGTTTACACGCGGATCGTCCGGTCCCGGCTATAATGCCCTTGTCCGTAGTTCATCACCGGGGAGACGCCATGGACCTTCGCGCGACGATCCTTGCGCTGTTCATCTCCGCGGCCGCGGCCGGAGCGTGTCTCGCCGCGCCTGATCCGGACGTCGTCGCCGGACGCGTCCTCGACGACAACGGACGCCCCATCGCGGGCGCCCTCGTGTCGGCATGGTCGTTCGCGCTCGCCCCGCTCACCAACGCCGCCACGGTCAACACGCAAACGGACGCTGACGGGCGGTTCCGGCTTCCGGTCCCGCTCGCCGGAGCGCGCTACTATTTCTGGATACGTCGGACGGGCTACACAAGCGCCGAGCCGTCCGTCATCGCCGGCGTCGATGGCCCCGTCGAGGCGAGGCTGAAGCCTGTCGCCCGGATCCCCCTCGCGGGATTCGTCGGCGACGGGGCAACCGGCGCCCCCGCGCCCGGCGCGCGCGTCGTGCTCATCGCCGAGTACGGCGAGCGATGGGAGGTGAAGACCGACGCGGCCGGACGCTTCCGCATCGACGGCCTCGCCGAGTCGATCGGCCAGGGCATGCTCTTCGCGGAGTCGAACGGACGCCTCTCCTCCTACCGGCTCGCTCGAAGCTCGGCCGGGGAGATATCGCTCGCCCTCGGCGCCCCCGGACGCATCGCAGGCCGGGTCGTCGACTGCCGCACGTCGCAGGGGATCGCCGCGGCCGACGTGACCGTCCGGCCGAACTTCATGTCCGGTTTCTCCATGACGACCGTCACCGGAGCAGACGGGCGCTTTGCCCTCGACGGCGTTCCGCCCGGCGATTACACCGTCGATGCTCGCCACCCCGGCTGGGCGATTGCGCCTCAGCGCGACGGATGGGAGCGCATCGAGGTGCCGGTCGAGCCGGCGGGCCGCGGGTTCGTGTCGATCGAGATGAAACGGACCGCAAGCATCTCGGGCCGCGTGGTCGCGCCCGACGGCAAGAGCGTCTCCGGGGCACTGGTCGCCACGCGCGCCTTCTGGGACATGACGAGCGAGCCCGCCATGTACCGGCTCGTGCGCACGGACGGCGACGGCCGCTTCCTCATCACGACCGGCCGGCTGGGCGAAGACGAGCCTATCGTCGCGATCTCGCCCCAGGGCGTCGGAACGTTCCGCCCCGGCAAGCTGACCTCCGGGCAGGCCGTCGAGGACGCCGTCATCACGCTCGGCGGCGCCACGCGCGTTCGAGGGGTGGCGCATGACGAGGTCGGCCACCCCATCCCCGGCGTTTCGGTCGAGAGCGTCGGGAACGCCGCGACCGACGAACAAGGACGCTTCGACCTCGGGCTCATTCCGCTGCGCGAGGCCGGCGCCCGGAACAAGGTCGTGGTTCGCCCGCCCCGGCCCGACCGCGGCGGCATCAACACTTGGCGCGACGACGGCACGCGCGAGCCGCTCAAGCCGGTGACGAAGGGCGAGCGGTTCTTCCACCCGAAGGAAGTCGCGTTTGAGCCCGCGGGGCCGGAAACAGCGATCGACATCGCGCTCGTTTCGGCGCGCCTCGTCACGTTCGCGGGGCGCGTGCTCGACGACGCCGGCAAGCCGGTCCCGCACGCGTCGGTCGTGCTCCTGTCCGGTAAAGCGGACGACGCGAGCCTTCGGAATGCCCTGCACCCCGAGGACTCGTGGCTTTCGAGCAAGATCGATATCGCGGAGCGCCGCTGCCCCGCGCTCTGCCGGACGGCCACGGGCGAAGACGGACGGTTCACCATGACCGTCGTGCACGAGACCGCCGAGGGGATGAAGCTCCTCTTCTTGAGCGACGGCGACGCGGACATCTTCTCGCTCGGCGCGGAAGGCCCCGGCGGCGCCACGGCGCTTGCAGGCGACCTCCGGGCAAGTGACGACCGCGCACCGGGGGAGACCGAACTCAAGCTCGGCAAGGCGCTGAAGGCACAGGCGATTCGCGGCCGCGTCGTCGACACGGACGGCGCTCCGATGAAGGACATCGTCGTCCAGACCTCGTTCCCCCTCCGCCACGTCCGCACCGACGCCGACGGGCGGTTCGCCGTCGACCGCGGCTTGCGCGACAACATTGCGCTCTGGTTCCGGCTCGACGGCTGGAGCGTGCTCTCGCCGACGCAGCAACCGCACGCCCCGAGCCAGGTGGTCCTGAACGATCTTGCCGCCGGTGTCGACGACCTCGATGTGGTGCTCGGACGCAATGGCGTCGTCACCGGCACGGTCAAGCGGAAGTCGGGCAAGCCCGTCACGGCGTTCAAGGCAAGCGTTCCGGGGGCGAAGGTCTTCGCGTGCGACGCGGACGGGAAGTTCCGGCTGGAAGGGTGCCCGCCGAACGGGCCCCGCGTGGTGGTCACGGCGCCCGACGGGACGGTCGGCGAGGCGTGGGCGGACGTGAAGCCCGGCGGCGAAGGCCGCGTGGAGGTCGTCCTGGCCGACGTCGACTGCGCGATCTCGGGCCGTGTCGAAGACGCCGGGGGCGAGGCGGTCCTCAACGTCGCCGTCGACGTCACCGGGCCGACTTTCCGCACCCGAACGCTCGTCGACGAGGACGGGACCTTCACGGTTCTCGCGCCCGCCGGGACCTATCGACTCAGCTCCGCAACCGTGAACCCGCGTTTCGGCAAGGCGTTCGAAACCGTGACCGTGACCGTCGGAGGCGATGCAAAGAATGCGGCGATGATCCTCACCGTGCCCGACCGGCGCGAGGTCCCGCGCTAGAGAGCGAACCGTTCGGAGCGTATCCGGCGCCGCGAAACGCCCAGCGACCGGAGCGCGGCGGAGATGCTCTTGATCATTCCGGGCGGGCCGCAGACGTAGAAGACCTTGCCCGCCGCTTCAGCGTCGACAAACGGCTTCAGAATGGCCTCGTCAATGCGCCCCTTCGCCCCCTGCCACGACGCATCCGGCTCGCTGAGAACGTGAACGACCTTGAGCGCGGGAACCCCGTCACGCACGAGGGCGTCGAGTTCGTCGCGGAAAAGGATATCCCGCTCGGCGCGGTTCGACCAGAGGAGGGTCACGCCGCCGTCCCACTTCACGTCGCGCATCCAGCGCAACATGCTGATGAAAGGCGTCACGCCGATGCCGCCGGCGATGAAGACCAAGTCCTTCTCCTCCGGGTGAAGAGCCGAGGAGAACCGCCCGAAGGCCCCCTGCCGCGCCGCCGCGTCGCTGCCGCAGGTGCTCTCCCCGATCGTCGCGGTGAAGTCGCCCGAGGCCTTGATGGTCGACGTGACGAAACGCTTCTCCGTCGGGCTCGACGAGATCGTGAACGGATGCTCTTCGGGCCGCGGGCCCTTGTGCCGGTAGAGGGTGAGGAAATGGAACTGGCCCGGCAGGTAGTCGGGCACGTCCGCGCCCACCGGCGGCTCAAGCTTCACCGTCCACACGTTGTGCGATTCCTTCTTCACCTCGACCACCGTCCACGAGCGGGCCTTCAGCCGCACCGGCCGCACCACGCGGTGCCAGAGCCACACCGAGACCGCGACCAGCCCGAAGGCCACCCACGCCGCGAGCGCCGCCGGACGGCCGAAGACCCTGTCCGGCCCCCCGACGAGTCCGCTGTGAATGAGCCCGATCGCCACGAGCGGCACCGCAAGCGCATTGTGCAGCGCCCGCCATGCCTCGAACCGCAGCCTCAGCGCCCCGCGGAAGAGCGACGTGACGACCAGCGCCGTGACAACGCCGAGGCCGGCCTTGGCCAGAAGGATGAACCAGGGGAGTTGAAAACTCGTGATGAGGAGCAGGGACTTATTCGACGCCGCAAGGAGCAGCGGATGCAGAAGGAGCAGCACGCCCGCCGTCACTCCCACGAACCGGTGGAAGCGGTAGATCGCATCGAGCCCGAACGCCCGCTCGGGGTGCCGCGGCCGCGAAGCAAGCACGGGCTGCATGAGGAGGATTCCGAGCGCGATAAGCGCGCAGGTGTTGCCCGCTTCCAGGAGGAACGGGTCGTCATCGCCCTCCGGCCCGGTGAGCGAGACGACGATGATCGGCAGCGCCACAGCGAGCGCATAGACGGCGAGCCAGGCGAGCTTCCTCATGACGACGTCCTCCTTTAGCCCCCCGGCCTTGGAGTTATCGAATTACGGCGTCCGGCCCCCCGACTGCGGCTCGGGCGCATGGGATTGCTCGCGCCGGAGCTTGCTGTGCCGGCGGCTGTAGGCGAAGAAGATGACAAACCCGACGGCCATCCAGATGACCAGGCGAAGCCAGGTGTCCCTCGGCAGGAAATACATCTGGAGCAGCGCGAGCCCGGCGCCCATGGTGGCCACGAACGGGACCCAGGGTGTGCGGAACGCGCGCGGAAACTCCGGGTGTCGCCTGCGCAACACCCAGACCGCGACGCAGACGATCACGAACGCCAGGAGCGTGCCGATGGACACCAGCTCGCCGAGAAGGTCCATCGGGAACGCCCCGGCCACAGCCATCGCCACGAGGCCGGTCACGAGGGTGGTGAGGTAAGGTGTCTTGAACCGGGGGTGAACCCTGGAGAACACGGGCGGCAAGAGGCCGTCGTTCGACATCGAGAAAAACACGCGCGACTGTCCGAGAAGCAGGACGAGGACCACCGAGGTCAGCCCGGCGATGGCCCCGAACTTGACCAGCGGCTTGAGCCAGTTGAGCTGCGACCCGGCGGCGTCCACGGCCGTGGCCACGGGGGCGTCGACGTTGAGTTGCGTGTAGGAAACCATGCCCGTCATCACGAGCGCCACGAGAATGTAAAGCACCGTGCAGACGCCGAGCGAGCCCAAGATGCCGATGGGCATGTCGCGCTTCGGGTTCTTCGCCTCCTGCGCGGCCGTAGAGACGCAGTCGAAGCCGATGTAGGCGAAGAAGATCACCCCCGCCCCGCGCAGGATGCCCGTCCAGCCGAAGTGCCCGACCTCGCCGGTGTTGGGCGGGATGAACGGATGCCAGTTCGCGGTCTTGACGAAGTAGAACCCGAAAGCGATGAAGAGCACGATCACGCTCAGCTTCACGACGACGATCAGGTTATTGAATCCCGCCGACTCGCGGATGCCGATGATGAGAAGCGCCGTCAGCACCGCGACGACCAGCATCGCCGGGATGTTGGCGTAGGCGGTGACCGTCGCCCCCGACGCGGTCGTCACCTGCGTGCCCGTCGCGGCGGCCCACTGCGGGGCGAGTTGAATGCCCAGGTCGCGCAGGAAACTGACGACGTAGCCGGACCACCCGACCGCGACGGTGGCGGCGCCGAAGAGGTATTCGAGGATGAGGTCCCAGCCGATGATCCAGGCGACAAACTCGCCCATCGTCGCGTAGGCGTAGGTGTAGGCGGACCCCGAAATAGGGATCATCGAGGCCAGTTCGGCGTAGCAGAGCCCGGCGAAGGCGCACGCGACGCCCGAGAGCACGAACGACAGCATGATCGCCGGCCCGGCGTGCTTCGCCGCGGCCGTGCCCGTGACCACGAAGATGCCGGCGCCGACGATGACGCCGATGCCCAGGCTGACGAGGTTCACGGCCCCCAGCGCCCGGCGGAGGCCGTGGACGTTGTCGTCCGCCTCCTGGACGATCTTGTGCAGCGGCTTCCTCTTGAACATGCGAGATTCCCCTCCAGGTTCGCGCCCGTCATTCTAGCGGACGCCGGACGACGTGGCAAGAGGCTATGTTCCGAGCCGCCGCGCGGATTTTGGCTTGCGCCTTCGCCCGCGGGCTGTTAGGTTGCACCCGGATATGTCCGAGCCCGAACCCCTGAGACCGACTCGCATCGCCCCGCGGGAGGCGCTTGCCGCGCTTTTCGTATTCGGTCTCTTCTTCCTGTGGATACGGCTCGCGGTCGACCCGGGCCTCATCAGCCGCTATCAGTCCCCCGCCTTTCTGACCACATTCGGATTCCTCCGCGACTCCTTCACTCGGCCCGGCGGGCCGCTCGATTACGTCTCGGCCTTCGCCTGGCAGTTCAGCGCATGGCCGACTGCCGGGGCGCTCATCCTCACCCTCCTCGCGATGCTCACGTGGCTTGCGACCCGCAGGCTCCTGAACACGGTCGCGGGACGCGACACCCCGCCCTGGTTGGCGTGCGTCCCGGTGCTGCTGCTCCTGATGCTCCACGGGCGCTACGACTATCGCCCGGAGCCCACCTTCGCGCTGCTCGCGGCGCTCGTCTTCACGAACCTCTACGCCAGGCGGGCTGCCGACGCTGCCGGCCGTCGAATCGCGGCGTTCGCGGGGCTCTACCTCCTGCTCTATTACGTTGCCGGCGGAGTCGCCGTCCTCTTCGCGGTCCTCGCGGCCGTCGTGGAATGGGCTCGCGAGCGTCGCGCCGTATGGCCGAGAGCTTTCGTCATCTCGGCCCCGCTTGCCCCGCTCATCGTCGCGGCGTGCGCCGTCGACCTCGGCGTCCGGCAGGCGTTCGTCAACCTGATCCCCTATCGCCCGGAATATATGAGCTTCCGCACCTCACCCGGCGCCGAGCCCGCCGCGCTCCGGCACCCGCTGCTGGTCCTGTCGCTGATCCACGGAACACTCATGCTCTTCATTCCGCTCGCCGCGGCCGCCGTCGTCGCGTTCGGCAGGAAGCTCAGGAGTCCTGCAGCGTCCTGGACCCCGGTCTCCCTGGGCATATTCCTTCTGGCCAGCGTCTGTCTGACGTGGCTCTCCTTCGACGTCGGCGCCGGTCGGCGGATCGCGGTCGACGACTTCGCTGCGCGCGGCGAGTGGCAACGCGTCCTGGAGTCCGCGAAGCGCGTCCCGTCCGATTCCTACGACGTCGGCGTGATGCACGAGGTCAACCGCGCGCTCTTCCATGCGGGGCGGCTCCCATGGGACATGTGCGACTATCCGCAGTGCGTCCGCCCGCCGACGCTGCACCTGGCGCCCGACGAGAAGACGAGCGTCAGCTACGCGAAGCTCGCGGAGATCCATTTCGAATTGGGCAACGAGAACTTCGCCGAAGGATGGGCGCACACGGCGATGGAGATCGAAGGCCCCTCGCCCGGGCTGCTCCTGCTGCTCGCCCGCATCAACGCGCTGAAAGGCCGGCCCGAGGCAGCGCGGGCGCTCGCCGGAACCCTCGCTCAGAATCTCCTCTGGCACCGCCGCGCGCAGGAATTCCGCAGAATGCTCGACGCCGACCCGGCGCTGACTCACGACCCGCAGGTCTCCCGCGCGCAGGCGTTCCTCCTCCTCAGCGACCGGGGATTCGGGGCCCTCGGCGGCCTCACCTACGACCAGCCGCTCCGGGACCTGCTCGCCGCGAATCCGCAAAACCGGATGGCCTTCGAGTACCTGATCGCCTACGACCTGCTCACGCGCAATCTCGACCGCTTCTCGGAAGACGTGAAGCTCATCGGCAGCTTCGACTACCCCGGCATCCCGGCGCTCTATGAACAGGCCCTGTGCCTCCAGCAGGACATCCATCCCGACCTCGTCCCCGATCTGCCTGGACGACGCATCAGCGTCGAGACCGAGGCTCGATTCCGCCTGTTCCTCCCCGACCTCGACCGCTGGCGGGCCGCCGTGGGCCCCAGGAAGGAGTTCGCCGCCGGGGAATTGACGCGCAAGTGGGGCAGCACGTATTTCTTCTTCTACGTCATGGGCCGCACCGAACCCC
Source organism: Planctomycetota bacterium (assembly GCA_037439485.1). Taxonomy (GTDB): domain Bacteria; phylum Planctomycetota; class DG-23; order DATKVD01; family DATKVD01; genus JBBIVY01. Next base: position 14,603 of record JBBIVY010000032.1, on the reverse strand, counting down.
ACCCCGGCTGGCGCATGTCGCCGACGGCAACCCCGTAGCCTGCATCATAGCCCGCCGGACAGACCGACTGGGCCGTCGATCCATCCCCCTCCCAAAAGAATGTCGCCTCGATACACGACCGCCGCCTGGCCCGGCGTCACGGCGGAGAGAGGCTCCGCGAACTGCGCGGAGAACGATCCCTCCCCCGTGATTCGGACACGGGCTCCGGCGCCGGCGTGACCGTAGCGAATCTGGACGACTGCGTCGAATTCTTGAGGAACGGGGCGATGCCAGACGGCGCCGGAGGCGGAAAGCACGCGCGTCAGCAGGGCCTCGCGCGGGCCGACGGTGACGACGGCCGTGTCCGGATCAATACGCGTGACGTAGAGGGGGCTGCCCGCGGCAACTCTCACGCCGCGACGCTGGCCGATGGTGAACCGTCCGTAGCCGTCGTGTTCGCCGAGGACCACCCCGCCGGAGTCGACGATCTTTCCCGGCCGCAGCGCATGGGGAGCGCGCTCGCGAAGCCACGACGCGTGGTCGTTGCCGGGGATGAAGCATAACTCCTGACTGTCGGGCTTATCGTGGACGTTCAGCCGCGCCATGCGCGCCACGTCCCGGACCTCGCCCTTGCTGCCGAATTCGCCGATGGGAAACAGGACCCGGTCGAGGCGGTCCGGGTTCACCGCAAAGAGCGCGTAGGATTGGTCTTTCCGCCGGTTGGCCGCGCGGGCGATTGCGGATGCCCCGTCGGCGCTCGCGATCCGGGCGTAGTGTCCTGTGGCGACGTATCGGATGCCGCACGCGTCCGCCACGTCGAACAGCAGGCCGAATTTGATGCGCGAATTGCAGTGAATGCAGGGATTCGGCGTGCGCCCGCGCGCGTACTCGGACGCGAACTGGTTCACGATCCACTCGAAGGCGCCCCCCGCCGGGTGGACGAAGAGACGAATGCCGAGATCATCCGCCACGCGACGGGCGTCCTCGGCGTCCTTCGGCGAGCAGCAGGTCGAGTGGCTCGCGTCCCCGGCGCCGGGAATGCTGAGGCACAGGAACACGCCCGTCACGTCGTAGCCCGCGCGGAGCAGCACGGCGGCCGCAACCGACGAATCGACTCCTCCGCTCATGGCGACGAGGACGCTCCTGGCCCTACCGACCATTTCTAAAGCCTCCGCCCGCGTGCAGCGGAGACATGTGCCGCAGGCGAGCCACGATGTCGGTCAGCCGTTCGAGTACAAAGTCAATGCGGGCTTCCGTGGTGCTCATGCCCAGCGAGAACCTCAGTGCCGCTCGGGCGAGTTCCGGCGGCACTCTCATGGCGCTCAGCACGTGCGAGGATTCCATCGACCCCGAAGTGCAGGCCGAGCCGGTCGATACTGCGATTCCTGAAAGGTCCAGCGCCAGCAGCATCGCCTCCCCTTCGATGGCCTCGAAGCCGATGTTGAGGATGTTCGGCAGCCTCTCGCGCGGGTGACCGTTCAGGTGAACGTCGGCGATCCGCTCGCGGATGCCGCGTTCCAGCCGGTCGCGAAGCGCCGCAAGCCGAGGGGCCGTCCGGGGCAATTCCTCCGTCGCCAGTTCGAGGGCGCGCGCCAGGCCGACGATCGACGCGACGTTCTCCGTGCCCGGACGCATCCCGCTTTCGTGGTGCCCGCCGTGGAAGAGAGGCGCAATCTTTGTGCCCTTGCGGATATAGAGCGCCCCCACGCCCTTGGGGCCGTAGATCTTGTGAGCGGAGATCGAGAGGAGGTCCACGCCCAGGTCCTTCACGTTCACCGGGACCTTCCCGACTGCCTGCACGGCGTCCGTGTGGACGGGCACGCCGCGCTCGCGGGCAATCGCGGCAATTTCGCGGATCGGCTGCAGCGTCCCCGTCTCGTTGTTGGCCAGCATGATCGAGACGAGGGCCGTGTCCGGCCGGACGGCGGCCGCCACATCGCCGAGGTCGACGACGCCGAAGCGGTCCACGGGGAGATACGTGACGCCGCGGCCGGTCTGCTTGAGGTGCCGGAAACAGTTGAGGACGGCGTGATGCTCCACCTGCGACGTGATCGGGTGCCTCTTCTCCCGGCCTGCGGCGCGCACGACGCCTTCGATGGCGAGGTTGTCGCTCTCGGTGCCGCCGCTCGTGAAGAAGATCTCCGCGGGATCGGCCCCGATGCTGCGAGCCACCGTCTCCCTGGCACGCTCCAGCGCCCGCTTCGCCTCCTGCCCGAACTGGTGGATGCTGGACGCGTTGCCGAAGGTGTGCGTGAAGCACGGCAGCATCGCCTCAACGACCTCGGGCCGCACCGGCGTCGTGGCGGCATGGTCGAGATAGACGCTGTCATGGTGTCCGGAGCGATGCTGGTTCATGCGCGTTTCTCCTCACGCGTGAGAAGACCGATACGCACGGTCGACAGATAGTCTTCCGTGGCCGGGGGAACGTCAACGACCTCTCCGGCGGCGGAGCCGTTGGCGCCGATCCGCACGGGGACCTGTTTGCGGTCCCGCGCGCCGCTATACCGCGCCGTGATCGAGGCGGCCGCAAGCAGGTCCTCGCGGGCAGGCGCGCCCCGCACAACGGTCAGCGGCCCCGTATGCCCGACCACTTCGAGGAGCCGATCCAGCCCGCCGGCGAGGGCCGACAGCATCCGGTTGTCCTCTTCGTCCCGGCCCACAATCGCCTTGGCCCTCGGCGAGAGGCGGAAGTGCTTGCCGTGTTTCAAGAGCTGCACGTCCGACAGGGAGAAACCGGGCTCGTGCTTCATCAGGTCCCACATGCGTCCGGCAAACCCGGCGTCGGTCAGGAGGCACCCGCCTGCCGGGCAGGGGTAATCCGTGAGGCCATAGTCCCGGGCCAGCTCGATCTGCGGCTTGCGCGACCGGCCCTTGATGCTCAGCAGGCGGCTGCGATCGACCCAGCCCCGCTGCTCCGGGAGACTCGGTTCGAGAAGCGCGGCAGAAAGCGGCCTGACGATGAGGCCCTCCAGTCCCGCTTCCTTCTCGATCAGCGCCATCGCCTCGCGACGCTGGGACATCGGCCGTTCGCCCAGCACCTCTCCCGTAACGATGAACGAGGCCCCGGCCTCCGCCAGCCGGGCGTGCGCCGTGCGGAACATCAGGATGCGGCAGTCGAGACACGGGTTGAGGTTGCGCCCGTAGCCGTGCTTCGGCCGCCGAACGACGTCGAGGAACTCCTTCGACGTATTGACCGTCTTGACGTCAATGCCGAGTTGCTCAGCCGCGGTCCTCGCGGCGGAACAGGAACTGCCCTTCGGCGTACAGGTACAGAACACGCTCACGAAGTTCAGGGCCTCGACTTCGATGCCCTGCTCCAGGACGACCTTGAGGGCGAGGAGGCTGTCCAGCCCGCCCGAGAGCAAACCCAACGCCCGCATCGCGCGCTCCTTTTCGCTCCCTTTCCGGCCGCGCCGATCACCGTCCGATGATGAAGATGGCGGTGTCCGCCCAGCGGTTGGCGTCGCCCTTGACTTCGAGCGAGTCTTCCGTGTCGAGCGCCACCCGCTGGAGCACGCGGATATTCCTCGCCGCGCAGAATTCCTCGAAGTCGAGGATCGTGAAGAAACGGATGTTCGGGCTGTTGTGCCACTTGAAGCGCAGGAGCCCCCGCGCCTCCGGGGCGCGTCCCTGCTCGACAAGCATCCGCCGCAACTTGTGATAGCCGAAGTTCGGGAAGCTCACGACGCAGTTCCGGCCGACGCGCAGCATGTCGTCGATCAGGTCTTCCACGTTCCGGATTGCCTGGAGCGTCTGCGAGAGCACGACGTAGTCGAACTGCTTGTCGGTGAACGCGGCTAGTCCGTCGTTGACGTCGCCGTGGACGACGTCGAGCGAGCGCCGGGAGCACTCGACGATGGCCTCCGGGCTGAGTTCGACCCCCACAAGCGGCGCGCAGCCCTTCCGGCGAAGGCGGCTGAGAAGCCCCCCGCGGCCGCAGCCGAGGTCCAGGACGCTGGAGCCCTCCGGGATGCGCTCGACGATGCGGTCGTAGTCGATGCGGTGCGGGTGGAAGATGCTCGTCTCGCCCGCGGCATAGACGTCGTCGTCCTCGTCGGCGGAGCCGGCCGGGGCGGCTTCGATGTTGGCAATGAAGGCCCCGAGAGTCTCCCCGTAGGTCTCGATGTCGTCCTCCAGCAGGAACGCATCGTGGCCGCAGCGGCTGGGGACATTGATGTAGGTCACCGGCCGGCCGAGGGAAACAAGCGCGTCGACGATGTCCCGCGACTGCTCGGGCGGAAAGAGCCAGTCGCTGCTGAAGCTGAGAACGAGCCAGCGGCACGCGCTCTTCGCGAGGTTCTCCCTCAGCAACTCGGGCGTTGCCCCGAGATCGAAGAGGTCCATCGCCGTCGACAGGCGGATGTAGCTGTTCGCGTCGAATCGCTCGACGAACCGGTCTCCCTGGTAGGCCAGATACGAGCCGACGGAGAACCGCTTCTCGAACGCCGTCGCCACGTCGCGCGGCTGTAGCCGATCCGCCTCGAACTTCTCCGCCATCGCTTCGGGCGAGAGATAGGTGATGTGCCCGAGCATCCGCGCGAGCGCCAGGCCCACCGTCGGCCCGCCGCGGCCGTAATACTGGCCGTCCTCGAAGTTCGGGTCGCGCAGGATGGCGTTGCGCCCGACGACGTCAAAGGCGAGCGCCTGGGCCGTGAGGCGCGCGGAGGTGGCGATGGCGGCCGCGCCGCCGACGCGTTCGGGGAATCGCGTCGCCCACGCGAGCGCCTGGTGTCCGCCCATCGACCCGCCGACAACCGCGCGGAGCCTCTGGATGCCGAGGTGGTCGACAAGCGCACGCTGGACGTCCACGATGTCGCGGGTGGTGATGGTGGGGAAGTCGGGCCCGTACGGCCGCCCCGTCGCCGCATTCGTGCTGATGGGCCCCGTCGTCCCGCGGCAGCCGCCGAGCACGTTGGGGCAGATGACGAAATACCGGTCTGTGTCGACGGCCTTGCCGGGGCCGACGATAACGTCCCACCAGCCCGTGTCGTCCGTCTCGTCATGCCGGGCCGCGTGCGAGTCGCCGCTCAGGGCGTGGCAGAGGAGCACCGCGTTGTCGCGCGATTCGTTCAGCCGGCCCCAGGTCTCATACGCGACGACCGCGCCCTCGATCCGGTCGCCGAGTTCCAGCTCCAGCGACCGGTCGAAGCGCAGGTATTGCACGTGTCGCAGCCGCTTCGCCGCGCGCGCGCTGTCACTGCTCGAAAAGACGTCTTTTGACATGGGGATATCCCCTTTCACCGATTCATTTCCGCGCGGCCTTCAATGCCTGGTCCAGGTCCGACTTGAGGTCGTCGACGTCCTCGATGCCCGCCGACAGGCGAATCGTCCCGTCGGTGATGCCCCGGCGCCGGCGTTCCTCCGCGGGGATCGCCCCGTGCGTCATCGTCGCCGGGTGGCACGCCAGGGACTCGACCCCGCCCAGGCTCTCGGCGAACGAGAACACCCTCAGCGCCCGGACGAAGACGTCGGCCTGCTTCAGCCCGCCGCGCAGGCGGAACGTGACGATCCCGCCGAACCCGCTCATCTGCCGGGCGGCCAGCGCGTGCTGCGGGTGATCGGGCAATCCGGGGTAGATGACGGACTCCACCTCCGGATGCGCCTTCAGAAACAACACCAGCTCCGTCGCGTTCCGCGAGTGAACCGGCATGCGCACCGCCAGCGTCTTGATCCCGCGCAGCGTCAGCCACGCGTCGAACGGTCCCGGGACGCCCCCGGCCGCGTTCTGATAGAATTTCACCTGCTCGTACACGTCGCGCAGACCCGTGATCACCGCGCCGCCGACCACGTCCGAATGCCCGCCGAGGTACTTCGTGGTGCTGTGGACGACGATGTCCGCGCTCAGCGCCAGGGGCTTCTGGAAGTACGGCGTCGCGAACGTGTTGTCCACCACCAGCCGCCAGCCGCGCGCGCGACAGACGTGAGCAATCGCGGAGATGTCCGCCACGTGGAGCAGCGGGTTGGTCGGGGACTCGACCCACACCAGCTTCGTGCTCTTCCGCCCCGCCCGCTCGATCTCCTCGGGGCGGCCGTCCACGTACGAGATCTCCACGCCGTTCGGCCGCGAGACCCGCTCGAAATAGCGGTACGTCCCCCCGTACAGATCCTCCATGGCGATCACGTGGTCGCCCGGACGCAGCAGCGAGAGCGTCGCCGCCGTCGCCGCCATGCCGCTGGCGAAGGCCAGTCCATACCGGCCTTCCTCCAGGGAGGCCAGGCAGGTCTCCAGCGCCTCGCGCGTCGGGTTCCCCGTGCGCGAATACTCGTAACCCTTGTGCCGGCCGATCCCCTCCTGCGTGAAAGTGGAGGTCTGGTAGATCGGCACGACGGTCGCGCCGGTCGCCGGGTCCGCCGGCTGCCCGACGTGAATGGCCTTCGTGGCAAACTTCATGCCGGCGTTCCTTTCCGCCTGTTGCCCCTGCCAAGTTCCCTGGAAGGCGAAACCCGGAGCGTTGCCGGAATGCGAAACGACCTCGCGCGCGCCGGACATACCCCGCGAAGCTCCTCGGAGGCCAGCAGGGCCTCGGGAACATCCGCGCGTCCGATCTCCGTAAAGCCGAGGCGCGCAAGCAGGTCCGGAATCGTCGTGGTCAGTCCATAGCAACCGCGGACCCCGTCCCGCCTCGCCCGTCCCATGATGAATTCGAGCAGCCTGCGGCCGTACCCCTGTCCGCGGGCCGCAGGGGCCACCACCAAGGAGCGAAGAAGAGCGTCCGGGGGATGGGATTCATAGCCCACGGCGCCTATCACTTTCCCCCGGACCTCCAGCACATAGAGATGCCTTCGATGCTCCGCCAGACCGGCCGTCGGCAAAGAGGCCTCCTCGATCAATTCCAGCATGACAGGCAAGTCCGCATCCCTCGCTCGTCGGATGGTAGCGGCCCTCCTCTTCACGATGGATCCCCTTTCCGCGCGACCTTCTTCGACCAGAAGTCCGCGAGGTCAATCCTCGAGATGAAGCCCCGCGGCTGACCGTGCCCTGTGACCACGACGCCGCTGTGCCCGGCCATGAGCAGCCGGTAGGGCTCGGAAATGTCCGTCGACTCCTCCACGGTCGGCATCGGCTTGCCCATGACCTCCGAGACGCGCTTCGCCCGCAGGTCCAGGCCGTCGTGAAGCAGCTTGACCAGCGTCATTTCGTTGAGGCTGCCGACCACCCGTCCCCCTTCGAGGACCGGAAGCTGCGAGATGGCCCGCTCGTCCATAATGCCCAGCGCGTCGAGGGCCGTCCGATCGGATTCGATCCCGATGAAGTCCAACGCCCCGCGCTTGGAGCGCACCACGTCGCCGGCCGTGCAGCTTTCGGGAACCTCCGACGAGAAACCGTTCTCCCGCATCCACGTGTCCGAGAAGATCCGGGTGAGGTAATTCCGCCCGGTGTCCGGCAGCAGGACGACCACCACCTTCCCCGGAGCCATCCGGCGCGAGTATTTGACCGCCGCCGCCGTGGCCATGCCCGCGGAGCCGCCGACCAGGAGGCCCTCCTCGCGCGCCAGACGCCGGGCCATGGCGAACGACTCGGCGTCCGTCACCCGCACCATCTCGTCGATGGCCTGGCGGTTGAAGGTGGCGGGGATGAAGTCCTCGCCCACGCCCTCGACCTTGTACGACCGCGGCGCGTCGCCCGAGAGAACCGAGCCGGCCGGGTCGGCGCCGACCACCACGATATTCGGGTTCTTCTCCTTCAGGTACTTCCCGGTGCCGGAGATGGTGCCCCCCGTGCCCATGCCGGCGACAAACACGTCCACCTTCCCGTCCGTGTCCTCCCAGATCTCCGGGCCGGTGGAGTGATAGTGCGCCGCCGGGTTCTCCGGGTTGGCGAACTGGTTCGGCCGGTACGCCCCCGGGATCTCCCGCGCCAGCCGCTCCGCCACGCCGTTGTAGCTTTCCGGCGAATCGGGCGGCACCGACGTCGGGGTGATCACCACCTCAGCCCCGTAGGCCTTGAGCAGGTTGATCTTGTCCTCGCTCATCTTGTCCGGCAGGACGAAGATGCTGCGATACCCCTTGATGGCGGCCACCAGCGCCAGTCCGGCCCCGGTGTTGCCCGCGGTGGCCTCGACGATGGTCCCGCCCGGCTTCAGCAGCCCCTTCTCCTCGGCGTCCTCGATCATCCGCAGGCCCACGCGGTCCTTCACGCTGCCGCCCGGGTTGAAGCACTCCACCTTGGCAAGCAGCATCGCCGGGACGCCATCGGCGACCCTTGACAGCCGGATGAGGGGAGTCCGTCCGATGGTCGCCAGGACGTTCTCATGGCACCTCATGGAGGATCCTCCCTCTCATCCGGCCGCGGCAGGGTCATCTCATTCGTCACTTCTGCGATGCCTTCAGCGCCTGGTCGAGGTCCGCGATGATGTCCCGCACGTCCTCGATGCCGACCGACAGCCGGACGAATTCATCCGTCACGCCGGTTTGCGCCTGCTCCTCGGGCGTAAGCTGCGAGTGCGTCGTCGTGGCCGGGTGGATGATCAGCGACTTGGCATCGCCGATGTTGGCCAAGTGGCTGAAGAGCTTCACATTGTTGATCAGCTTCACGCCGGCCGCTTTGCCACCCTTGATGCCGAAACCGACGACCCCGCCCGCACCGTCCGGCAGATACTTCTTCGCGCTGGCGTGGTCCGGGTGACTCTGCAGGCCGGGGTAATTGACCCACGCCACGGCGGGATGCTTTTCGAGGAACTGCGCAACGGCCAGGGCGTTCTCGGAGTGGCGCGCCAGGCGCAGGTGCAGCGTTTCGAGGCCCAGCAGCGTCAGGAACGATCCGAAGGGGTTCTGCGTCGCGCCCGTGTCGCGCAGCCAGTGGGTGCGGACGTGGATGATGTAGGCGATGTTCCCGATGGGCCTGAGCGCCTCCTCCAGGATGACGCCGTGGTAGGAGGGGTCGGGCGCGGTGAACTCCGGCCACTTCTTCGCGTCCTTCGTCCAGAGGAACCTCCCGTTGTCGACGATCGCCCCGCCGAGCTGCACGCCGTGGCCACCAATGAACTTCGTCGTCGAGTAGACAACGATGTCGAAGCCGTGCTCGATGGGCCGGAAGAGGGCCGGCGTCAGCACGGTGTTGTCGACGATGACGGGCAGGCCGTGCCGGTGGGCCAGGTCGGTGATGGCCTTATAATCCGGCACGTCGAGCTTCGGGTTGCCGGGCGTCTCGATGTAGACCGCGCGGGTGTTCGCGTCGACGAGCTTCGAGAGCGTCTCCGGCCTGCTCGGGTCGAAGAAGCGCACCTCGATTCCGAGCTTCGACAGCGTCTGCGTGAAGAGCGTCCAGGTCCCGCCGTAGAGGCTGGTGGCCGAGATGAAGTTCTGCCCGGCGTGCGTGATCGTGAGGATGGCCGCCGAGATGGCCGCCTGGCCGCTCGAGAACGCGACCGCGCCGACGCCGCCGTCGAGCGCCGCGAGACGCTTCTCCAGCACGTCGTTCGTCGGGTTCATGAGGCGCGTGTAGATGTTGCCGAACTTGCGCAGCGCGAACAAGTCGGCCGCGTCGTCGGTGTCCTTGAAAACGTAACTGGTGGTGGCGTAGATCGGCACGGCCCGGGCCGTCGTCGTGGGGTCCACGACCTGTCCGGCGTGAAGGGCCTTGGTGCCGAGCCTGTAGTCAGGCGCAGTGTCCGGCATGTCTTGTTTCTCCTTCTTCTGTTCTTGCGGTTGAATGACGGGTTTGGGCTTCGCGCGAAGCCAGTCAAAGAGCCCCATAGTGTCGCCTTCCTGAGTTGAGAACGCGTCTCGTCAGCCATCGGAACCGTTTCAGCACAGAACGCCCCTCGGCCCCCCCTGTTCCCGGGGGGCGACGCATTCGACATAGCACCTGCACTGCCGATGATGCCGGCGCAGGATTCACTTCCGGTTTCATCGCCCTGCTCCCTTCCAACCGACCTTCCGCGCGTGGGAGTCGGCGGCCCGGAGGCGGGATGGCGCCCCCGGACCGCTCTTGCCCCCCGTCGTCAGACGCTCGCCGGGATTCCCTCGTAGAGCACCGTGGACAGATATCGCTCTCCCGCGTCCGGCAGGATGGCCACGATGGTCTTTCCCGCGAACTCGGGAAGCTTCGCCAGACGTGCCGCGACCGCGGCGGCGGCCCCGGATGAAATCCCGGCGAGGATCCCCTCCTCCTTCGCGAGGCGCCGCGCGTATTCCACGGCCTCCTCGTCCGCCACCTGCTCGACGCAATCGAGCAGGGACAGGTCGAGGACCGCGGGGATGAACCCCGCGCCGATGCCCTGAATCTTGTGGGGCCCCGGCTTGAGATCCTGCCCGGCGAGTTTCTGCGTAATCAGCGGGCTCTTCGCCGGCTCCACCGCGACTGTAACAATCGGCTTCTTCTTCGTCTTCTTGATGAACCGCGAGACGCCCGTGATTGTCCCGCCGGTGCCCACGCCAGCAACCAGCACGTCCACGGCGCCGTGCGTGTCTTCCCAGATCTCAGGCCCCGTCGTCGTCTCGTGGATGGCGGGGTTCGCCGGGTTGTTGAACTGCTGCGGCAGGAACCAGCGATTGGGGTCGCTCCTCGCGATCTCCTCCGCCTTCGCCACCGCTCCCGGCATTCCCTTCGCCCCCTCCGTCAGGACGAGCCTTGCGCCCAGGATTGCCAGGACCCTTCGACGCTCAAGGCTCATCGTCTCCGGCATCGTGAGCGTGATCGGATACCCACGGGCCGCGGCCACAAAAGCCAGCGCGATGCCGGTGTTCCCGCTCGTCGGCTCGATGATCTCCTTGCCGGGGGCGAGCAGCCCGCGCTTCTCCGCGTCCCACACGAGCGCCGCGCCGATGCGACACTTCACCGAGTAGGACGGGTTGCGTCCCTCGATCTTCGCCAGCACCTTGCCGCTGAAGCCCTTCGCGATCCGGTTGAGCCGCACCAGCGGCGTGCGGCCGATGGATTGCGCGTTGTCTGCGAACCAGTTTGCCATGGGCGTCTCCTTTCCGTTGGGACGGGCTTAGAACTCGTGCTTGAGCTGAATAGCCCAGCCGGCGTTCTCGCGCGTGTTCAGCACGTCGCCGAAATGCCCGTAGCCCACAGTCACCGTGGTGTAGTTGCTCAAAACGATGCCCACCCCGACCGTCTGCCAGTTCTGCTCCTTCTTGACGAGGTCGCCGATGGGCGTGTAGTTGTTCACCTTCTGGCGAAACTCGTAGGCCAGGCCGACGTGGTCGGTGATGAGATAGACGAGGTTGCCCTCGAAACTCGCATGGTAGTCGTCCGTGAAGCCGAGGTAGCCGAGTTGCGCGGCCTTGCTGAGCCGGAGGCCGCCTGATGCGATCAGCGGCCGACCGAACACGTTCCCAAACGTCTTCGACGCGGTCAGCGTGAAGTCGGTGCCCGACGTGTGACCGATTCCCGCCGCCTTCAGGGCGCCGCCGAGCTTGTTGTTGATGCTGCCAATGCCGTCGTTGACCTTGAAATGTACACCCGCCGTGACGGCCGGCACGTGCTCGCTCTCCTTCACGATCTGATAGCGCAGGTTGAAGTTATGCAGATAGACGTCGTCGCGCCCGATGTCGACGGTCGTGGCGTCCCTCACGTCGTCCCGCAGCGTGCCCAGGCCGAAGCGGCTGAACCCGTAGCCGATCTCGATCCGGTCGGTGATGCTGTCCGTGATGCCGACCGACTGAACGTTCTTGCGGCCGGCCCCCACGTAGGTCGCCGACGCGGCCAGGTTCCCGAAGTAGAACGGCTTGTCCCCGCCCGCCGGAGGCGCATTGACGAGGTACGCGGTCGGCGTGATCACGATACCGCCGACACCCTCGATCGTGTGCAGCGGCAGCGGCGGGCCCTTGGCCGGAGGCGCCGGGGTTTTGGCGGCTGAGTCGCCCTTCGCGGCGGAAACGTCCTTTGCGACAGGAGCATCCGCCGCCTTCGACGCGCTTACCGCCGGCGCGGCGGGAGCGTCCGCCGACTTCGTAACGCTCGTAGCCGGCGCGGCCGGCGCATCGTCGCCACGGGCCTTGCTCGATCCGCTGAGGAGAACGGCGTAGACGAACAACAGATACAGGAGAAAGTAGAAAGCGTTCATGCGACGGCATCCTTTCATGGGTTCAGGTTTTGGGACTCTCGGCGTCCGCGAGACGTTCAGCGACGGGACGGACGCACAACAGTCGAACTGCCACGGGATGATCCCGCTCCGAAGTTGCCACAGCAGGTCGTAGGCCCGGAGCTTCTCCGAACCGGCGACGCGGCCAAACGTAATGTGAACAGACTCGGTAAGAGACATTTCTCTTATCTTCCTTCCCAAACAAGTTGTCCGAAGTCAACGTGCGGCGGGAAAGTCAGATCGCGTAGGATGGAGTACTACACATGCCCATGTGAGATTCTTGCTCGACGAGAGACTCGAACGTGATCCCATCATAGACGTCGGAGGCGGCCTTGGCGGCCTGCTCCCACATCGGAAGGAAGACGCAACGCCCCTGGAGGGCGCAGGTCTCTTTGGACCCGGAGGACATGCAACCAGCCGGAGCGAAGGTGCCCTCGACAAAGCGAATGACCTCGCCGACGGTCAGTTCGCCCGGCTTGCGGCGAAGGAGGTAGCCGCCCTCGTTGCCCCGCCGCGACTCCACGAAGCCGCCCTGCTTGAGCTGAACCAGGATCGCCTCAAGGAACCGCGCCGGGATCGCCTGCGCGTGGGCAATCTCGCCCACGCTCACAGGCCCCGCGCCTTGGCGCTTGGCCAGCTCAAAGACTGCTCGGACGGCGTATTGGCATTTTTGGGACAACATGCGCATTCCTTATATCACTACTCTGGTCGGGATTATAGTCTATGATTCGTGCCATGTCAAGGATCATTCCTGAATTTCCTTTCGGGGCACCGGATACAGACGAAAGCCAGTCTCACTATCGTATCGCCTGACCCCATGCTTTTCTGAGCCAGACGGGGGCCAATGCAGGAGCAGGTAGGTTCGTAATATGTGTCAGGGCCAACGGTTACGGCATATGAGATAGGTCACTGCGGGGGGAGTCAAGATCAGCGGACCATGGACGCTGCGACATCGTAACTGACCTGATATGATAACCGTGTGAGGTCTCCCGCCGGTGGGGTTGTTAGAATGGTGTTGTCACGACACCCTAACGCCCACCGGGCAAGGAGAGCCTCACATGCGTTACGTCGGCATCGACCTGCACAAGCGGTTCTTGGTCGCCTGCGTCCAGGACGACGCAGGAGGCACGCTCGCACTCCAGCAGATAGAGTGCCGCGACACCGGCCAGATCGCTCGGTTCTTTGACACGCACCGCCCGTTCCGGGCCGTCATCGAGGCGTCCTCGAGCTACCGCTGGCTCTACGATCTGCTGGGCCCGCGCGGCGAGGTCATCCTCGCGCACCCGCTGCAACTCAGGGCTATTGTAGCAGGCCGAGCCAAGACGGACAAGCTCGATGCGGCGCTCCTGGCCAAGCTCCTGCGCGCGGAGCTGATCCCGACGTCCTACGTCCCGCCGGTTCCATACCAGCACCTGCGGGATTTGACGCGCGCACGAGCCCGGCTGAGTCAACAGGCGACGATGGCGAAGAATGAGATGCATGCGCTGCTGACGCGGCGCAATATCCCGTCGCCTTTCGTGGTGCCCTTCGGCCCACGGGGCCGCCGGTGGTTGGCGTCGCTCGACCTCGGTCCGGTGGACGCGCTGGTGCGCGACGAGCTGCTGGCGCGACTCGATCACTACGACGCGGCGCTCGCCGCGCAGGATCGCCTGCTCAACGACCTGGCCGGGAGCTTCCCGCAGGTGGAGGCGTTGACGTGCCTCTTCGGCATCGGGCTCTATTCGGCGCTGCTGATCGTCGCGGAGATCGGCGAGCCGTGGCGGTTTGCCGAGGGACGACAGGTGGGTGCCTATGCGGGGCTGACGTCCCGGGTACACCAGTCGGGCTCCGAAAGCTATACCGGGCATATCACGCACCAGGGGTCGCCGTGGCTGCGGTGGATCCTCGTGCAGGCGGCGATGCACAGGGTGAGGCGCGACGAGAAACTAGGGAATTTCTACCAGCGGGTTCGCAAACGCGCGGGGGCCAAAGTGGCCCGCGTGGCGGCTGCTCGGAAGTTGGCGGAGATCTGCTGGGTACGGCTGATGCGGTGGCATCGCACGGCCGCGGCATAAAGGAATCGCAGCGCGTGCCTTGGGCCGTCTCGACCCGCCGTGGGGGTTGGCTCTTGTGAATCGGGGCCGTTGACCTGATTGGGTGGGCGGTCCGTGTATCTTCTCCTGCACGGTCGCATCGGTGCGAATGGGTGCCTGCACGCACGCGCAAAAGAAACGGAAGCGCTCCCCATCGGTTTGTCTCTTGACGAACACGGTTATGGGTGCCCCCACTCTTTGTGCCAGAGTGAGTGTTACTTCTCCCTTAGAGAGGGATTGCCTGCGAACGGAGCGTAGCGGAGAGAGCAGGCAATCCCTCTCGCGCCTCCGGCGCCGGGGGTCGATACCCTCCCGACGCGTCGGGATGCGGCCGCTCCTCATTGTAATGCCGCCGCCACCGCGCCGTCAACACTTCCCGATTCATCGGGCAGGGCCGACGCATCTAATTCTGCGGCGAAACGCGGTTTCAGCCGATTCTTCTTCCAAGGAGGTTCTTCATTTTCTGTAACACTTCAGCCATCTGAAGCTGCCGCCTCCGGCAGCGGCGGCAGCGTGCCGG
>JBBIVY010000031.1:2670-33764 GCA_037439485.1 Planctomycetota bacterium | reverse complement strand
CGAATTAATCCGCCTTTGGCACGCCATTTGCTTTATAAGTCAGTGAACTGCCATTTTGGCAGGGATAGAGTCTCCGTAACGATTCCCTTATGAGCCCCTATTCCCAAATTAGGGACGGGTGCCAATTAGTTCGCCAGAGGCCCGGAAATAAATAGGGACGCAGGCTATTTATTCTGCACTATACGCGGGAGATTTGCCAAAAAGAGGCGGTTTAGAAAAATGAAATAAATAGCCTGCGTCCCTATTTATCAGTCTGGGGGAGTGGGATGGGGAGGTGATGAAAAGCTGGTATGTGGGGAAGGCTGATATCTTTGGTATGTTTGATATCTCGGCCGAAATCGAGGGGATGGGAGTTGGGCGTCGAGAGATCGGGGGATCGCGGGGGGAGGAGGGGCTGGGAGAGGGGACACGGGGCGTCGTGGCGTTTGAGGGAATCGCCTTGCAAAGGGGGGGCGAATCCGGCATGATATGGCCCTCCGGCCGACGTCCGGCCGGGCTGGAGCCATGGAACAATCGAGCATGGACTGCTCCATTCTTCCATCGCTCCATGGTCCTCCCTGCATTGTCACGAGGGTCCCATGGAGTTCCCAAGCGAAGACGCGCGCCTTTCCGCCTGCGAAGAACGTCTCGGGTACCGCTTCACCAACCGCCGGTTGCTCGCGCTCGCGCTGACCCACGCCTCCGAGAAGGCCACGCGCATCGAGGCCGCCGCGGAACTGGCCGCCGCGTCGGGCGGGACCGCTCCCGAGGGCACGGCGCCCCTGGTGCTGGTGGACAACGAGCGCCTGGAGTTCCTGGGCGACTCGGTGCTGGGGATGATCGTGTGCGAGGAGCTGTTCCGGCTGCTGCCGACGGCGACCGAAGGCGATCTGACGAACATCAAGAGCGTGGTGGTGAGCCGCACGATGCTGGCGCGCATCAGCGACACGCTGGGCCTGGGCGAGTTCCTGGCGCTCGGCAAGGGAATGACGACGAGCGCGCGGCTGCCGGAGTCGCTGCGGGCGAACGTCGTGGAGGCGGTCGTCGCGGCGATGTACCTCGACGGGGGATTGGAGCGGGTGAGGGAGTTCGTCCTCGCGCACGAGCGGCCGCTCATCGCGCAGGTGGAGAACGACCAGCACCGGGCCAATTTCAAGTCGACGCTGCAGCAGCTCGCGCAGCGCGAGTTCGGCGCCACCCCCTCCTACCGCGTGACAAGCGAGGAAGGGCCCGACCACATCAAGATGTTCGAGGTCGTCGCCGTCGTCGGCGGGCGGGAGTGCGCCAGCGGCCGAGGCAAGAGCAAGAAGGACGCCGAGCAGGAAGCCGCGCGCAACACGCTCGATCAGATCCAGCGGGAGAAGACGCCCCCCGCCGGGACCGAGGGCGTGTAGGCCGGACCTTGCGGCCTGACGTCCGTGGGCGGCAGACAGGAATGTCCGCCCTACTTTGAAGCCACCTCGAACCGCTTGCGCGTCTCGTCCCACGCCAGGCGCGCCCGGTTCTTCTCGAACCACTCGCGCCAGGCCTTCACCCCCGCGGCGCGCAGCTCGGAGTCGGCGGTGGGGTTGTAGTGGAAGTCGACCGTGGTGCCCTTGAGTAGGAGCGTGGCCGCGGCCACGCGGACGTTCTCGTTCCGGTCCTCCAGGCCGTCGATGAGGACGGACAGCGCCTCCGCCTGCTTCTTCTTCAGGAGGGTGACGCACCGGAGCGCGGTCTCGCGGACGCCCTCGTTCGCGTCGGCGCGCAGCACCTTCCGCAGGAACTCGACCGCCGCGGCGTCCTTGAGCGTAGCCACGGCGACCGTCGCTTCCCGGCGGGTCTGGTCGTCGGGGTTCTTGAACGCGGTCTCTTCGAGCTTCGGCAGCGCCTCGACGCGGTTCTTGTCGGAGAGAAGCTTGATCGCGAAGTGCCGCATGTCGCGGCTCGGGTCGTCGAGCGCCTTCGCAGCGAGGTCCCACGCCTCCGGCCGCGGGTAATATTGGAGGTGCCACAGCGCCGTCTCGCGCACGACGGCGTTCGGGTCGGATTTCAACAGCTCCACCATCGGCGCATACACCGCCTCTTCGCCGATGCGCGCCGCTGCCGAGAGGGACCAGTACCTCACCCTCGCCACCGGGCTCTTGAATGCGGCGATGAGTTGCGCCGTCGCGGGCTTGCCGATCGCCACCAGCTTGTCGCAGGCCTCCCTCCCCGCCACG
The DNA here is from genome assembly GCA_037439485.1 of Planctomycetota bacterium. Taxonomy (GTDB): domain Bacteria; phylum Planctomycetota; class DG-23; order DATKVD01; family DATKVD01; genus JBBIVY01. The sequence continues at coordinate 31,584 of JBBIVY010000031.1, read as the reverse complement.
TCGCTCTTCTCCATCGACGCGATCAGCTCCGCGACCTGCGGGTCAACGAGCTTGGCGGCCTGGCCGAAGGCGAACGCCCCGAGGGCCAGAAGGACCATCGCGATGAGAAACGGTTTCCGGCTCATTGCCGCCCTTTCTGCCTTGCGGTTTCCTTCAGAATACCGGCTCGCTGCCGGGCATTCAAGACGATTCGGATTTCGTCATCCGGCATTCCGGCCGAGGGAGAACCGCGTTGACAAACCCCGCCGGGTCGATTAGCATGAAGGCGTCATCAAATCAGAAGAACAGAAGAACATTGGGGACCGTGATGGACATTCAACAGGCGTGCTACCGGATTCAGGAAGAGATCTCGGGCGTCGTGGATCGCGGCGACCTGGCGAAGACGCCGGAGCTGATCCGGGCGATCACGGCGGCGAAGCGCGTGTTCGTCGCGGGCGCGGGGCGCTCGGGGCTCATGATGCGCGCGTTCGCGATGCGGCTGATGCAGCTCGGCATCGACACGTACGTCGTCGGCGAGTCCACCACGCCCGACGTGCGCAAGGACGACCTCCTCGTCATCGGCTCCGGCTCCGGCCGCACCGGCGGACCCGTCTCCTACGCCCAGATCGCCAAGAGCGCGGGCGTGCCGCTGGCCGCCATCACCGCGGCGAAGGACTCCCCCATCAACCAGCTCGCCGGCATCGTCATCCGCCTGCCGGCCCCGACGCCCAAGACCCACGAAGTCGAGAAGCTTCCTCCTTCCGTCCAGCCCATGGGCTCGCTCTACGAGCAAACGCTCCTCGTCTACCTCGACGGGCTCATCATCCTGCTCATGGAGGAGATGAAGATCTCCGAGAACGTGCTGTATGGACGCCATACGCAGTTGGAGTAGTCTCTGTGATTTGGGCTTTCGGCTCTTGGATCGAAGATGCCGCAACGCAGAAGGAAGAACGAGAGCCCCTCGTAAGAGGGGCTTATTTCTTGGCGCCGACCGCGTACTTCGCAACGAGTTGCATATCCATCTCGGCGGGGAAGGTGAACGTCACGTACTTGGCGTCACTCGCGGCGAGGTCGACGTCGGTCGCGGCTCGGCCGATTTCGAGGCCCTCGGCGTTCATGGCCTGCGAGACGAGCGTGCCCTTGAAGGGCTTCGTCGAGAGGAGGTAGACGGTGATGGCGTGGGACTGGCTCTCGGAGCCCTTCGCCACGGTCTTCGACAGACCCGCGTCGACGAGATCCTTGCCCAGTTCTACGTTGACGTTGAGTTGCTTATCGACCCCGGCGCCCACGCCCTTCGCGAAGTCCGTGACGGTCTCGCCCACCTTCTTCCCCGCCCGCTTCGCGAGACTCTCATCGCTGCGGTGGCAGCCCGCGAAAAGCAGCGCCGACAGGGCCAGAATCCCCACGGTCCTCATCATCGTATCCCCCTTCCCTGCTCGTGATATCGCGTCATCATAGCCCGTTCCCCCGCTCGGCTTCAAGCTTTTTCGCGGTGCGGACAGGGCCATGAAAAGACCGTCCGGCCTTCCGCCGAACGGTCTGGATGCGTCGTGACCGACGCAACGAGCCGAACTTCGAACGGAGCCCAGACGCCCGTCTGCCTCGCGCGTGCGTCAGCGGACCCCGAGTTCGACGGTATGCTCTTGTCGATCGTCGACAAGCAGGATCGCGGCGTCGGTTTGCTCCCGGCCGTCGACGGTCATATGGACCTCTTGGGCGGCGTCCGCTCCGATCCGCTTCACGGTGATGTGGTAGAAGGTATCCCGATAGCGGTAGTGAAGCTTGAGCGAGTCCCATGCGCGCGGCAGCCGCGGGCTCACTCGCAGTTGGTCCCCTTCGAGCCGCAGGCCGAGCAGCGTCTCGACGATCAGCCGGTACATCCAGCCCGCCGATCCCGTATACCAGCTCCAGCCGCCGCATCCGGCGTGCGGCGCGACGGCATAGACGTCGGCGGCCACGACGTACGGCTCGACCTTATAGCGATCGACGTCCGCCATGTCCGTCGTGTGACGGATCGGGTTGAGCATCGAGAACAGCTCCCACGCCCGCTCGGTGTCCCCCAGTTCCGCGAATGCCATGATGGCCCAGATCGCGCCGTGGGTGTACTGGCCGCCGTTCTCGCGCACGCCGCGGCCGGTGGGCGGATGCCACCAGTGTTGCACGTCGCCTTCGAGGAACTGGCGGCCGGCGCACCGCAACAGGTGTTCGCGCGCGGTCCACGGCGCCGCGTGCAGCAGCGCGGTCGTGTCCTGGAGCTGGTCGCGGAACCCGTACGCGCCGCCGGACTGATAGTATCCGCTCCGACCCCAATAGCGGCCGACCAGGGTCTGATATTCCAGCCAGCCGTTGACCAGCAGGTTCAACGCAGGGTCCGGCGTCTCGGCGTACACGACGCCCAGCGTCCGCTTCCAGAATTCCCAGACGCCCTCCAGAACCTGCCGCGCGCCGACGGGGCCGCTGAACCGCCGGATCAGTTGGTGGGCCTCGTCGACGCTGTTGGCGGCCCCCAGGACGAAGACCAGTTCGCGCTCCTCGCCGTCGGCCAGGTCGAACGACGCCTGCAGCGCCGCGCAGGGGTCGAGGCCCGCGCCGGTCTGGCCGGACAGTTGCGTCTGCCGCATCGCGGCGGGACTGGCCGCCGTGCCGTTGCGTCCCAGGAACTCGGTGCGGTTGCCGGTGAGGGTCCGCGCGGCTTCGCTGACGTTGACGAAGACCGTCTTGCCGGCGAACTCGCGATTGTACGCATTGCGGGCGAACAGCGCGCCCGTGGCCGGGTCAATCTCGGTGACCACGTGCATCAGGTTCGGGTGCCGCCACTGGCCGAGGACCAGTTCCCAGAAGCCGGTGGCCGACAGGCGCCGGGGCCGGCCCGAGCCATTGCGCACCTTCACCACCACCAGTTTCACCGGCGCATCGAGCGCGACGTACGTCCACAATTCCGAGCGGATCCCCATTTGCTCGTACTCAAACACGCTGTAGCCGAAACCGTGTCGGCAGACATAGGCGCCGTTCCCTCGCGCAGGCAGGGGCGTCGGCGACCAGAACTGGCCGGTTTCATCGTCGCGGAGGCAGAACGCTTCCCCGCAGGTGTCGCCCACGGGGTCGTTGCGCCAGGGCGTGAGGCGAAATTCATGGGCGTTGTCCACCCAGGTATAGGCCCCGCCGCTCTCGGTGATCACCGTGCCGATCTGAGGGTTGGCCAGCACGTTGGCCCACGGCGCGGGGGTGGTCTGTCCGGGCGCAAGCGAGACCACGTATTCGCGTCCGTCGGGCGTAAAGCCTCCCAGGCCGTTGTAGAAGATGCGCTCGCGCGGGGCGGGCTCGCGCGCCGTCGCCGGCAGCATCGACCGAGTCGGCATGAAGCGCGGAACCTTCCGCTCGAACGGCGAGCGACGCTCCACCTGCTCGGCGAGCGTCTCGGCGCTGTCGGTGAGGATCACGCGCGCGACGGTTTGCAGCAGCACCCGGTCCTCCTCCGACATCTGTTCGCTGCGCCGCAGGAATATGCCGCCGGGCTTGTCCACCCGGTGCGCTTCCGTGCCGGCGGCGATCAACCCGAGGATGCGGTCCTGCAATGTCTGACGATACCCGGAGAAGTCTTCGTTCAGGATGACGAGATCGACGTCCAGCCCTTTCTCCCGCCAGTAGGCGTGGGCCTGGAGCACCTGTTTCACCAGATCGATCCGGCGCACGTCCGCAATCCGCATCAGGACGATCGGGTCCAGCACCGCGCCGTCCGTGTTGGAGAGCGGCGCAACCTTGTCGAATGCGGCCGGGCGGGCGACGGAACGGCAGCGCCCGGATGAATGCGGCCCGGTCTGTTTCGTAAGACGTGTCGCCCGCCGGCGTGCCTTGCGCGGTCATCAGGTGGAACATCCACGGCGGTCTCTCGCCGGGCGCGCGCGGCCGGCGCGTGCACAGGATCGCCTGCGAGTCCCAGAGGATTTCGGTCTCAACGAACAGGTTGCTGAATGCCGGGTGCGCGAGGTCGGCGTTCAGCGGGGCCAGGACGACTTCCGCGTAGCTGGTCAGCTCGATGGTGCGGGTCCGGGGCGAAAGGTTCGTCAGCGTGACGCGGCGGACTTCGACGTCGTCTTCCGGCGACACCGCGATTTCCGTGTGCGCGTCGATGTTTTCGTCGCGGCGGCGATATTCCGCGCGGCCCTGCACGAAGATCGCCTCGTAGTTCTTCGACGCGCGCCTCGTCGGTTGATACGCCGACGACCAGAGCGCGCCCGTGACGGCGTCGCGCAGATAGCAGAACGTGCCCCACCCGTCGCACGTGGCGTCCTCGCGCCAGCGGGTGACCGCCAGGTCCTTCCACCGGCTGTACCCCCCGCCCGCATTGGTGGCCATGACGTGATAGCGGCCGTTGGACAGCAGGTGCACCTGGGGAATCGGGGTGTTGGGCGACGGGAACACGCGCATGGCGGCGGATGCGAACGAGCATCGGGGTGTTGCCGACGCACACGACCGGCCGGGCCATGGCGAGCTTGGCCTCGTCCGTCGCCTTCGTCCCTTGCGACCACCCATGGCCGACAAAAAAAGCCGACGTGGCCGAACACGCTTTCGTGTCCCACCACGTCGGCTTACTCGTTGCCGGGCTTCCCGCTGCGTCTGGGCGACCCTTCACCTGGTTGTCCGACAACTCCTATGTTCTTCGCGGGGCCCGCTCAACCGGCCCACGGACTCCACACCTCTTCCAAGTATGCACCCCGGACGGTTCAATAGCAAAGAGATACTTGAGCCTTTACAGAGAGAAGGCCGTTCGACTTTCATGCCGAACGGCCTTTTTGTGAAGAATGGCTGAGCCGCCTGGATTCGAACCAGGAAAAACGGATCCAGAGTCCGTTGTGTTACCGTTACACCACGGCTCAATTGAGTCAGGACATACTACCTCAACCGGTCCATTCTGTCAAGCATTTTCAACGCAAGAGAAGGCTTGAAAAACACGCCCGGAAAGGGTAACCTCTCGGGCCATGAGCGCCTTCCGCATCGACAAGCCGACGCTGGAACTCATCCGCCTGGCCGCGCGCGAGGACCTCGGAACCGGGGACGTGACGAGCGAGGGGCTCATCGCAAAGTCGGCGCGAGCCCGGGCGAGGGTCGTCGCGAGAAAGGCCGGCGTGGTCGCGGGACTTGCCCTCCTGAAACCCATCCTCCGCGAGTTCCACTGCCGGGCAAGGGTCACGCTCAAGACCCGCGACGGCGCCCCGGTTCGCCGGGGTCAGACGCTTGCGGTCATCGAAGGCCCCGCGCGCGGAATCCTCGCGGCCGAACGCACGCTCCTCAACTTCCTGCAGCGCCTCTCGGGCGTCGCGACGCTCACGCGGGCATTCGTGAACGAGACCCGGGGCACGAAGGCGAAGATCTACGACACGCGAAAGACCACTCCCGGCTGGCGGAGGCTGGAGAAGGCCGCCGTGCGCGCGGGAGGCGGCACGAACCACCGCATCGGCCTTTACGACCAAGCGCTCGTCAAGGACAACCATCTCGCCGCGATGCGCGCGCGGGACGAGTCGCTTTCGGCCGGGCTCGCTAGGCTGCGCCGGATGCGGCCGGGCCTTTTCATCATGGTCGAGGCCGAGGACTTCCCCGGCGTCCGCGAGGCCGTCGAGGCGGGCGCGGATGCGGTGCTGCTCGACAACATGACGCCCGCCGAGATGCGCCGAATGGTCCGCCTCGTCCGCTCGATGAAAGGCGGCCGGAAGGTCCGGCTCGAAGCCTCCGGAGGCGTCACGCTCGCGACCGTCCGGGCCGTCGCCCGCACGGGCGTCGACCGCATCTCCGTCGGCGCGCTTACGCACTCGGCCCCGGCGCTGGACATCGCACTGGATTTCGACACATGAAACAGCCTTCCGCCGGCGGACTCGTCGCAACGGAGATCTCCCGCGGGCTCGGCACCGGGGTCTTCGGACGCAAGGTCGTCGTCGTCGAGGAGACGGTCTCCACGCAGGAGCTGGCGCGCCGCGAGGCGTCGAAGAGCGCGCGGTCGGGCACGGTCATCTTCGCCGAGAGCCAGACCAAGGGCCGCGGGCGATTCCACCGGCGATGGCACTCCTCCCCCGGCGAAGACCTGACCTTCTCCGTCGTGCTGCGGGCGCCCCACGAGACGTTCAGACCCTCCCTCATCACCGTCACCGCGTCGGTCGCCGTATGCGAGACGGTGGTGGAGAAGCTGAACCTGCCCGCGCGGATCAAGTGGCCCAACGACGTGATGCTCGCCGACGCGAAGCTCGCGGGAATCCTCGTCGAGGCGTTCGCGCCGAGGAGCCAGCCGCCCGCGTTCATCCTGGGCATCGGCCTCAACGTGAACTCCAAGCCGCCGATGAAGGGCTCGACCTCGCTCAAGGAAGTCTCGGGCCGCGAGTTCGACCGCACCGCGCTCGCCCGCGAGATCCTGCGGTCGCTGGACGGCTGGTTCGAGGAGGCGCAACGCGCTCACGCGGCGCTCGTCGCCAATCACTGGCGGCGCTTTTCGAGCACGCTGGGCACGCGCGTCACGGTCCTCCTGGGCCGTCAGCGATTCACCGGCCGCGCCGTCGACCTCAGCGACGACTTCGGCCTCACGCTCCAGTTCGAACGCGGGACGACGATGACGTTTCGAGGGGAACAGGTGACGCTGGAGTAATAGACGGAGACACAACGGGCAGCGCCCTCAGTAACGAGCGCCACCCGTTTTCCTGCACTTCGGCTCGAGCCCAAGTCGTTACAGCTTCGGCCCGGCGCCGTCGCCCGGAGGCGGAGGAGGCGGCGCGTTGCCGTCGCCCGGAGGCGGGCCGTCAGGAGGCTGAGGCTGGTTGCCGCCGGCACCCGCGCGTCCACCCGGACCGCGCATACGGTCCTTCATGGCTGCGGCGGCCTTGTCGAGCACGGCCTTCTGCTCGTCGGTGAGCACTTCCTTGATCTGCGCCTGGTATTTCTCCTGGAGCGCCTTGAGTTCGTCCGCGAACTTCTGGGCGACGGCGCGGACCTTCTCCTGCTGGTCGGCGGTAAGCTTCAGATCCTGCAGCTCGCGCGGGTCGAGGCCGAGGAGCATCGCCCCGGTGATCGCGCCCATGCCGCCACGCGCGCCCTGCGCGCCGCCGCGCTGCGCCAGGGTCTCGTTGAACTTCTTGAGCTGTTCCTCGTTGAGGATGCCCTTCACCTCCTCGACGTAGGCCTGGTAGGCGTCGCGGATGTTGCCGCCCTTCTCGCGAGCCTCGGCCATCTTCTTCTGGAAGTCGGCCTTGATCTGGTCGAATTTCGTCTTCTGCTCGTCGGTGAGGTTGAGCTGGCCAAGGGTCTGCTCCAATCCCCCGCCGCCCCCGCCCGGAGCCCGGGGGCCCGCCTTGTCGCCTGGACCGCCTGCGCCGCCTGCCTTGCCGCCCGCAGCTCCGCCCTGCGCGAACGACATCGCTCCGGCGAGGAGCACTACCGCTGCCGTCATTGCCAGTGTGCGCCAATTCATGACCGATCTCCTTACTATGGGTTTTGCATCGAATCGTGCCGTGCCTATGACTTAAACACGCAGGGGGCGCACGAGTTTCGTCCGAAAAAGCGGCGGGCGGAGGGAATTGCGTAGCGCATTCCGGCACAAGAGCCTACGGCCGCGAGAGAGTTAATTCCTTCGTCGCGGCAAGCTCGGAACGGCCGGGCTGGAGGAAGGTCGCCTTGAGCACCACCTTGCGCGACGCGAGGTCGCTCGGAAGCGGCAGCTTGAACTGGTAGCCGCCCGGGAACCGCTGCCAGTATTTCGCCGCGGCCTCCGCGTCGAACGACCAGCTCGCGATCACGAAGTTGCGATCGCGTGAGAGGTCGAACAGATCGAACCGGAAGTCCCCCGCTGCCTTCAGCGACGAGTCGAACTGGTCGAGGAGGTTGACGTAGGCCGCGATGCCGTTGTCATACTTGCGGTCGGTGACCTTGGCGGAATTGTCGAAGCTAACCGCGGCGGTGAGGAAGCCGAACTCGATCCTGGTGACTTCGAAGGCGAAGCCCTTCGCGGCGTCGGGCGACTTGCGGGCGGCGTCGAGCTGGCGGGCGAGTCGGTTGCGGTCGGCCTTCGCGGCGGCAAGCTGGTCTTCGAGGATGACGATCTTCTCGTTTTCGGCGCGGGGGTCGGCCGCTCCCGGGTTCGAGGGAGCCTTCCCCGGCATGGCGATGCAGCCGGACACAGACGCGAGCGCCGCGGCAAGCAGGATGGTCGCACCCCAGGCGAATCGAGCCATCGGAACAGCCCTCTAGTTCGGTTGGTCCGCTTATACCCTGCCCGGCTTCGGTTGTCAACCCCAGGTCAGCCCTCGAATGGATAGACGTTTCGAGGAATCCGGCCTGGATATCAAGGATATCAGCCCTCCCTGCACACCTGCTCTTCACGAGCATCCCGCATATGGCTTCCCTGACATATAGCAGCCCCCCCAATATGGCAGAAGACCCCACCGTTTTGCCAAATCTCAGCGAAATACCAAACATACCAAAGATATCAGCATTCCCTGCATACCAGCTTTTCATCACCTCCCCATCCCGCTCCCCCAGACTGATAAATAGGGACGCAGGCTATTTATTTCATTTTTCTAAACCGCCTCTTTTTGGCAAATCTCCCGCGTATAGTGCAGAATAAATAGCCTGCGTCCCTATTTATTTCCTGTCCTCCAGTGTGCTAATTAGCCCCCGTCCCTGATTGAAACGACAGGGCAAGCTTAGGCCTGATGTTACGGGAAGAGGGTAAGCTTCAACATGAGGCGATGCCTTGCGAGTTAGTTTATGCTATTATACACCACCTCACGCGTCAGTCAAGGCGAATTACACAATTCTTATCCCAATGTCCGGCAATGGATTATGGCGAGTGGTCGGTGGTCGGTTGTAGGGGCGAGGCATGCCTCGCCCCTACGAGGCGGGCAGGCCGCCAGCGACACACGAAGTCCCCGAAACATTCATGCACCATCAGATCTGCTCTTTCGCCGCCGGGTCGACGACGCGGCCCATGAAGAGGATGGCCCCCGTCGCCTTGTCGCGGATGAGGAAGAAGAACGGGTGGTCGGCCTTGAACACGACGGGGGAAGGCGGCATTCCTCGCACCATCACGACCGCAGTCGCGGCGGCGGCCTCGGTGCCTTCCTCGTCGACGGCGACGAAGGCCTTGTGGATGATCTTCGAGATGCCCAAGCCGCCTCCCGTGGTCATGCCGGAGAAGTCCCCTCGCAGAGGAAGCCCCATGTCGGCGAGCGTCTTTTCCATCTCGCCGTAGCGAACCGTCATCGTAAACTTCGGCAGCGAGAGCCGGATGGATTCGCGCTCGCGCAGGCCTTTCAGCCACTCCGAGAGCTTCGCGGCCGTCAGCGACTTCTCGAACGCGCCGAGACCGTCGATCTCGTCCGGCAGGAAGACGACCATCGAGAGCGACTTGCCGACGTAGGGAAGTTCGATGGCCTGGAAACCGTCGCCCTTGAGATAAGCATACGTGCCGGTGCGCTTCATCATGTCGACGGACGGCGGCAGGCGGTCCTTGTAGAGGGAGTCGCGGAAGAGATCCTTCGCCGTCAGTTTCTTGTCGAACTGCGTCTCCCAGTCACCCTTGAAGTAGATCGCGTTGGCGAGGACAAGGACGGTCAGCCGGTCGATGTCGGGCGGGGCGAGCAGATCCTTGATCTTCTCCTCGGTCTTCTTTTCGACCCAGGCATTGATCGCCTTGCGCGAGCCCTCGGAGTCATGGACGAAGTCCATGCGCTCGAGGCCGCCGCCATAGCTCTTGTCGATGAGGTCGAGGAACTCCGGGCGAAACGGCTCGCCCTGTTGGCCGAAGAGCCGGTTGGCGATAGCAACCCGGCAGCCCTTCGTCTTGTTGACCTCTTCGAGCTTGCCGAGAAGATCGCCGACGACCGGATGAACGAGCGCGGGCTCGTTCGGCAGGTGCAGCACCGCGGCCATCTTCGCGGCGGTGTCGCCTCGCGCGCCGGCCCACGTCATCTGGAGCGCTGTCGAGATGCTGTACGGCGAGATGAAGACGTTGCCAGGCTTCTCGGCCAGCTTCGCGTAGAGGTCGCAGGCGAACTGCGCGTTGGCCGAGGGAACATCCACGGCGGCGAGGTCTTTCTTGCCCTCCTCCGCCCGCAGCACCGGCACGAGTGCGATCAGCGCGACGAGGATCACGATTGCGCGTTTCATGTCCCACTCCTTTGGGTTCGCGATGCGGCGAGAGATGCCCCCTGTGGTCTTGGACGCTCCAAAACACCTCCGGGTTCCATTATTATCCGGATGTGCAGAAAAGACAAGGGGCCTGCGCGTGTGCGCAGGCCCCGGGCAAGCGGATGGCAGACAGGAATGTCCGCCCTACCACGTGTACTTGACGGTGTAGGTGATGACGGCCTCGCCGTCCTTCGGGACATCGACGACGACCTCGCCGGTGCGGGCGTCAAGCATGTTGAACTTGTGGCTCGTCTCGACGATCTCGAAGTTGCCGCCGCGATAGAACTTCTCGACGACGTTGACGGCGACGGCGGTCTCCTTGTGGTTCTTGACGCGCGTCTGGATTTTCTCGACGGCGACGTTGGTCGCGGGCTTCCTGAAGTCGAGGACCTTGTGCTCGCCGACCACGTCGAAGGCGTCGCCGACGTAGAGCGTCATCTTCTCGTCGCGCGAGGTGTGATCGATGGTGTCCTCGCCGATGAACTCGAGCGACGCGTCCTTATCGTCCCGTTTGTAGACGCGCACCTTGCCGGCGGGCAGCGAGAAACCCATCTGGCGGTCGGCGCGGTTCTCCAGTTCGAGGAGGACGTTCACCTTCTTGTTCTCCTGAGCGGCGCCCGGATAGTCGTAGCGCCCGCCCCAGTTCCAGTAGACCTGGCCGCCGTCATAGACGTAGATCTTCTTCACCGGCACCTTCGTCGCGTTCAGAAGCTCGATCTGCTTCACCTGGTTATTGTTGATCGTCGAGGGCTGCGGAAGCTTGTAGAGGTAATACTCCCCGAACGCCCGGCCGACCTCCTTGCCCACCTGGGCCGTGGGGGCGAGCTTCGACAGGCCCTTGTAATACTGCCAGCCCCAGCCGAGGTTGCCGCCCCATCGCATCGCGGCGGCGCCGCCGGTGTCGCCGGCAAGGAGCTTGATCTCGGCGTCGGCATAGGTCGTGCCGGTGCCGTTGTTGATGGTCACCCAGCCGGACATGTCCACGAACTTGTCCTCGGCGTCCACGACGAGCGAGTAATCGGAGCGCCAGGACATGCCGTTCGCCACGTAGGTGACTTTGCAAAGCTGCCGGCCGCCGACGGCGCTATTGACCTCCCACACCAAGGTCGGGCGCGTGAGGAGCCCGCCGGGCAACTCGCTGAACTGAATCTTCTTGATGTTGTCCCCGCGCTCCACCATGTGGATCGGGCCCTTCGCCGGGTCCTCGGCCACGACAATCTGCGCGGCGTCGTAGCTCATGAGGTAACCCTCGTGGATATTCCCGTCCTTGGTGAAAATGCTGATCTTCTTGTCGATGTACTTGTGCAGGAGCTTGTCGGCCGAGACGAGGTCGAACTCGTAGTTCTGCTCCTGGACCACGGCCTTCGGGTCGGTGAGCGACAGGAAGTTGACCGAGGTCGCGTCGATCGTGGCGGCAACGTCGGTGAAGCGGATGACCCCGACACCCTTGGGGATGTCCATCATCCGCCGGTCCTTGATCACGGCGAAGTTGCCGTTGTAGACCGTGACGTTGACGCCCGGCTTCTCCTCGGCCGCGGCCGACGCCGCAAATGCCGCCACGAGCGCCCCCACGCACGCCAACCCCGCGAACCTTATCGCGCACTTCATTGCAGGTCCTCCTTCAATGGGAAACGGTTTCTTGTCGTTCCGTTCTTCCGCTTCTTCTCACCTCTCCCTCTCAGGGAGAGGGTAGTCGGCTGTCACACGACTCTTTGGCTGTGGCGGCTGTAAGGCCCGAAGGGCCGACAGAGTCTAGCCGGGGGCGTAAGCCCCCGGAGTCGGAATCCCCCAACGCCACGCCCGCCCCGGAGGGGCGGAAGAATTCGCCGGGTTCTTTCGTCCCGTTGGGACTCAGAGGGAATTGAAACCCGGCTCCCGGGGGCTTGCGCCCTCCCGATGCATCGGGACCCTTCGGGCCGGAAAGCGGCCGCCACTCCCCAAGAGTCCTGTGACAGCGTACGAGTCGGGTGAGGGTGAACGCTCCCAATTCGCCGAGCGCCTTGTTGCGCTTGCGAGCCCTACCCTCACCCTGCCCTCCCCCTGAAAGGGGGAGGTGACTACAGCAGACGTCACCACGTATATCTCACGCTATACGTGAGCTTGCTTTCCGCATTGGCGCCGACCTTCGTCGACCAGACCATCGTGCCCTGGTCGCGCTTCACGCCCTTATCGCTCTGCCGGAGCATGTCCCACTGGCGATACCGCGTCATCGACTCTTCCACGTCCACCGTCACCGCCTCGGGCTTGTGATTGCGGAGCGTGATCTCGACGTCTTCTTCGTAGCTCCGGTCGCTCGGACGGCGCTGGGCGATAACCCCCCTCTGCCCGACCACGTCGAACGCGTTGCCCATCCGGAACTTCAACTCCTCGTCCTTGGGCGTGTGCTTGATGTTCGCGGTGCCCAGCATCTGCAATTCTCCGTCGGCGTCCCGCTTGAAGAGTCGCACAACCCCTTCCGGGAGCGGAATGCCCATATTCACGGCCTTCTCGTTCTTGAAGCGGATCTCCACGTCCACCTTGTTATTCGGCGTCCCCCACCAGCCGTTGGCGAGGCCACGGTAGAAATACTTCTTCTGCACCGTGACGCCGTCACGGCTGACGAACTCGATCTGCTTCGTCTGCCGGTCGGCGAGGGTCGAAGGGGCGTTGACCGTGTAGAGGTGATACTCGGCGAACGCCTTCTCCTCGACGCCGCCTCGGTCGACCATCCCCTTCGCCGCCTGGGGGGCAGCGAAGACCGAGCGGTCGCGCGCAAACTCCTCGATCACGCGATGGACATCGCCGGCCATGAGCTTGATCTGAGCGTCGATGAAGCTGGCGCCGCAGTGGTTATTCACCGTCACCCATCCCGCCCAGTCGATCGCGTCTTCCTTCTCCGCGAGCACGAGCGTGTAGTCCGCGCGCCAGTCCATTCCGGTGGTCATGTAGGCCACGCGCACCTTCTGCTTGCCAGCCTGCGCGCTCTGGATGCGCCAGACGAGCGTGGGCTTCGTCAGCAGGCCCTCGGGGAGCTTGCCGAAGACGATGTCGCGGACGTTCGTCCCTCTCGGCACGACGGCGACCGAGCCGTCACCCAGCTTAAGGACAATCTGCGCGGCGTCCGCGTTCAGCACCTTGCCTTCGACCATGTCGCCGTCGCGGGTGATGATGCGGACGTCCTTGTCGATGTACTTGTCCAGGAGCTTGGAGGCCGAAACGAGGTCGAATTCGTAATTCTGCTCCAGCACCTTCGTCCCCGCCGGGTCGGTGAGCGACTGGAACGCCACGCTCGTCGCATCGATGAAGGTCGCCACGTCCTGGAACTTGACCCACGACGCCCCCGCCGGGATGTCCATCTCCCGGCGCTCCTTCACCACGGCGAAGTCCTGGTTATAGACCGTCACCGAGACGCCGGGGGGAAGGTCTTTCTCTTCGACGGCCCAAGCCGTCGAGGCGATGAGAAGCGCGAGAAACAGGCTTGCGAGTTTCATGGACTTCCTCCGATCTGTGTCACCAAGTGTACCGGATCGTGTAGCTGACCGTGGCCTCGCCGTTCGCGGGGACTTCGACAGGGAACTCGACGGTCCCCTGGTCAAGCTTGTTGAACTCCTGGCTCTTCACCGTGACGGCCCACGGCTGCCCGGCGTTCGGGTGCTCGCGCACCGTGACCTTGACGGGCGCCGGCTTGTGGTTGCGCAGCGTGATGACGAACGACTGAGTCCTCTGCCGGCTGCCGGAGCTTTCGCGCCGGAGAATGCGCCCGCCGGCGACGTCGAACGACGCGCCGATGTTGAGCGTGAGCTTCTCGTCCTTCGAGGCGTGCTCGATGGAATCCCGGCCGACATATTCGAGATCGCCGTCCGGGTCGGCCTGGCGGAAGCGCACGTTGCCCTTGGGCAGCGGAAGCCCGAGGTGATTCTCCTTCTTGTTCCACACCTCCAGCTCGACCAGGGCGTTCGAGGCGTTGCGGTCGGCGTCGAAAACGTAGCGCCGGGTCGACGGGACCCCCTCGGCTTTCATGAGCTTGAGCTGCTTCGTCTCGGCGTTGTTGAGAGACGTCTTCCCGTCAAGCGTGTAGAGGTGATACTCGAAGAAGGACTTCTCCTCGAAGGCCTTGCCGCGGATGGTGGTCTCCGTCGCGGCAGTACCGGTTGCAAAGTTCTCCAACCCATCAATCCCGACATGCGCCTCCTGCACGCGGTGGACCTCGCCGGCGATGAGCTTCAGCTTCGCGCCGGGGTAGCTTGTGCCGGAGTTGTTGGAGATCGTGACCCAGCCGAACCAGTCGAGGACGTCGTCCTTGCCGACCGTGACGACGTAGTCCGCGTTCCACGAGAACCCGCTCGTCTGGTAGATGAGGTTCGTGTCGTGCGGCCCCGGCCGCTGGGTATCGAGCTTCCACACGAGCGTCGGCTTCACGAGGAGCCCCTTCGGCATCTCGCCCAGCCGCACCGAATCGAGGTCGTCGACGGAGACGACGGAGGTCTCGCCCTTGCCCGGCTCGGCCGTGAGGACGATGGTCCCGGGCGAGCCGGCGGGCGCCCGGAAGCTCGCCAGGCACCCCTCGACGATCTTCCCATCCTTCGTGACGCACGCGATCTTCCTATCGACGAACCTCTTCAGCAGCGCCTCGGGCGAGGCGAGGTCGAACTCGTAGTTCTGCTCCGTCACCTTCGTCGTCAACGGATCTGTCGTGCTCTCGAACCGCACGCTCGTCGGGTCGATCATTGCGGCGACGTCGGCGAACTTCACGACGTTCGCGCCCATCGCCAGGTTCACGATGTGCCGCTTGTCCTTCACGAGCGCCAGATCGTCGTTGAACACGGTGACTTCGTAGCCCGTCTGCTCCACCGCCACCTCGCCGTAGGCGGGCGCGCCGATTCCCGGCCCGGAGGTCAGCACGTACCACGAGACGCCGACGACGGCCAGGAGCGCCGCCGCGGCGGCAAGGACGTAGCCGACATAGCGCCTCGGCTCACGCGACTTGCCGGCGCCGGAGAGGAGCATCTCGCGTTCGAGCGCCGCGCGGGCGCCGAGGACGGAGCCGGCGGGGGCCGCATCGCCTTTCAGCAGATCCAGCGCGCGCATCGTCTCGCGATACGCCCGCTCCCGCGAAGCGCACGCGGGGCAGCTTTCGAGATGCCTGGCCACCTCGGCGGAGTCCCGCTCGTTCAGCTCTCCATAGAGCCGGTCGAGGAGCATCTCCTCGCATTGTCTGCACGGGATGGCCATTACGACAGCTCCTTCCGGTACGGGCCAAGGATATTGGCCAGCTTGTCCATGGCGTAACGCATGCGGCTCTTGGCGGTCGATTCGGTGATGCCGAGCGTCTCGGCGACCTCGCGGAACTTCATCCCCTCGAAGTGGCGCAGAACGACCACCGCGCGCTCTTCCGGGGCGAGTCGACCGAGGGCCTGCTCGACGATTTGCCGCATGTCCGCCTCTTCCATCGCCGCCGAGGGAGAACACTCGACGGCCGGTTCGTGGGCACGAGCTTCAGGATCGGACCCGTCGAGGGAAACCAGCTCGTGTCCCAGCTTCGAGAAACGAGCCCGGGCGAGGTTCGTGGCGATCCGGTAAAGCCACGCCCCGAGGAATCCGCGGGCCTGATAGGTCGCCCTCGACCGGAACGCCAGCAGGAAGGTTTCCTGCGCCAGGTCGTTGGCGCCGTCGCTCGTGCCCGTGAGTTTCAGCAGATAGCCGTAGATCCGCCCGTGATGGCGATCAAAGACCTCCGCGAACGCCGCCGGGTTCGCTCCGGCGGCATCCCTCATGATGTCGTCATCGCTTCTCGTCACGTCACCGGACACTTTCGGACCCCGCATTAGAAAATGGGACCGGGTGAGGGAAAGTTCTGAGAATCCCGGAAATTCCGGAGGGGCCGCCTCCAACAGGCATTAGACGGCGGCCGACCCTTTCCGGTTCCCTCTTTCCGTATGGCCACACTAAGCCGCGGGTGGACACTATTCAAGACCAAAACCGTTCGAGCCTGCGCATGGGGCGCGCGGGGCCGGGGGATTACGAGGAGGACTCGGCGGGAGGCGGGGCCGTCGAGAAGCCCTTGACGAGATGGCACAGCACCAGCTCCCGGCGGGGCTTCTCAAAGGAGCGGTCGTCGGAGAGGAGCCGGAACGCCTTCTCCCCCATCTCGTGGCCCTTCATCGCCACCGAGGTGAAGACCCGGCTGTCCGCCGCCGTCAGCGCGCCGCCGAAGGTGATGATGCTGAGGTCCTGCGGCACCCGCAGACCGAGCTGCCCCGCGATGGCGCAGCCCGCCTCGGCGCTCGAAGGCGTGGAGAAGACGGCGGCTGTCGGCCGATCCGGCCCGCGGAGCCGCGAGGCGACGGCCGAGGCGAATTCGTGGGGGCTGACCTGGTGGTTCGTCATCGAAACGCCCGTCTGGCGGCAGAGGCGCACCAGCCCTTCCAACCGGTCACGCTGGCTTGGGGAGTCTTCAGGATGCATGAACGCCGCGATGCGCCGGTGGCCGAGGCCGATGAGGTGCTCGCCCGCCAGTTGTCCGGCCGAGAGGTTGTCAAACACGACGCACGAGACGACGGGGTCGTCGAGCTCCCAATCCGCGAGCACCACGGGGCTCGGAAGCCTCGCCAATTCGATGGAGCCGGCCAGCGTCACCGGGATGCTGAGGATGCACGTGCCGAGGAGCTGCGGGTTGCGGGCCTGCGAGACGGTCTGGGCCACCACGTCCTCGGACGTCGCAAAGCGCGAGACCACGGAGAGGCCGTGGTTCTCCGCCGCGAGTTGGAAGTGATAGGCCGCCGCCGACCAGTAGATATCCCCGCTCTGTATGACCGACTCCCTCCTCGGCGCAATCAGCCTCACGAAGAGCGTCCGCCCCGCCGCCGAGTCCGGCTCGGATGCCGTGATGAACGTTCCCTGCCTGGGGGCCCTTCTGACCAGCCCCAGGGCCTCCAACTGCGCCACGGCCACCTGCACCGTCTTCGGGTTGGCGTGGAACTCCTCGGCCAGGTCCCGCTCGGGCGGAAGCTTGTCCCGATATTTCCCCTGCAAGATCCGATTGCGCAGGACCCGGCAAACCAGGAGATATTTCGCCTTGCTGCTGTCGATCGACATGGGGCCTTCCCATTCGCCCGGTAGTATACAGAACCCGTGCGCAACATTGTGATCCAACGTCATTGTGGGAACTGACCCATCCCCTTGTCAATAGACAAGTTATGCCGCCGATCCGGGGGGCGAAGCGTCGCAGGATGTTCGGAGTTCTCAACAGCAAATCCTGCATGGAGCAGCACGCTCGCCCCAATTCGTTTCCGGCAGCGCCGCGGCAATCTCCACAATCATCCGGCAATGCTGTAGCCGGGGCAGGTTTGCCGCGCCCCGTCCTGCTCCACGCACGATTCGTCCGGCACGAGTTTTGCAGCGTTACACTGCTGATTATGTGCAAACTCAGGGCGTCTTGAAGCGCCAAAAGGGAAAAGGGGAAACACCATGCAGGACTATCGAAGGATGATCGAAGCAGGAACGGGGCTGATGGCGGCGATGTTGTTGGGGGCGGGCATGACCTGGAGCCAGGAGAAGCCTGCGGCACCGCCCGCTGCTCCGCCTGAGGCCATGGCGCCGGAGGGAATGCTCCGGTTCAGCTTCGGCCCCACGGGGTTCAAGGGGTTCGAGCGCCAGCCGAGCTTCCGCGGAGGCTTCACGATCGTCAACGTAACGTCGGATTATGCGAAGGAGAAGGCTTACGGCTGGGTGGGCCTCGAGGGCGAGGCGAAGAAGGATTGGGTCGAGACCCGCGGCGGTCAGTCGAGCCGCGCGCGCCGGGGGCCGAACGACCTCCTCGCCGGGTGGATCGCCGGGGGCGCCCCCTTCCAGGTGGACGTGCCGCCGGGCCAGTACGTGGTCACGGCCTGCCTGGGCGACTGGGGCGAGTACGAGTTCATTCCGTTCGGCTCGTACACGGTGCTCTTCCAGGGCAAAGAGGTGTTCAAGGACGTCCGCAACAGGGAGAACCGTGACCCGTGGTTCCTGAAGCACAAGTATGACGACTTCGAGCGCGGGATGAAGCTTTACGACCGCTATGTGAAGACCCGCTTCAACCTGGTGACGGAGGAAGTGGACGCCCCGGACGGCAAGATCACGATCGTGTCGCGCGTGGACGCGGGGCCGAAGGCCTACACGGGCGCGATGAATTACCTCGTCATCACCCCGGCAGACAAGAAGACGGCGCACCTGAAATACCTCGCGGACCTCGATACGATGCTGCGGGCCGATTTCGACCGGCAGTTCCCGCTGGTCAAGACGCCCGAGTCCTACTCGGACGGCGCCACGGAGGAGCACAAGGCCGCGGGGTTCGTCGTCTTCCGTTCCGAGCCCGGAGTCAAGATCTATCCCTCGTCGCACAGCACCAGCCAGAACGTCGTGAGAGAGCTGTCGGGCTACGCCACGCAGGGCGAGTTCGAGCCGGTGGACTTCGCCGTCACCCCGATGAAAGACATCGGCAGCCTGACGTGCGTCTGCTCGGACCTCGCCGGCCCGGGCGGCGCCGTGATCCCGGCGTCGGAGGTGAAGGTCGGCTACGTGAAGTACTGGGATTGGTACGAACGGGGCGATCACGGCGTCACCGTGACGCCAGAGCCGTATCTCCTGATGGACAAGAACGTCATCGCGAAGACCGAGCCGCGCACGACGCGGCAGTGGTGGCTCACGGTGCATGTGCCCCAGACGGCCGCGGGCGGGACCTACAAAGGCACCGTGACGCTGACCTCGGGAAAGGGCGGCGTGGTCCGCGTGCCGCTGTCGTTCAGCGTGATCCCGGTGAAGCTCGACGGCCCGGGGTGCGTAATGACGCTCAACTACTCCCGGCCCTGGAAGGACCTCTACTACGGCGACATGGCGGCCTGGTGGAAGGACGTCGAACGCGACTACGGGGTCCTGCACGACCACGGCATGAACTCCGTCGCCGGCGAAGGGGACCTGCCGCTCAAGGACGACGACGTGAGCGACTGGGAGAAGGTGATCGACCTCTATAAGAAGACGGGCTTCGACGGGATGTTCTACTTCGCCGGCACGATGAACATGTACAACAAGTTCAAGAACCTCCTCGACCCGGCGCAGCAGGAGGAGTACGTCGGCGTCATCCGCAAGCTGGACGCCGCGGCGAAGAAGAAGGGCCTGAAGGTCATCTTCTCGCTCTGCGACGAGGGCACCAACGACGGCGTTGAGGCCCGCTCGGGACTCGTGGCGAAGATCGTGCGCGAAAAGGCCCCGGACATCCTGACCATCGGCGACATCAACGGCTACCGCGAGTTGATGCAGTGCGCGCCTTACCTCAACGCCGCCGCGTTCAACAACGGCTGGGGCGGCAGCTACAGCACCAGCCGCTACCCGCACGACCTGATGAGCGAGCCGGTGTTCCAGCGCATCCGGGCGCTCGGCTGCACGCCCTGGTTTGTCAACGGCGGCACGGGCCGCTATCCATTCGGCGTGTTCATGTGGAAGATGGAGAAGCTGGGCGTCCAGGGCAAGTGCGAGTGGCACTTCTACTGCTCGACGGCCGACCCGTATAACCCGTTCGACTCCAACCAGTACAACGCCTTCGGGTCGCTGGTCTTCCCGGACGGCATCTGCACGCTGAAGCTGGAGGACTGCCGCGAGGGCATCGACGACCTGCGGTACGTGCGGACGCTCGAGCGCGTCGTGGCCGAGCTGGCCGATTCGAAGGACCCGCTCGTCGCCGGGCGCGTGCAGGTGGCGAAGGAGACGCTGGAGTACTGGCTGGACCAGCTCCCCGACCGGATGATCTCGAGCCGCAACGCAGACGGTTCGGTGAGGGACGCCGGTGCGGACTTCCCGCCCGCGCGGATCAACCAGTTCCGCCGCGAGATCGCCTGGCACCTCTCGCGGCTCCTGAAGCTCGATTGCCCGGCAATCCACACCTCCACGACAATGCTGGCCTCCTGGGAGAAGGACGAGCGCACGGGCTGGACGCACGACATCGTCCCCGTGGCCGAGCACGCCACGCACGGCGAGCAGTCCGGCAAGATGGTCTTCGACAAGCAGCACACCTACTTCGATTCGTGGGGCGGCATGCGCCCGAAGGACTGGCGCGGCTACGCCTCCTACCGGTTCGACGTCTTCAACCCGCAGCCGGGGCCGGTCAATTTCGTGCTGACGCTGCGCGACCAGCTCGCGGCCAACATCCAGGCCGAGGGCTCGGCCCGCAAGACCATCGTCTTCCCCCTGAAGCCGGGGGCCAACGAGATCGTGGTGCCGCTGGTGGGAATCACGGACGACTCGGGCAAGCGCCTGCTCGACCTCACCTGCATGTTCAACGTCATCTTTACCCTCAAGGACGCCCCCGAGGGCACGACGCTCTTCGTCGACAACATGCGCCTGGAAGAGGACAAGTAATAGTCCGTGACAACCGCGTCGGCCGACGCTATCCTGCAGTCCGGCGCCCTTGCGGGCCGGAACGAACGGCGACGAACGTCACACGGTAAAAGGAGACCCACTTGAGCGGAAAGAAAGCCGGACTTGTCGCGGCGGCCGCCATCGCCGCGGGAGTGCTTGCGGGACAGGCCGGCGCCCAGACACCGGCGCCGACGATCGCCCTGCCCGCGGCCGCCGCCGCGGCGCCGAAAATCGACGGCGTCCTCGACGACGCGATCTGGAAGACGGCCGCCGTCTTCACGGACTTCCGCCGGGCCGACGGCAAGGCCCCCTCGGGCAAGGCCCGGCTTCTCGTAGCACAGGACGCCGAGTGTCTCTACCTCGCCGTCGAGTCGTTCGAGGACGAGAAGACGCTCAAGTCGCTCGTCACCGACGTGACGAAGCACGACGGAACGGGGATGTGGGACGACGACGAGGTCGAGTTCTTCCTCGCGCCCGGCGGGGCGGCAAAAGGGTACTACCAGATCGCCGTCAACTCGCGAGGCGTGACGTGGGACGGCTATCACGCCGAGCCGGGCAACTCCGATACGTCGTGGGATCCGAGTTACCGCTGCATGGCCGGCGTGGGCGCCGCGAGTTGGGTCGTCGAGATCGCCCTGCCCTGGAAGGCTTTCGACTCCACGCTGAAGTTCGCCGACACGTGGGCGTTCAACGCGCTCATCACGCGCCAGGCCGCCGGAGAGGAGTTGTGGCTCGCCCCCATCCAGGGCAACGCCCACCAGCCGGCGAAGTTCGCCGCGCTGACCGGCGTCGTCGGCCAGGCGCCCGCCGATGCGAAGGAGCGCAAGCCCATCGTCCGCGAGCAGCCCGACCCGACCAAGGAGCCCTACTTCCATCTCTATGAGGCGCGGAAGTACACGGACAAGGACGGCAAGGTCCTGCTCTATCGCCTGGCGCGTCCCGAGCCGCTCGGCCCGGACGCCCCGCGGCCCCTCGTCATCTACCTCCACGGCGCCGGCCTGCGCGGCGAAAACAACATCGACCAGGTGCCGGAGTTCCACGATGAGGGTCTCGCCGCGGTCCAGAGATACGGCGCCGTGCTCGTCGTCCCGCAATGTCCCATCAGCACGTTCTGGGCGTTCGAGCCGCCCGCGGCCCGTCCGCGTCGGCCCGACGCAGCCCCCACAGCGCCCGCGGCCGAGTCGCCCACGGCACAGGCCCAGTCGAAGGCCCCGCTCAAGCTGCTGGTGGAGCTGATCCCGGAGATCGAGAAGGAGTTCAACATCGACAAGGACCGCGTCTACATCGCCGGCGGCTCCATGGGCGGAGGCGGGGTCTATAAGATGCTCGACGCGCACTCCGACCTCTTCGCGGGGGCGGTCATCATGTGCGGCGCCGGGGCCGACCCGAGCAAGGCGCCGAAGATCGCGAGCGTGCCGCTCTGGTTCTTCCACGGCGACAAGGACAAGACGGTGCCGACGCAGACGACCCGCGACATGGTCGCCGCGCTCCGGAAGGCCGGCGGCAATCCGCGCTACACCGAGGTCAAGGGCGCCACGCACAACCTCGGCACGTCGGTCATCGACGAGAAGGAGCTTCTGCCCTGGCTCTTCTCCCAGAAACGCTCGGCGAGGCCGTAGCGGCTCGCGGCCGTTGCATTCAGACACAAAGGGCCCTCCTTCCACGGGGGGCCCTTCCTTTTGGGTTCTCTCACGCGGACGGCGGCGGGGCCGTGGTGTGGCCGACGACGCGGTCGACGGGGACGAGGCGCGGGGCGGGATTTCTCCACAGGTCGTCGTCGAGCAGCGCCTCCAGGGCGCGGCGGCCGAGGGCTTCGCAGTCGAGGACGGCGATGGTCAGGCCCCATGGAATGACGATCGGCGAGTCGTGGAAGGACGCCACGCTCAGGTCCTCCGGCACGCAAATGCCCGCGGCATCGGCGCGGCTCATGAGGTACGCGGCAAACGAAGTAGCCCACCCGATGACGGCGGGACGGGGAGAGACCGACAGAAGACGACCGACGAACGCGTCCCAGTTGCGGGGGGCCACGATCCTCTGCACCGGAGGAAGCCCGGAGGCTGCGACCACCTTCTCCACACCCTTGGCACGGTCCCGCATCGCAGGGTCGCCCCGCCCGGCCTCGACGAACACGATCCTCCGGTGCCCCAGCGAAATCAGGTGTCTCGCCAGCAGCGCCCCCGCCTCGATATTGTCGAACGACACGCTCGGGATGATCGGCTCCTCGAACTCCCAGTCCACCGCAACCACCGGAGCAGCGGCCTGTCTCAATCTGAGCGCCTGTCGGACGGACACGGCACCGAGAAGGCAGGTGCCCACACAGTGCCCCGACGCGCCCGCATCAAGGGCATACTCCATGGGCTCGTCCGACTCGCCGTCCATGGGAAGGTTGCGCAGCACCATCGGTATCCCGCGCGCCGCGCAGGCCTGCTCGAACCCGAAGACGACTCCTGAGTACCACGTGTCCTTCCCCCCCCCACACACCAGCCGGGCCGCCATCTGCGCTCCCACCCCCTTCCGGTCGGAGGCAGGAACGACAAACGTCCCATGCCGCGCCTCGCGACGGACGATCCCCAGCGACCGCAGTTCCGCGAGGGCCAGGTCGATGGTCGTGACGTTGACCCCCAACTCCTCCGCGAGCAGCCGGCCGCTTGGCATCTTTCCGGCGTAGATGCCGCGAACCACGCGGCTCCTCAGGATTCGCACGATGTCCGCTTGTCTGGCTGCCGGCCCACGCATGTCCGCCCTCGTCTATGGTCTTCGACCCCACACCATTCTTCGCCAACCCGCACGGCTTGTCAAGCCCCGTTCCAGCCCCCTTTCGCAAATGAGCCCTCCCGGCTCCACCCCGCGCACCCTCTCCTTCCCTCAATTTCAACATCACTGTTGCATTCGCGCAACAGGCCCGCTGACTCATTCAGTAGTGCCACTTTTTCTCCTGAACCACACGCCCCCATGCCACGCCCTCATGGCGCGGGTTAGCCCCCTTGGCGCAGAAATCGCTGAATCATCTAGCCGGTTTTGGCACGCCATTTGCTGTAGTAAAAGGCGTCGGGCGAAGATGTCCTTCGGCCGGGAAAGCATCGGAGGCAAAAATCGGCGGCCGATTGTTCACGAACCAGAATTTATTGTCCGGATCCTTTTTCCCTGGAGGGCCGCAAAATGAAGAGGATGATCGCTGGCTTGACGTGCGTGGTGATGGCTCTCGTGGTTTCGTCGGCCTACGGCGTGAACAGCTACACGTTCGTGGGCACCGCAACGAGCAACGATTTCGACTGCTCGGCGACCTGGAGCCCGACCTATGTGACGCCGGGCACCAGCGCGGACAGCTTCACGTGGAACACCGCCTATGGCTCCGCCACGACGCTGCTGCTGCCCAACCCGGGCGGCGCGACAAAGGTCCGCAACTTCGGCGATCTCTACCTCACGGGGGCGTATGAGACCCTCAAGAACGTGAGCAGCTCGTCGGGCACCTATCGCTTCGCCGCGGACAACGGGTGTTCCGGCAGCCTCGCCATCACCGGAGCCAACTCCGGGCTGTCCATGAGCGGCGCCGTGACGTTCGACATGGACGGGGACTTCATCTACGAACCGGGCGGGACCACCCGGACGACCGGCCTCACGAGCACCACGATCCGGATGCGCGGCTATAAGAAGGTCTTCAAGGTCAGCAACTACACCGGGGTCGGCAACCAGGTCGCGCGCATCATCGTCGACAACGGCGCCCTGACCAACTTCGTGAACGCGAGCCCCAACAGCTATAAGAACACCATGCAGCGGCTCGACGTGTGGGGCACGGCATGGGGCACGGTGTTGCTTTCCAGCAGCTCGACGACGCCGCGGCTCACCATCTACGGTTCGGGCAGCGCCGACAACCTCGACGTCTACTTCGCCAACGACGCAAGCGACTGGACAACAAAGGATGCCAACAACGTCCGTCGCGGCACCGCCAAGATGCTCGCCGGCCGCGTGCGCGACCTCACCCTCTACAGTTCCTCCGGCAACCCGGACTGCATTGTCATCCAGACGACGATGACCGGCAACCTGCGCGCGCGCAACCTTGGGATACAGAGCACCTACTACCAAAGCAACGGCATCGCCGAGGCGATGTTGCGCACTGACGACGGCAGCGGCAACGTCTACAACCTGACGACCGACTGCGACCTGACCCTTGGCTATCACTACACCGTGACCCCCATTCTCAAAGAGCGCGGCGGCCTCAAGATGAACTCCGCGACGGTGACGGTCGGCCGCGACCTCTTCGTCTACCAGAACGGCAAGGTAGGCACGGCGGGCTCGATGATGAGTTCCTACATCATCGGCGACTGCGGCACCCTCGTCGTCGGCCGCGACATTTCCATCGACAACGGCATCGGCGCCGTGGTGAGCGGCTGGAACATGGGCACGAGCACCCTCGTCCTCAACGGCGGCAGCGGGCTCTACCCGCTCCAGAAACTGACGACGACCAAGGCGCCTTTCTACAACGTCACCGTCAACAACCCCGGCGGCGCCGTGTCGCTCGTCGACAATCTCACCATCACCGGGAACTTCCGCGTGCAGTCCGGCGTCTTCCGCACCAACAGCGTCTACCTCAACATGCACGGCGGCCAGAACACGCTCGACACCGCCGAGACGATCCAGATGGACAACGCCACCGGCTCCATCGGCCGGCTGCACGTCCAGTCCGGCAGCAGCACGTGGGTCAAGCTCCTCAGCGATCTGAAGGTCACGGACAATCTCGTCATCGACACAGGCTGCGAGTTGCTCCTCAACGGCCACACGCTGACGGTGGCGGGCGGCCTCGACCAGGGCGCCTACTCCGGCGCAGGCTCCTGGACCGTCCGCGCAGGCGGGCTCATCATCGGCTCCGCCGTGCCTGAGCCTGCGACGCTGCTGCTCTTGGGCACCGGCGCGCTGGGAGCGATCGGGTTCCTCCGCCGGCGACGGATGCGGTAGAGAAAGCACGCCGCAAGCGCCACAACCGGGGCCGCCTCCTGCAAGGAGGCGGCCCCGTCAATTGTACGTCACGCCGCCGAAGGCGAATCCGGCTGTTTCTACCTCTCCCTTCCAGGGAGAGGGTGGGGTGAGGGTGAGGCTCCCGTTTCGTCGAGAGTCTCGTTGCGCTTGAGAGGCTTGACCCTCGCCCTGCCCTCCCCCTGAAAGGGGGAGGTATGAAGAAGCACAGCGGCCTATCGACCTCGGCCGGTCTAGGTGGGGACGGGTCAGGCCTCGCCCCTACTTGACGGCGCGCGAAGCCAGTTCGCCGAAGCGGTTCGCGATGGCAAGCGCCGGGTCGGTGGGGACGTCGACGCGCTTGAGGTCCTTCGGGATCGTGACCGTGGGCGTAGCGCGAAGCGCCTTGCCCCTGAACTGCGGCAGCCACTCGGCCTCCGCGGCGAACATCTCGACCGTCATGTCGCGGGCTTCCTTGAGCGTCAGGCACGCGCTCGTCAGCGGGTCCATGGCGACCGCCGCGGCAACCAGCTCCGGATCGGCCGCAAGCCCCCCCTCCACCGCGAGAGTCTGCACCGTCACGTTCGACTGGTTGAGCGCCGCGCACTGGGACGGCAGCGCGCCGACGCGCACGGGATGAATCCCGCGCCTGTCCACGAAACACGGCACCTCGACGCAGCAGCCGTCGGGCAGGTTCGTGATGAACCCGTCGTTGCGGACGTTGCCGTTGAGGCGGAAGATGCGGTCGGTCTCGCGGGCTTCGAGGATGTAAGAGCAATACTCAATCGAACGCGCGCCGAGCGACGGCGACTCGGAGGCGAGATAGTCGACGTTCTTGTACTTCGCGTCGAGCCTCGAGCCGTACTGGTAGGCGGCGCCGCTCTCGCCGCCGAACGCGGGCTCGTCGCAGTAGAGCTTGAGGGCGCGCTCATGCGAGCGGAACCAGGGGAGGTACTCGCTGAGGTGCCCGGTGGACTCGGTCATGAAGTAGCCGAAGTGGCGCATGACCTCGCCGCGGACCTTCTCGTTGGCGTAGTACTCGGGCTTCTCGATGTTCTCGCGCAGGAGCGGGTAGAGGTCTCGCCCGTCGCGCTTGTCCTTCAAGGACAGGAACCACGCCATGTGGTTGATCCCCGCGCACAGGAAATCCACCCGGTCCTTCGGCACGTTCACGTATCGACTGATGAGGTCGAGCGTCGTCTGAACGCCATGGCAGAGGCCGATGAACTGGACGTTCTTCGACACCTTCCCGAGCGCGAGGCAGCACGCGGCCATCGGGTTCGAGTAGTTGATGAGGAGCGCGTTGGGGCAAAGCTCCTCCATGTCGCGCACGATGTCGGCCAGGACCGGGATGGTGCGGAGGCCGCGGAAGATGCCGCCGGGCCCGAGCGAGTCGCCGATGCACTGGTCGACGCCATACTTCAGCGGGATCTCGTAGTCGGCCTTGAACGCCTGCATCCCGCCCACCTGCACCATGACGATGACGTAGTCCGCACCCTTGAGGGCCTCGCGCCGGTCGAGCGTGCTCCAGACGGTCGCGGGAAGGTCGTTCTCCCTGATGACGCGCTTGAGGAACTTCTCCATCCGATCGAGCTTCGGCTTCGTCCGGCTCATCAGGCGCAGTTCGCTCCCCCGCAATTCCGGCGTCGCGAGGATATCCATTGCGAGAGTCTTCGTGAAGATCATGCTTCCGGCGCCGATGAACACTATCTTAGGCATTTACCTCTCCTCTTCTCGGTGCGGATCCCGGCGAGACAGGCTATCTCGCACTCCGGATTCGCCGCATCATTGACGAGGCGCGCCATCCGGCCCCTATGGCCGACGCCGAGGAAACCGATGCGGACTTTGCTCGTGTCGTTCTCGATGATATTTTCTGTGGAACGCGGCCCCAACAGTGACTATACTGTGCGCGCTTCGGCGGTGTCATGCAAGCCGAAAGTTTGTCCCCAATGGGAGGAATCATGGAAGAGGCCATTTATCTCATCGCCGTGGACCTCGGAGCGTCGGGCGGACGCGTGACCCTCGGGACGCTGGCCGAAGGCAAGCTGTCGCTGTCGGAAATACACCGGTTCGAGAACACGCCGGTGAAGGAGGCCGACTCCCTCCGCTGGGACATCGAGAAGCTCGACCACGAAGTCGTCCACGGCGTCGAGAAGGCCCGCGAGCGGCTGGGGCGCGTGCCGCCCCACGGCGTCTCCTGCGATTCCTGGGGCGTGGATTACGTCCTGATGAACCGCGACGGCGAGCCGGTCGAGAAGCCGTTCCACTACCGCGACATCCGCACCGCCGGGGTCTCCGAGGAAGTCGCCGGGCGCATCGGCCGCGAGAATCTCTTCCGCGGCACGGGCGTGCAGTTCCTCCCCTTCAACACCCTCTTCCAGATCGCCGCCGAGTCCAACGAGTCGCTCCGCAAGACCAAGCACCTGCTGCTGATGGCCGACTACTTCAACCACATGCTGGGCGGCGGGCTCTACGGCGAGGTGACGATCGGCAGCACGACGGGGCTCATGGACCCGAAGACGCGCAAATGGAACCTCGACATCGCCTCGCAGATCGACATGCACCACCCGCCCGCGCAACTGCTGCCGCAACTCGTCGAGCCCGGCACCTACCTCGGCGACGGCGAAGGCTTCCCGGTTTATTCCTCCGCCTCGCACGACACCGCCGCCGCGGTCGCGGGATGTCCGGGAAAGGGCGACGACTGGGCGTTCCTCTCCTCGGGCACGTGGTCGGTGCTCGGCGTCGAGCTTCCCTCGCCCGTGCTGACGGACGAGGCGTTTGAGCTCAACTTCAGCAACGAACTGGGCGTCGAGGGCACGACGCGCCTCCTCAAGAACATCAGCGGCATGTGGATGCTCCAGGAATGCCGGCGCGAATGGACCGCCGCGGGCAAGGACGCCTCGTGGGAGACGATCGTCGCCCTCGCGGAGAAGGCGAAGCCGTTGGCCGCGGTCATCGACGTCGACGACCCGGCCTTCGCCGCTCCGGGCGACATGACCGCGAGGATCACGGAGTTCTGCGGCCGCACGAAGCAGGGAGCCCCCGAGGATATGGGCCAGGTGGCCCGCATCATCATGGAGGGCGTCGCGCTCAAGTGCCGCATCGTCCTCGAGGACCTGGAGCGCGTCTCGGGCCGCAAGATCCGCGTCATCAACATGGTCGGGGGCGGCACGCGCAACCGGCTGCTCTCGCAGCTTACCGCGGACGCCTGCGGACGGCAGGTGGTGGCCGGCCCGACCGAGGCCGCGACCGTCGGCAACGTCCTCACCCAGGCCGTCGGCGTCGGGGCCGTCAAGAACCTCACCGAGTGCCGCGAGATCATCCGCGCCTCCTTCGCGCTCACCACCTGTGACCCGCACCCGTCCAACGCCTGGACCGACGCGGCCGGAAAGTTCTCGGCGCCGGCGAAGTAGGCGCCCGTCTTACGACCGCGGGGAGACCGATGCCGAC
>JBBIVY010000031.1:0-2570 GCA_037439485.1 Planctomycetota bacterium | reverse complement strand
TCGGCGCCGGCGAAGTAGGCGCCCGTCTTACGACCGCGGGGAGACCGATGCCGACACGCAAGATCGCCGTCGAGTTGAAGTCCGTGATGAAGGAACTGCGCGCGTTCGAGATCGAAACGCCTTCGTGGGGCTATGCCAACACCGGCACGCGCTTCGGCAAGTTCCTCCAGGCCGCCGCGGCCTCCACCGTCGAGCAGAAGATCGAAGACGCCGCCGAGGTCCACCGGCTCACCGGCATTGCGCCGCGCATGGCCGTGCATGTCCTCTGGGATTTTCCGGATGGCTTCGACCCCGCCGTCGTCCGCCTCGCGAAACAGCACGGCATCGGCATCGGGGCCGTCAACCCGAACCTCTTCCAGGACCCGTGCTACAAGTGGGGCTCGTTCGCCAACCCCGACGCGAAGGTCCGCCGCCGGGCGGTGAAGCACTGCCTCGACTCCGTCGAAATCGGCCGCAAGGCCCATAGCGCCGCCCTCTCCCTCTGGTTCGCCGACGGCACCAATTATCCCGGCCAGGATGACCTGGTCGCCCGCAAGCACCGGATGGAGGACTGCCTCGCCGAGGTCTATTCCGCGATGCCGAAGTCGATGACGATGCTCATCGAGTACAAGCCGTTCGAGCCCGCGTTCTACGCGACCGACATCCCCGACTGGGGCACGTCGGCCATGCTCGCCACGAAGTGCGGCGGGCACGCGAAGGTGCTGGTCGACACGGGGCACCACCCGCTGGGCGTTAACGTCGAGCAGATCGTCGCGGTGCTCCTGGACGAGGGGCTTCTGGGCGGGTTCCATTTCAACGACCGGAAGTATGCGGACGACGACCTGACCGCGGGGAGCATCGCGCCGTATCAGCTTTTCCTCACGTTCGATGCCATCATCGCGCACAGCAAGAGGGGACAGTCCCGGACAGCGGGACAGTCCCCACAAATCGCCTACATGATCGACCAGTCGCACAATGAGAAGCCGAAGATGGAGGCGATGGTGCAGACGGTGATGAACCTGCAGGAACTCTATGCGAAGGCACTCGTGGTGGATCGCGAGGCGCTGGCGACCGCGCAGAAGAAGTCCGACGTGGTCGGCGCGGAGGAGGTGCTGCGCAAGGCGTTCTTCACCGACGTCCGAGCGCTGCTTTCGGCCTTCCGCGAAGAGATCGGCGTCCCCCGCGACCCGCTCGCGGCGCTGCGCGCCTCCGGCTACGAGGCCAAGCGCGCGAAAGAGCGCCACAACGACTCCGGCGCCGGGGCCAGCTACGCCTGATGTCTTCCCTCGCGAAATCGCGAAAGGATCACGGAACCCGAATCGCTCCGTCGCGCATCGAGCCGGCGAGGTGCTCGCGGCCGAGAAGCCCGGAGCTTCCCATCGGCAGCGACCTCAGCGTTCCGCCGAACTCGCCGACCTGGATGGAAGGCTTGCCGTTCGTGAGCCGGATGACGCGCAGGAAGTCCCCCTCGACCAGCATCCACTCGCAGCTCCCGTCGTCGCTCGGGTCCTTGCGCGGGGTCCGCACCGTGTTCGATCGCGAGAGCGTGATGAATTGCCCGTCGCGGGAGAGGATTCCGATCTCCACGGCGTACTCCCGGTTCTCCGGAACGTGGAGATACCAGTTGCGCCCTTCCGGCATGATCGGGACATCCTGCGAGCCGTCGCCTTCGGAGCAAAGCCGGAGGATCCAGCACGCTCCCTCGAAGACATCGGCGCCATAGCGGAGACGGACCTCTTCCCGGCGCGGCCCCTGCTGGTCCCAGTAGACGAAGATGCAGTTGGGATCGCGCACCTCGGCCACGATCTGGTCCCGGCCGTAATGGTCCGGAATGGCCGCCCCGCGGTCGACGCAGGCTGGGGCAGCAGACGCGTCAGGGCAAGACAGCCCCGTGCCGGACGACGACAGCCGCTCGGCGAGTGCGCCAGACTCCCCGGCATTCTCCTGAACGCCGGCGAAGGAATGCTTGCAGCTCTCGTTCCCGGACATGGTCGCCACCTTCCTGCTCCGATGCAGAAGAGAACGGACGCGGCGGACGGATCATCCATGGCGTACGATTCTATCGAGACGGAGGGACCGCCCGCAATGAGGATAATCCTGATCCGCCACGGCAAAAAACCGCATTCGGCCGGCGGCCGAGGAACGGTCCGTGGCCGCGGTCACGATCGAGGAAGGCGACTGATGCGGCGGGGAATGCCGACGACGATGCGGAAGGACTCCGGGTCCACGCGAATGGCCTCGCGATGCGCTCAGCGGTACCGCCACCGAAGGGTATCGCCGGGGTGGACGTAGACGGTGTTGGCGGCGCCGGTCTGCGGGAGGGTGTTGACGTCGAAGACCCACGTGCGGCCGGAGCGTTCGCCGTTGCGGTCGCCGCCGATGGCGACGACGCGCTGCCGGCCGGAGGAATCGATGTCGGTCTCGACCTGCGCCACGGCGCGCGTGGCTTCGAGAACCGTCGCCGACCCGCGGACCTGGACGATCTGCCGCGCAGGCCGGCCGTCGGCGTAGTTGATGACCACCTCGATCGGGCCCTGCTCCCCTCCGCCCTTCCCGACGACCTTCTGCTCCGGCTCCTTCGAGCCGCTGTT
>JBBIVY010000030.1:24919-33893 GCA_037439485.1 Planctomycetota bacterium | reverse complement strand
TCGGCGTCGCCTCCGGGTTCCAGAACATCACCCTCAAGCCGGTCAGCATGGAGTAACGGTAGAAAGCGCGCGACGATGAAAGAGAACGACATCAACCGCCGCATCAGCGAGCATTGGGACCGCGAGGCGAGGCTGTGGGCGACGGTGACGCGGGCGAAGACGGACGTGTTCCGCGAGGGGCTGTCACTGCCGGCGTTCCTGGAAGTGCTCGGCGACATCCGCGGCAAGCGCGTGCTGGACATCGCCTGCGGCGAAGGCTCCGTCACGCGCGAACTGGCTTCGCGGGGCGGCAAGGTCACGGCCCTCGACCTCTCCCCGGCGATGATCGAGCTGGCGACCGAGGAGGAGAAGCGTTCCCCCCTCGGCATCTCCTACTGCGTCGGCAACTCGGCCAACATGAAGGCCGTCGAGACCGGCTCAGTCGACGTCGTCGCGTGCTTCATGGCGGCGATGGACATCGCGGCGGTGGACAACACGTTTCTCGAAGTGGCGCGCGTGATGAAGAAGGGAGGACGGTTCCTCTTCAACGTCCTGCACCCCTGCTTCCAGCCGCCCGTGGCGCGGTGGATCTACAACGACGACGCCCCGCACGACGACGCGAACCGCCTGCACTTCGCCGTCGACCGCTACTTCGACCGCGGGAGCATCGAGGAGCACCTGACCATCACCGGGATTTCGCCCGAGCCCCTCTACCTCACCCGCATCCGCTTCCACCGCACGCTTGAAGACTACGTCCGCGCGCTGCGCGCCGCGGGACTCTACGTCCACGACCTCCGCGAGTCGGTCGCGTCCAAGGAGATGATCCGCAAGTTCCCCGACCTCGACCGCTCCCGGCGCATCCCGTACTTCCTCCTCATCGAGGCCCGGGCACTGGCGAAGTAGACGCGCAACATCGGCCGAGGCCCACGATGCGGGCAAGCCTTTCGATCTTCGCCGCGATGCTCCTCTGGGCCGGGTGCTCCAGGCAACCGTCCACGCCGCCCCCGCCGCCGGCGCGCCCCATCACAATCGACGAGGCGGTCGACATCGCCCTCGATCTCCCCGAGGTGCGCGCGTGGTCGGATGCGATCGGCCCGGCCACCGGCGGAGTCGTGCATATCTTCGGCATGCCCATGAACGACGACATATACCGCATCAACGGACGGGAGTACTGGTCCGTGTACGTCGGCGAAGATCACCCGGACCATGTCGCCCGAAAGGAGACGTTCCTCATCCGGCTCGACGGGAAGGAAATCCTCGTCGAGGACTGTGTCGAATGCCGAACCCTCACTCTCGCCGAGTGGCGCAAGACCCCCGGCGGCAGAAAAGACCGCGTGACGCCGTGGCCTCCCGAGCTGATCAAGGAAGTGAAAGCCGAACTCCGCAAGTGACCCGCAACGGGCGGGCTTCTATTCCTTCGGCGCGATTTTATGTATTATGTCCCCTGAATGGATTCAAATCACAACCCCCACCACACATTGAGGACGCCCCTCGCGGGAAATCTGCCCGGCACGGGCCGCCGTCACTTCGGAGCGGGGCCGGGAGCGTCGAGCAGCTTGCGGATTTCGGCGAGGACGTCGGCAAGGGGCTGGTCGGACGTCTCAAAGAGATTTCCGCCGGGCTTGAACCACACGACCTTCTCCTCCTTGACGGGGCGGATGCCGAGGTGCCCGTTGGAGCCGGACCAGAGGCCGCCGTCTTTGCGGAGGAAGAGAAGGAACCGGCCGGGCTTGTAGTCGCAGCGTGCGCAGATGAAGTCCTCCTGCCCGTAGATGTCGACGGCCCCGGTGAGGCCGCCCTTGAGGCACTGCTCGACGGTCGCCTTCTGCGCATAGGTCCAATGCTTGCCCTTCGCCTCGGCCTTCTCGACCTTGGTGATCGTCACGACGACGATCGCTTCGGCCTCCCGGACCATCTCCTCCTTGCCCGCGAAGCGGGCCTTGGCCGAGGCCGTGACGCTGAGGCCGAGCACGAGGAACAGAACCGCCGCGATGCGAATCATGAGAGGCTCCTCTTGCCGGGGGATCCCCGCCGAAAGACAACGCTTCGATGCGTTAGACGACGCCGGACGCTTCGGGGCCCCGGAAAAATCGCGCATTGTGTATTGTGTCCCCGGAATTGTTCAAAACAACCACTCCACGCACTCAACATACCAGATTCAAACTGGCTGTGCAGGGAGGGGGCATGAACGTCTTTGGGGGGGCTGTGTGGCACTGGCGGCTTGCCCGCCAGTGTCTTGCCTCTTTGCGACCGGGAAGAGCACTGGCGGTCCCGACGCGTCGGGACCCGTGGCACACAAGAAGAGGCTTCCCCCCAAAGCGTTAATGCACGCGTACAGGGAGGAACGCGCAAGAATACGGCAAGACGGGCATCCCGACACGTCGGGACCGTGCCCCTACGGCACGACCTCCACGGCGCCGATGTCGGGCTTGCCGTCTTTGACGTCGGGATCGGCCTTGTCGGCGGGGTCGCCGGCGTTGATGGCCGCGGAGCCGGGCTTGGGCGAGTAGGCCTTGCGATAGACGTCGAGCACCTCGGCGACGGTATGCTTGCGGGAGATCATGTCCTCGTCGGTGAACGGGAACGCAACGTCGGGATTGACGACGACGTCCGCGGGCTTGAGCGGTTCGCTCCGCTTCGCGTAAGGGGGCACGTCGTGCCCGCCGAAACTCCCCTGCCCTTCCGTCTGGCCGGCCATGGTAATCCGGTCGAACCGCCCGCCCCGGCCCGCGCCGCTGGCGGCCCAGAGCGTGTAATCAATCACGGCCGTTGAATCGGGGACGGCCTTCTCGCTCTGCACCGCCTCCGAGCGGATCAGCAGGTTGCCGACGATGCGGATGTTCTTCGGATTGCCCTCGGGAAGGTGATTGAGCATGATGGCGTAGCCGGCGCCGCGCATGTCGAATGTGTTGTAGCGGATCACCGAATCGCTCGCGGTGCCGGCGCCGATGCCCATGACGGCGGCGTAGCTGCCGTCCACGAAGATATTGCGCGAGACGAGCGACTTGGGCGCCAGGCCGCAGAGATGCTCGTGGGTGCAGTTCTTGTCGGATCCGCCATCGAGCTTGCGCCGCTCCTCGTGCGGAAGCGCGATGAAGAGGTTGTGCTCGATCGTGCCGCCGAGCTCCGCCGAGGTCCACGATCCGCCGCGGACGACGTTGTGGCGCACCGTGCCGCAGACGCGGAGGAGGCCGTAGCTGCCGTCGGGGCGAGGCTGATGCACGTAGTTGTTCTCGACGAGGAGCTTCGTGGTGCGCCAGCCCGCGATCGTGCCGCCGATGACAACGTTGCCGCGCGCGACGCCCTCGGCGTCCTCGCCCATCGCGAAGCCGCAGCCGATGAACGTGTTGTCCTTGAACTCCGCCTTACCGTTGCCGCGGCAGGCGAAGCCCTCCTTGCCGCTCTCAACGCGCGTCCGCGACATCTCGAACGGGCCGCTCAGGGACACGTTCACGCCGCTCGAATCGCGGATCGCCGAGTCGCGGATGACGATGCCGTCCTTGCCCGGCGCCCCGTCGAGCCAGTAGCGCCCGCCCATCCCGGAGAACTCGCAGTGCTCGAGGAGAAGCGACCCGCCGTGGCAAGAGATCGTCCCGGCCTTGCCTCCCGCGATGAGAACGGGAGCCGCCTTCGTCCCCTTCGCAACGAGCGCGCCTTTATCGCCGACGGAGATCGAGCCGCCCTCCTTGAACGTCACCTTCGTCCCGGGGGCCACACTCAGCGTCGCGCCCGACACGCGCACCGCGGAATCGACCGTCACCTCGCCCGTCCACGTCGCGTCCGCCTTCACGTCCACCGACGGCTTCGCGGGGGCCTGGGCGAAGACCAGGGAGCATAAGGCAAACAAGGTGGCCGCTGCAAGGAAGGCGCGCATGAGCTGTCCCTTTCGGTCAGGCAAGATAGCGTTCCGAACGTTGTCACCCTGAATCCCGATGAATCGGGACTCAGGATGCTCTCCTCGTCAGAGATCGAGCCGCGCGCCGCGGCGAAGCACGATGCGGCGGACGTCGCGGCCGTCGAGCGAGTGAATGTCGCAGCGCCGCGTTGCGGCCAGCGCGGCGCCGATGCCGGCAGCCTGGCCGAGCATCGAAGCGGTGGTTCCCACGCGAGCCGACGAGAGCGCCAACTGGTCGGCCGAGAAGCAGCGCCCGGCCATCAGGAGGTTGCGGCCGTCCCGCGCCACGAGCGTGCGCCACGGAATCTGGTAGGGCGGCACCACGCGCTCCCTGGGCGGCAGGATATAGGTGCGCTTGTCGTCGGTCGGGTCATGCGCGTCGAAGGTGTAATTCCCGCGCGCCACGGCGTCCTCGAACGTCCGCCCCCCGCGCAGGTCGTCCGCGGTCAGCACGTAGTCGCCGACGATGCGGCGCCCTTCGCGGATGCCGATGATAGCCGCCGCGCGCTCGAAGCGCCAGGGTTTCTTCTCCCGTCGCTGGTACCAGTCGAGCACCTCCATCATCCGTCGCCGCCCGCGGATCTCCGCGGCCGTCAGGTCCTCGGTGTCCGCCGAGTCGAAGCCCGGGATCTTGACCTTGACCGCCAGGGCTCCGGGGCCGCTCGGCACGGTGCCCGCCATCGGCACGTCCGCCCTCCGACGGATGCGGTCGAACCCGCGAGGCAGCCGCATTTTCACAGGCTCCGGCATCTCGCGAACGGTGAACATCATCGACATGGGAAGCTGGAGCCCGTCGGCGGGACGGCCCTTGATCACGGCGAAGCCGGCCGCACGGGCCAGCGCGGCCTCCCCCGTGCAGTCGACGAAGACCCGCGCGCGCAGCGCCTCGGGCCCCGATGAGCCGCAGACGACGCATTCCGTCACCCGTCCGCGCGTCACGCGCGCGTCGACGAACCGCGTGTGCAGCAGCAGCTTCACGCCCCGGGCGAGGAGCGCCTCCTGCAGCACCACCGCGAGGATCTCTCCGTCGAACGACGTCTCGAAGCCGTAGGGCGTCACGCGGTCGATCTCGCCCAGCGCGCCGAACGCGCGCAGGCCCGCGGCGATCTCCTCGAAGGCCTCTCCCTGGCCGCGCAGTGTGCCGCAAAGCGTCACCACGCCGCCCGTCGTCAGCACGCCGCCCGTCACCGCAAACCGCTCCACGAGCACCACGCGCGCGCCGGATTTCACCGCCGCCAGCGCCGCCGAGACCCCGGCGATGCCGCCACCGATGACGGCAACGTCCGCTTCGTATCGAACCGGCACGCGACGCGACCATGGCACGGTTCGTCGGGTGGTCATCGGCTCAGCTCCTCATAGACGGCGTCCGCGATGACGAGGTGGCCGGTGGCGTTCGGATGCACCGGTTCGCCGCAGAAGGTGTCCGCCTCATAGTGCTTGAGCAGGCGCTGGAAGATCGCGTGCGTCTCGACGTGGCGAGCGCGATACAGGCGGCTCATCTTGTTCACGGTGGCGATGTACTTCGGCAGTTCGGCCAGCACCTGCGTGCGCCAGGAGTTCGGCGAGCGGTCGTTGCTGATGTAGAACGGATCGATGAGCAGGATGCGGCACTTCGGCAGCACCTCCGCCGTGCGGGCCATGATCTCGGCGTAGACCTCGGCGTACCTCTCCGGCGGCACGGCGTCCGGGGTGCCGCGGAGCGCGCGGTGGAGGTCGTTGATGCCGATCTTGATCGAGAGCCAGTCGGGCTTGTGGCGAAGGACGTCGTCGGTCCAGCGGTTCCGCAGACCCGGGACGGTGTCGCCGGAGATACCCTTGTTGATGATCGTGATCTTCTTCGCCGGCTCGCGGGCGATCAGCAGGTCGCGGAACATCTTCACGTACCCGTTGCCGAGCGGCCGCTCCGGCCCCATCCGTCCGCAGTCCGTGATGCTGTCGCCGATGAAGAGCAGAGTCTCGCCGCTTTTCAATGCCAGAGCCATCGCAGTCCTTTCCTTTCTCTCAGAAGATGATCGCCCCCGGATAGACCCACGAGTATCGCAGGTGGCCGTCCGGGAAGTAGATGAGCTGCCGCTGATCTTCCCCGGTGCTCTGGGTGAGGCAGTTGGAGATGCAGACGTTTTGTCCCTTGTGGTCGAAGACCACCGCGCCCCACGGAAGCTTCATGAGGGGCGTCATCACCGCGTCGCCGCTGCCCTGCATCTGCCGGGCCACCCACGCGTCCATGGTCGACCGCTGTTCCCTCACGGGCAGGAAGCTCTCGGCCGCGCGGATGACCTCCACCTGGTCGGACTTGGGCACGGTGACCCAGCGCCAGGTGAGCTGCTCGACCTCGTTCGCGCGGCAATAGTCGGCCATCTCGATCAGCTTCGCCGGGGCGTCGACGTACCCTTTCAGCCCGGCCACCGACAGGCGCACCGAGAGGCCGCAGTCGTGCAGGAGCCGGATCGTCCAATCGAGCGGCGGATAGCCGTCGCCGCTCTGATAGATCTCGTGGTTCTTCTCGTCGAGCCAGTGGGCAACGCTGAGGCAGACCGTGGTCAGGCCCATGGAGTGCCAGTTGCGCAGGATGTCCGCGAAGCCGGGGTTCCGCGTCAGTAGGATCCCGTTGGTCTGAAGCTCCACGAGCGGGAAGCGGCTCTCCTCGCCGAGCGTGCGGATGTAGAAGGCAACGTCCTCCACGTGAAGCGTCGGCTCGCCCTTGCCGGTGATGAGGGCCGTCGTCACGCCCATCATCTCGGCCAGGCGGCAGGCCTTGCGGACGTTGCGGATGTCGAGCGGCAGGCCCTTCTCCGTCCCCTGCGTCGGCGTCATCTTCGCCACGCAGAAGGGGCAGCGCGCGTTGCACGCTGTGCCGGGAGTCATGACGCTCAGGGTTTCGAACCGGACCATGCGTTTCTCCTCAATTGGCCCGCGGCTGTTTGTAATACCACTGGAGCTGCGACGGCGTCGAATCCTGGTCGAGGTTCTCGGCCTCGATCTTGCCCTTGCCCTCGGCGTGCGGCTCGATCTCCTTGAGCTTCCAGAAGCCGTCGAGCCGACCGAAAGTCCAGTATTCCTCGAACGCGGTGACGTACTCCTGCCGGCAAACGACCTGCCCCTGCGTGCGCATGACCGTCTGGGCGTGGGCGGTGATGCGCGCGGTGAATTCGTCCTGCGCGTTGTCGGCGAAATTGCGCACCAAGATCAGCTCGACCTTCCGCACGCAGAGGTTGCGGAACTCGATCGAGGTCCCCTGAGCGTTCATGCGGACGAGATCGTCCGCGAGCGCCTGCGCCAGGTTCGGGAAGAGCAGCTCGACCGGGATGCCCGCCGCGTCGCCGGCCTCGCGCGCGAGGTAGACCTGGAGGAACGTCTTGCGCGCCGACTCGACCATGAGCGTCCGGTCCCACAGCTTGTCGGTCTGGACAAGGAAGTTGAGCATCCGGTCGATGCGCGACGCCTTGGTCCCGGTCTCGCCTTCGAGCCACGGCCCCGCGGGCCCGGCCTCATTCGCGAGATCGCCTTCGACCTCCTTGCGCCCCTCGTCGGTGAACGGCTCGAAGAAGTTGTCCTCCTTGAGGATGTCCGACTCGCCCGCCTGTTGGATTTCGCGGAGGAGCCACCGGCCTTCGACAAGCTGGAAGGTCCAGAATTCCTGGAACGTCGCCGGCGACTCGTCGCCGCGCAGAAACGCGTTCGTTCGGTCGTCGATGTAGTAGTCCCTCGCGCACGCGGTGAAGAGCGCGGTGAATTCGCGCTGGTCGGCCTTGTGCGTGTAGCGCACGTTGACGATGTCCACGCCCAGCACCGTGAGCCCCTCAATCATGTTGATCTCGTGGTCGCGCTTCTGCCCTTCGATCTGCCGGCAGTGCTCGGCGTAGAGGTCCGGCATGAGGAGCGGCTGCATCGGGCCATACTCGCGGGCCTGCCAGCACTCCTGCAGCTTGACGAACGTCTCGCGCGCCGTGCCGGCGAGAGCATCCTTCCGGAACGCCTCGTCGGTCTTCGCGATGAACTCGAGTAGCGTGTCGGTCTTGCGCGACTTCTTCTCGATGGCCGAGCGAGAGTAGTTGTAGTCAAGTTCCTCGTCGCGGTCCGCCTTTTCTCCTGCTTTGGCGACGGCAACCGCAATGACGACAACCGCGAAGACTCCCAGCATAAAGAGGATGGGAATGATGGCACCCTCGCCCGAACTGCCCCCGTGTCCGCCTCCGTGGTACCCTCCCCCCCCGCCCTTGTTGTGAACCACGAACCCGTCCGCGATGAACGTGTGGGGCGACTCGACGGTGAGGTTATAGACGACGGCCTCTTCGCCCGATTCCCGCACGGCGCGCACGACGGCGGCGCCGAGGACGTCGCCGGCGAGGGCTGTGATCCGGTCGCCAGGCTCTAACCCCGAGGCCGAGCGGAAGGAGCCGTCGGCCATGCGGATCGGATGCTCGCGCGTCGTGCGCAGCATGCCGAGATCGGTCTCGACGATGAACACCTCGCCCCGCGCGACGGTCACAAACTCGATGCCCGCGTAGACGAAGTGCCCGCCGGAGTCCACGGCGAGGACGGACTCGCCCAGGTCCAGTTGCTCGATCGCCCGCACGCCCGCGGACGTGCGCACGAGCGTGCCGGCCGGGAAGCAGCCGCCTCCCTTGTTGTGAACGGCGACGCCGCCGGCGAAGAAGGTGTGGGGAGCGCCGACGGTGAGATTGAAAACCTCGGCGAATTCCCCCGTCGCCCGCGCGGCGGTCACGGATTCGGCCAAGGTGCGCCCGCCGGAAAGAACGACGATGCGGTCGCCGACGCGGATCTCACCGGCAAGACGGAATCGGCCGTCGGCGAGGCGCAGCGGATGCTCCGCCGTGGTGCGAAGCGTGCGGGATTCCGTGGCGACAACGAATATCTCCGAGCGCGTTTCGCTCACGCACTCGACCGACGTCTCGACGACGGCCCCCTTCGCATCGAGCGCGAGGACGCGGTCGCCGGGATGCAACTTCTCGATGGGCGCGGACCCGCCGGGCGTCGAGACGAGCGTCCCCGCCGGGAAGCAGCCGCCCTTATTATGCACCGCAACCCCCGCGGCGAAATAGGTGTGCGGGTCGTCGGTCTGGAGGTTATAAACGGTGA
>JBBIVY010000030.1:0-24819 GCA_037439485.1 Planctomycetota bacterium | reverse complement strand
AGGTGTGCGGGTCGTCGGTCTGGAGGTTATAAACGGTGACGCGCGCGCGGACGCGGGTGATGGAGAGTATTTCGCGCGAAGCGAGTCCTCGCCCGTCGAGGACGAAGACCTTGTCGCCCGGATGCAGCGACTCGACCGTGCGGAACGTGCCCGATCCGGCGTAGAACGGATGCTCGGGCGTCACTTCGAGCGTGGCGCCCGCAACCTCGACGACGGCGTATTCGTCGACCTCGCGCGTGACGATGCTTCTCACGGCGGCGCGCGTGACCTGCTCGTCGGGGGTAAATGCGAGAAGCTCGTCGCCGGGCCTCACGTCACGGATGCGCGCGCTCGACCCGTCGGCGCGGAGGATGGGCGTGTCGGGGAGAAAGCAGCCCTTGTTGTGCAGGACGAAATCGCCCGCAATGAACGTCCCGCCGGGCGAGACGAGGAGGTTATACGCGGGACGCGCGGCCCTGGCTCGCGAGACGGAGGAAAGCAGAGCATCGCGCGGAGTTCCGTTCTCAACGATGCGAACGGTGTCGCCCGCGCGCAGGAACGACGCCATGCGGAAGACGCCGGGGGCGACCGCGACGGGATGCTCGGGCGTGACGCGCAGCATCCGGCCGTTCGCGCGAAGCTCGACATATTCCTCCGGCTCGACGGCGACGCGCGACGAAACCGTCGCGGGAGCAAGGCTCAGCCCCTGAAGCGTCATCACCGCATCGCCCGGCGCAAGCCTCTCGACCGGCGCCGCTCCCTTCGACGTCAGGACGGGCGTCCCCGCTTCGACACATCCGCCGCCCCCGCGCGCCCAGGCAGCCCCGGATGCGAAGAGCGCAAGCGCCGTCAGGGCTAAGAGGCCTGTCTTGCCGATCTTGAGAGTCATTGCCGTCGTCTCTCAAAAGAAGCCGACGCGCAGCCCGCGGTTCATCGCGGGGGCCGGCGCCCAAGAAACTCGTGCGCCAGGATCAGGAACACGCTCGCGGTCCAGGTATAGGCGCGGTCACGCAGCGGGCGGCCGGTGAGCGCGTCGAAGTTCTCGGCAAAGCCCTGCTTCGCGCACGTCCGGCAGAACCGCCCGGCGATGCGGCGCGCCGGGGCCTCCTCGCCGAGCTGCCGAAGCCCGTCGACGACGAGCATCGTCGAAGGCGCCCACATGGGCCCGCGCCAGTAGCCGTCCGGCTCGTACCGCACGCTCGACGGACGTTCCGTCGCCAGCCCCGCCGCGGTCTCGAAGCCGCGAATACGCTTCACCAGCGCCCTCTGCACCGCCTCGGGCAGCCGGCGTCCCAGGACCACCGGCAGGCACAGGAACAGGCTCTCGGTGTCCATCTCCAGACCGCTGTCCGGCCGCGCCGCGACGAACCGGTCGCCGCGCCAGAGCCGCGCCAGCAGCGCGTCGAGCAGCCCCGCCGACCGCCGCGTCCAGGCCGCCGCTTCGCGCTTCCGCCCGAGCGCCGACGCGACGGACGCGAGTTCCTCCGTATCGAGGACAAGGAACGCGGCGAGGTCCGGCCCGATGAGCGGCGCGCCCGAGTCGAAGACGGTGCTGTTGTCCCAGCCCGAGTCGTTGCCGTGCAGGTAATGCGGCAGCGTCTCGCCCGGCCAGACGCGATCCGTGAGCCACCACTCGGTCCAGCGCGCGAGGACGGGATAGATCTCGGCCAGGCGCTCCCTCGAAGACAGCGCGCGATTGGCCCGGCGCATGAACGACAGGGCCCAGCCATGCACCGGGGGCTTCGAGAAGCAGTAGTTGTAGTAACGATCGGTGATCTCGTCGGGCAGCGCGCCGAACTCGTCCTGCGAGTCAAAAAGCGTCATGAGTTGGTCCCACGCGAGCGCCGGCCGGCGATAGGCCAGCGCCATCGCATTGAAGCAGTGGTCCCAGCTCCACACGCGGTCCATGAAGAACTTCGACATCAGGAGGCTCGTCCGGCGCACGTAACCGTCCGGCCGCACGGCCGCCGACCAATTGACGTACGAGGCGTGTTCCGCGGCGCGTCGCAGCGGGATCGGCCCGGCAAGCTCGTCGCGGAGCCACTCGCGCCATTCCGATTCGACCTCGCGGACGCAGGCCGCAAAGGGGGGCCTGGGCCGCGGCCGCCAGGTGCTCTCGAACTCGTCGACGGCGCCTTCGACGACGCCGCTCGCATCCGGCACGAAGGTCATGACGATGCGACGGCACTGCAGGCCGCCCCACGGGGCGTCTCCGCAAAGCCGGCCGCGAAGGGCCTCGAACTCGTAGCGATGGCAGTTGGGCCGCGAGTTGACCGTCCATCGTCCGCCGGGCGACGGGTGCGCGACAACATAGGTCCCCGTCGCCGCCTCGAACCGCACCGAGAGCCCCCGGCCCTTCAGGCGAACCGTCCCGACCGGCGCGATACAGAGAGCCACCTCGCCGCCTCCGGCCCGCAACACCACGCGCGCCGGCGTCGCGTCGACCGTAAACGCCACGCGCCGGCCGCCCTTCATCACGTCGATGCGAAACAGCTCCCGACGCAGCAGCCCGCCGCCGTGGTGCGACCTCAGCCAGAGGTGGTCGGCCTCGCCCGGAACCCATGTCGGATAGGCGATCGAGAGCCAGCTTCCGAACCGGCTGAACGGCGCATCATGAAGGTCGAGCTTGAGCATCCCTGCCCCTTCGCTGTGCTCTCTTCGTGCAGGGGAAAACCCATGTGTCCCCCGCCTTTCTGTTGTGTAACGGAAAGAGGGGCCATCCCGACACATCGGGAGCCCCCGGCAAGAAAGACCGGAGAATCAGTAGTAATGGAGTGCGGCAATGATTCCGCCGAGGACCGCGGCGGCGACGATGATGCTCATACCGATGATGGCGGCGGCGACGACGCGGCCGAAGTATTCGGCGACGGCGCGGTTGCCACGGGCGATCTCCTTCTCCTCGTCGATGGACGGGGTTAGCCGGTCGATCAGCCTCGGCAGGAACGTCGCCCCCGCCAGCACCAGCAGCACCCCCACCGCCCCGCCGACAAACGCATACACCACCATCCAGCCGACGTTGATCAACGTGGTCCAGTCCATGGCCCCCTCCCTGACGGGAAACTCGAAGTTCGAAACTCGAAATCCGAAGAAGACCGCCTCACAGAACGCTGTGGTTCCCGGAGCGCCACCCGATTCGAGTTTCGCGCTTCGAGTTTCGAATTTCAACTCACGCCGTGAAATAGCTCACGGCGTTGCGGAAGACCTGGAACCCGTCGCCTTCGCCTTGGAGCCCTTCGCGGGTCCAGCGCGGATGGTGCCACGGCTCGACGTGGCGCTCGGGGTGAGGCATGAGGCCGAGAATGCGCCCCGTCGGGTCGCAGATGCCCGCGATGTCGTCGACGGAGCCGTTCGGGTTCTCGGGGTAGATCGGCTTCGAGCCCGACGCGCTCACGTAGCGGAAGACGATCTGCCCCGCGTCGCGGAGCGCATCGAGCCCCGCCGGCGTCTCGGGGATGAACTTCCCTTCGCCGTGCGCCACCGGCAGATAAAGCGTCCGCCCGGGCTGGATGAACACGCACCGAGGCGTGTCGACGCGCAGGCTCACCCAGCGGTCTTCGAACTTGTTGGAGTCGTTCGAGGCGAGCGTCACCGTCTGCTTCCGCGACGCGCCTCCCGGCAGCAGGCCGGTCTTCACGAGCACCTGGAATCCGTTGCAGATGCCGATGACGAGCTTGTCCGAGTCGACGAACGCGCGCACCTCGTCGCCGAGGCGGTGCATCAGCTCGACCGCCTGCACCTTCCCCGCGGCGATGTCGTCGCCGTAGGAGAACCCGCCCGGCACGGCGAGGATCTGGAAGCCCTTGAGGAGGCCGCGCTTCTCGGCCAGGCGATTGACGTGTACTCGCTCCGTGAGCGCCCCGGCCTTCTCGAAGGCGTACGCCGTCTCGCCATCGCAATTCGTCCCCGCGACGCGGAGAACGCAGACTTTGGGTTTTGTCATTCGTTTTCTCTTTGTAGGGGGGACCTATGTGTCCCCCCGCGTTTCTTCTTCTCGAAACCAACAACCGGGCGGACACGCAGGTCCGCCCCTGCATAAGAAAAAGCTACCACGCCAGCGGCTTCTGCCAGGCGCTCTTGAGGTCGACGAGGCTCTCGTCGACAACGTGCTTCCCGGAGAGGCCCTTGACGACGAGCCGACCGGAATCGGTCACTGCGCCGACCCTGGCGAACGCAACGCCGGCGAGCGCCTTCTCGAATTCGCGCGCCTTCGCGGGCGAGACCTCCACGAGGAACCGGGAGTTCGACTCGCTGAAGAGCAACTCCTCGTCGCGGGTGACGCGCTTGTCCTTCTTCGCCTTCGCGAGGTCGAGCGCAAGCCCGAGGCCGCCCGCGAACGCCGACTCGGCCGCGGCGACCGCGAGGCCGCCTTCCGAGAGGTCGTGG
Source organism: Planctomycetota bacterium (assembly GCA_037439485.1). Taxonomy (GTDB): domain Bacteria; phylum Planctomycetota; class DG-23; order DATKVD01; family DATKVD01; genus JBBIVY01. The sequence continues at coordinate 20,457 of JBBIVY010000030.1, read as the reverse complement.
CAGGCGCGGACGAGGCCCTTTGAGGTCGCCGTCGAAAGCGCGTTGAACGTCCGCAGCGCCGTCTTCGCATCCACCGTCGGCACGTCGTTTCCGATCGCCCCGAAGAGCTTGAAGTACTGCGACCCTCCGAGTTCGCGCTTCGTCAGGCCGACGAGATAGATCGCGTCGCCGGAAGCCTTCAGGTCCATCGTCACGCACTTCGTCACGTCCTCGATGACGCCGATGGCGCTGATGAGGAGCGATCCCGGAATGCCGATGGTGCCCTTCTCGGTGCGGAACTCGTTGTTGAGCGAGTCCTTGCCGCTGATGAACGGCGTGCCGTAGACCTTCGCGATGTCGTAGCAGGCCTTCGACGCGCGGACGAGGCCGCCGACGACCTCGGGCTTATCCACGTTACCCCAGCAGAAGTTATCGAGGATCGCCAGCTCGCGCAGGCTGCCGCCCACCGCGATGACCTGCCGCACCGCCTCGTCGATGGCGGAGGCCGCCATCCAGTAGGGGTCGATGTCGGAGTAGGACGGGTTGAGGCCGTTCGAAAGGACGATGCCTCGCCTGGAAGGAGGCTCCGGCGCGATCACCGCGGCGTCCGACGGCCCGTCATTGGCGACGCCGACGAGCGGCTTGACGGCGCTGGCGCCCTGGACCTCGTGATCGTACTGCCGGATGACCCACTCCTTGCTCGCGACGGTGTAGTTTCCGAGGATCGCCATGAGGTCGCCGCCGAAGCCGGACTTCTTCGGCTCGAAGAGCGGCTCCTCGTGCTCCGGGCGGCTCCAGACGGCCTTGATGTGCTTGCGCGGGCAGCCCTCGTGGAGGAAATCCATCTCGATGTCCGCGACCTTCGTCTTGCCGTAGTGGAGGACGAGCCGGCCCGTGCCGGTGAACCGGCCGATGGTGACGGCCTCGACGTTCTCCGACGCGAAGAGGCGCAGGAGTTCCTTTTCCTTCTTCGGCGGCACCGAGAGGACCATGCGCTCCTGGGCCTCGCTGATCCAGATCTCGGCGTAATTAAGCCCCTGGTACTTGAGCGGCACACGGTCGAGCCAGACCTCGGCGCCTAACTCGGCGCCCATCTCGCCGACGGCCGATGAAAGCCCCCCGGCGCCGCAATCGGTGATGGCGGAGTAAAGCCCCTTGTCGCGGGCGGCGAGCAGGACGTCGGTCACCTTCTTCTCGACGATGGGGTTGCCGATCTGCACGGCGCCCGAAGAGACCACTTCGCTTTCGTGCGTCAGCTCGGCGGAGGAGAACGTGGCCCCGTGGATGCCGTCGCGGCCGGTGCGTCCGCCCACGACGACGACGAGGTCGCCCTTCCCCACCGCTTTGTCTTCCATGCCGACGGGGATGAGCCCGACGTTGCCCGCGTAGACGAGCGGGTTGCCGACGAAACGGTCGTCGAAATAGAGCGCGCCGTTGACGGTGGGAATGCCCATGCGGTTGCCGTAATCGCGCACGCCCGCAACGACGCCCTTCATCACGCGCTTGGGATGCAGCGCGCCCTTCGGCACGTCCGAGGCCTTCATGTCCGGGCGGCCGAAGCAGAAGACGTCCGTGTTGGCGATGGGCTTCGCGCCCATCCCCGTGCCCAGCGGGTCGCGGATGACCCCGCCGATGCCGGTGCCAGAGCCGCCATAGGGCTCGATGGCCGACGGGTGGTTGTGCGTCTCCACCTTGAAGCAGACGTGGTTCTTCGGCGAAAACTTGATGACCCCGGCGTTGTCCTTGAAGACCGACACGCACCAGGATTTCTTCAGTTCCTTCGTCACGCGGGCGACCGTGCACTTGAGCAGGTTGTCGATCGTCTCGCCTTCGTACTCGATGATTCCCTTGAACGTCTTGTGGACGCAGTGCTCGCTCCACGTCTGGGCGACGGATTCGAGCTCGACGTCGGTCGGGTCGCGCTTGAGCTTGCGGAAGAAGGCGCGGATGGCCTGCATCTCCGTGAGGCTCAGGTAGAGCTGGCCCTTGATGGCCAGCACGGCGAGCTGTTCGTCCGACATCTCGCGGATGGCGACGGGGATGAGCTTGAAGCGGTACGGCGCGGCGTGCGGACGATCGAGCGGGCAATCGGAGTTGATGTAGTACTCTTCGATGGACGGGTTCGCGAGGAGCTTCTCCGCAATCAGCGCCAGCTCGTCCTTGCTGAGCTTCCCGGTGAGCAGGTACCGCCTCGCTGTATGCACTTCGCTTGCCTTGAGGCCGAGGTCGGAGATGCCCTTGAGCGTCGACGCCTCCGTCGGGTCCATGACTCCCGGCTTGCGGATGACCTCGATGACGGACGCATCGGCGGGGGCGATGATGTGCTTCCCGACCGCCACAACCTCCGCAATCGGGTCACCGAGCAGTTCTTCGGCGATGCGCTTGACGTTCTTCGGCGGCTCCGACGTGCGCACAAGGTAGACGCGGACGAATTTCACATCGGTTGCGACAAGCCCGAGATCCGCGATATCGCCCTTCGCCGCGAGCCCCGCCGGGTCCGCCAGCTCCGGACGCGTCGCCACCTCGATGCGGTAGACTTTTTCGCTCACTTCCCTCTCCTTAAAGGAAGCGCCAGTATCCGAAAATAGGGCCGTTTAGTCAAGCCGATTCCACACCGACGGTCGTCACAAATCGATGGGCCAACAGGCCGGAGGCAAAGAGTGGCCGCGTACGCCGATTCCTGCTTCTGGCCTGTCGGCCTGCGACGGACGCTCAGAGCGCATCCCGGCGGGACTTGGCGTCGGAGAGCAGCTTGGCGAGCTTCTCGCGGTCGTTCGATTCGACGGCTTTGCGGAACTCTTCGAGGCGGCCAGAGAAGGAGTCGAGGGAGGAGAGAATCGCGTCGCGATTGGTGAGGACGATGTCGCACCAGATGCCGACGTCGCCGGAGGCGATGCGGGTGGTGTCGCGGAAACCGGTCCCGGCGAAGGCCGCGTCCGAGGACTCGAGACCCGCCGCGAGGGCCGCGGCGACTACGTGGGGCAGGTGCGACGTGCGGGCAAGGATCGCGTCGTGGTCCTCGGGCGAGAGCGTGACGACCCGGGCGCCGACGGACGTCCAGAATTCGGCCAGCCTCCTCGCGGCGGCGGGATCGCTTCGCTTCGTGGGCGTCACGACGCACGTGGCGCCTCGGAAGAGCCCGGCGGTCGCGGCGTCCACACCCCGCTTCTCGCTGCCGGCGATGGGGTGAGCGCCGATGAAATGAACCCCCGCGGGCATCGCCGACTCCAACTCGCGGACGATGTCGGACTTGGTCGAACCGACGTCGGTGACAAGCGCGCCCTTCCGAAGCGCAGGCGCCACCTTCCGTCCGATTTCGGTGATGAGCGTGATGGCGGTCGCGAGGACGACCAGGTCGGCGCCCTCCACCCCCGCCACGGGATCGAGCGTCCCCTCGTCAATGGCCCCCATCCTGAGCGCCAGGTCGATGGACGCCTGCCGATGCCCGACGCCGACGATGCGCCCGGCGAGCTTCCCCTCGCGCAGGGCCAATCCAAGCGACCCGCCGAGGAGCCCGACGCCGATGATTGTTGCCCGGTTGAAGATAGCCGCCATGCTCTTTCCCCAAGTGCCTGTTGACGGCAGGGTTACGTTCATCGCACGATATCTGCGACGGCGGCCGAGGTCAACATTTTTCTTGATTTCACGGCCTGACACTGGTCTAATGCTTTGCAAACCCGCCCGGCGAAAACCGAGCGGGTTTATTAGCTTGAATGAAGGAACTCCGTCCCGGGTGGGGTTATGGGTGTCATCCAGTCCAGCATCGCCGGATATGAGATCACGGGCGTGATCATGGACGGGAAGAACTCCACCGTCTACGCGGCGACGGACTACCAGACGCGCTGGGAAGTGGCGATCAAGACGGTGAGCCGCAACGCGCCGAAGTTCAAGCTGCGCACCCAGCAACTCCGGTGGGAATGGAAGCTGAAGGACCGCCTGCAACACCCGAACATTGTCAAGGTGTTCAAGTTCGGCCGGACGCGGACGCTGTCGTACCTGGTGATGGAGCTGGTACGCGGGCCGAACCTGCGCGGGCTCATGCGCTCGAAGGACCCCGTGCTCAAGGAACACCTGGAGGAGATCATCCTCCAGATCGTCGCGGGCCTGGCGCACGCGCACCACAACGGCATCGTCAACCGCGACGTGAAGCCCGAGAACGTGCTCGTCTCGACGGCGAGCGGCATCGAGGTCAAGGTCATCGACTTCGCCATCGCCGTGCTCTACAGCCAGGCGTGGACGCAGTGGTTCCGGCGCTTCTTCACCACGCGCCAGGTGCGCGGGACCAAGACCTACATGTCGCCCGAGCAGGCCCAGGGACATTCCCTCGACCCGCGCAGCGACATCTACTCGCTCGGCATCATGCTCTATGAGCTGGTCGCCGGACGTCCGCCGTTCCTGCAGATCGACGCCGCGGAGCTGATCAAGGCCCACGTCTCGCAGGAGCCGATCCCGCTCGGCCGGCTCGCGGCGAACGTCAACCCGGCGTTCGAGGAGCTGGTGATGATGATGCTCCGCAAGAACCGCGACCTGCGGCCGCCGGACCTGAATTACGTGCAGAAGCAGTTGCACGGGCTGAGCGTTTTCCGAACGGCTTGATGCAGGGGGCCACCGGCGTGTGGCCCCGCGTTTCTTTTCAAGAAGAAGAACGGGGGGACACATAGGTCCCCCCCCTACAAAAGGGCAGGAGAAGAAACTATGGCGCAGACGAACCCGCTCGACTTTGAGAAGCCGCTCCTCGAGATCGAGGCGCAACTGAAGGCGCTCGAAGGCGAGGAGAAGAAGAACGAAGCCGCCATCCGCGGGCTGAAGAAGTCCTGGGAGGACCTTGCGCGCGAGATCTACTCCAACCTCTCCGCGTGGGAGACCGTTCAGGTCGCCCGGCAGGCCGAGCGCCCGCAGACCTCCGATTACATCGAGCTGATGACCACCGACTGGCTGGAGCTTCACGGCGACCGCACCTTCAGCGACGACCGCGCCATCGTCACCGGCTTCTGCCGCATCGACGGGCAGAAGGTCGCGCTCATCGGACATCAGAAGGGCAAGACGACGAAGGAGAAGGTGGCCTGCTACTTCGGCTGCGCCCACCCGGAAGGCTACCGCAAGGCCCTCCGCATCATGCGCATGGCGGCAAAGTACGGCATCCCCGTCGTCACGCTTATCGACACCCCCGGCGCCTATCCGGGCATCGGCGCGGAGGAGCGAGGCCAGGCGCAGATCATCGCGATGAACCTCATGGAGATGGCCCGCGTCAGGACGCCCATCATCAACGTCGTCATCGGCGAAGGCGGCTCCGGAGGCGCCCTCGGCATCGGCGTCGGCGACCGCATGGCGATCCTCGCGCACGCCTATTACTCCGTCATCTCCCCCGAAGGCTGCGCCGCCATCCTCTGGAAGAGCGGCGAGAACGCCGCGGATGCCGCCGAGGCCCTCAAGCTCACCGCCCCGATGCTCAAGCAACTGGAGATCGCCGACGACATCATCCCCGAGCCGCTCGGCGGCGCCCACCGCAACCCGCGCATGGCGTGCGACAACGTCAAGAGCCAGGTCCTCAAGTACATCGGCGAGCTCCGGAGGTTCGGAACGGAAGACCTCCTCGAAAACCGCTACCGCAAGATCCGCTCCATCGGCCACGTCCTCGAAGGCAAGGATGCCGACGACGCCGTCGCCGCCGGCATCGCCCGCATCGCGGCGAGCGAGAAGAAGGAGTAACGGTTGCCGAAGTCGGCCGCAGGAAGACATAAGGGCTCGGTGGAATCCGCCGGGCCCTTTCTGTTGCCGCTCCCACCGTACAAGCACCAGGGCGGAGAATCCGTGAGGCCACGGACGCTCCGCCCCGTCCCCTGATGCGCATCCTGTCTGCCGAGCCGACAAACCCCCGAGCCTGACGGCGCGCCCTCCGGTGCTTCCGGCATAATCGGGCAAAGTCGGAAGCTTCAGCGAAAGAGGGTCAAGCCTTGCCAAGCTTCGGGTCGAGCTTGTACTTCTTGATCTTGCGATAGAGCCGCTGACGGTCGATGCGCAGGAAACGCGCCGCGACCGCCTTCTTGCCCTTGGCCACATCGAGCGCCATCTCGATGAGCGAGCGTTCCGCCTCCTCGAGCGACGGCACCTTGCGTCCCGACAGGCTCCACTCCACTCCGCCGCGCCCGCGCACCGACGCCGGCAACTCCGACGCGCCGATGACCTCCACCTCCCCCGCCGCAAACGCGCGCTCCACCGCCTGCTCCAGCTCCCGCACGTTCCCCGGCCACTCGTACCGCATCAGAACGTCCATCGCCTCCGCCGTCACCTCGCGCGGGGCCACGTCGTACTCGCGGGCCAGCTTCTGGATGAAGTGCTTCACCAGGTGCGGCACGTCGTCCGCGCGCTCGCGCAGCGGCGGCAGCTCGACGGCCTGCGTGCTCAGGCGATAATACAGGTCCTCGCGGAGCTTGCCCTCGCGAATCGCCTCGGGGATCGACCGGCTCGTCCCCACGATGATCCGCACGTCCACCGGCATCGACTGCGCCACGCCCAGCGGCGCGAACTCCTGCTCGTCGATGACCTTCAGCAGCTTCGCCTGGAGCGCCGGGGCCATCTCCGTGATCTCGTCGATGAAGAGCGTGCCGCCCGACGCCGCGCGCAGGAGGCCCGGCGTGCTCATCGTCGCGCCCGTGAATGCGCCCTTCACGTGACCGAGGAGCTGGCTTTCCATCAGCGATTTGGACATCCCCGCGCAGCTCATCGTCACGAACGGCTTCTCGGCGTCCGGGCCCTGGTAGTGAATCGCCTTCGCCACCAGCTCCTTGCCCGTGCCCGGCTCGCCCAGGAGCAGCACCGGGGCGCGGTTCCGGCTCGCGGCGGCGACCTTGTTGAAAATGTCCTTCATCTTCGCGGTGGTGCCGACGATGCAGCCGCGCACGTGTTCCTGGCTGCCGATAATCGCGCCCACCTGCTCGACGCGGTAGATCTCCTCCAGCCGCTTCTTCAGCATCCGGTTCTCGCTCTCCAGCTTCTTCATCTTCAAGAGGCGCGAGATCACCAGCTCCATCTCGTGAAGCTGGAACGGCTTCGTCACGTAGTCGTAGGCGCCAAGCCTCATCGCCTCCACGGCGGACGAGATCGAGCCGTAGCCGGTGAGGATGACGACCTCGGGTGAGGGCTTCTCGGCCTTGATGATCTTGACGAGCTGAAGGCCGTCGAGCTTCGGAAGGCGCAGGTCGACGAGCGCGACGTCGAACCACTCGCGCCTCAGAAGCGACAGCGCCTCCTGACCGTCGCGCGCGGGCGCCGTCTTGTGCCCCTGCGACTGCAGGAACCTCGCGCACAGCTCGCGAAACGATTCGTCGTCGTCCACAATGAGGAAACTGAATTGGCGATCCATAGCACCCCTCCCCCGTATCACATGTATGAGCAAGTATGATTAGTCAAAAGGCCAAGCTCGCCCGATGCTGCGGGCCTCAGCCCTCGAACAGCTTTCCTTGTTTCCGATGCTCCCGCGCGGGCAGATCCACCGCCTGGGCATAGGCCCGGATGCGCTCGATGTCCTCGGGACGGAACTGTCGGTAATTGTTGCGACGGCTTCGCGGGACCTCCTCCACCTTTCCCTCGCTGAACCAGCGGAGAAGCGTGAAACGGCTGACGCCGATGAGGCCGCAGGCTTCCTTCATCGTGTAGAAGTCTCTCTTCGCAGGCGCCATAGCCCATCCGCCCACGCTAAGCAATGAAGCCGTCACAACCTGTATCAGGCTATAGTATCCCGTTGCAGGCCGTCTCCTGTCAAAAGAAATCCGTCTCGAAATAGCACAAACTTAGCAATCCCGCCTTTGGGCCCAAATAAGGCATATTCTCGCGCCATTTGCCAAAATACTGATGTTGCCCCCAGCGCGTGTTAGGGCCCAAAACCACCCCCTTCCCCCACCTGTTGTGGGCTCTCTCACGCCCCCTCTCGCAGCCCTGGTGCGTTTCGCTACTACAGGTTGGGTTTCTCCCCCACCCCCGCCACAAGTGGCCCCGCCACTTCTGCCTTTCTGCTACTACGCTGTCACAGGACTCTTTGGGAGTGGCGGGCGCTTTCCGGCCCGAAGGGTCCCGATGCATCGGGAGGGCGCAAGCCCCCGGGAGCCGGGTTTCAATTCCCTCTGAGTCCCAACGGGACGAAAGAACCCGGCGAATTCTTCCGCCCCTCCGGGGCGGGCGTGGCGTTGGGGGATTCCGACTCCGGGGGCTTACGCCCCCGGCTAGACTCTGTCGGCCCTTCGGGCCTTACAGCCGCCACAGCCAAAGAGTCATGTGACAGCGTACTACCCGTGTCGCCCATGCGATAAATGTACCTGTCCCGAATGGCGCTTCCTTTAGGCGGCATGGTGGAGTCTCCAGAGGCGGCGGGCGCGGGGTTCATGGCGGCCGGGGCGATGGGGGACGAGGTGCGAAGCGATTTCGGCGAGCATCGCGTCGTAGATCTCGGGCAGTTTCCACGCCGGCGCCGACGCCATCGACGGGGCAAAATCGATGATCGCCCGCGCCGCCGCGGTGAAACTGATGCGCAGCGGATCCCCCCCGAGCGCCGTGCCGCCAGAAGCGCCATCATCCGCGCCGCGAGTTCCTTGAGAACGCCCTCGGGCGACCGGCTGCGCAGCACGTCCGCCGACATCTTGACCTTGGCCTCGTCGAAGAGCGTCTCGATGCGCCATCGTCGGAGGTAGAGCGCGACGACCTCCGCGGCCGGGTCACTCTCCGGATCGAGCAGGCGGGTCGTCAGCCAGACCGGTCCCGTTTTCCCGCGGACCTCCATCACCGCGCGGATCATTCGCGCGCGAAGGGTCTCGGGCCGTGTCGGGTCCTCATGGCGGTAGAAAGAGCCGATCGGGAGGTCGGTCACGAAGTCATCGGGACCGAAAGAGAAGCGTCGCGGCAGGCCTCGTCGATGCGCCCGTCCGTGAGGAACTCCCGGACGGTGTTGAGGGTGCCGGTTTCGAGCTGCGTGCGAATCACCTCAAGCGACACCCGGCCCGATACGTGTCATAGAAGCCATCCGAGACCTCCTTTGCCCATGGGTATCTTGACAATACCTGCATCGGCAAACGGAGGTCTCCGGCTTTTAACCCTTTAAGGAAGCGCCATTCGTGCCTGTCACCTTTGTTTCTGCGTCGCGCTCTACTCCACCGTGACGGACTTGGCCAGGTTTCGCGGCTTGTCGACGTCGCAGCCGCGCTTGAGGGCGATGTGGTAGGCGAGGAGCTGGAGCGGCACCGCGGTCAAGATCGGCCCGAGGTGGTCGCTCGCCTCGGGGACCTCGATGCAATGGTCGGCGAGCTTGCAGGTTTCGCTGTCTCCCTCGGTGACGACGGCGATGATCTTGCCCCTTCGCGCGCGGACCTCGTGGATGTTGGAGATCATCTTGTCGTAGAGGTCGCCCCTCGTCGCGATGCACACCACGGGCAGGTTCTCCTCCACGAGCGCAATCGGCCCGTGCTTGAACTCGCCGGCCGGATAGCCCGTCGCATGGATATACGATATTTCCTTGAGCTTCAGCGCGCCTTCCAGCGCCGTGGGATAATCATAGCCGCGGCCGAGGAAGATGAAGTGCTGCGCGTCCTTGAACCGCTCCGCGATCTCCAGCACCGACTCGTGCTGCGCGAGCACCCGGCGGATCTTGTCCGGCAGCGACTGAATCTCTCCCGTCACGAGCTGCTCGGAAGTCTCGTCGATCGTCCAGCGGAGGCGCGACAGATGCAGCGCCAGCAGGTTCAGCACGACAAGCTCGGCGAGGTAGGCCTTGGTGCTCGCGACGCCGATCTCGGGCCCCGCGCACATGTCGAGGCAGCCGTCGGACTCCTTGGCGATGGAGCTGGTCTTCACGTTGCAGATCGAGAGGACCTTCATGAACTGGCTCTTCGCCTGGCGGATTCCGGCGAGTGTGTCCGCGGTCTCGCCCGACTGGCTGAGGGCCATGACGAGCGTGTCGCCTTCGAGGATCGGGTTGCGGTAGCGGAATTCGCTCGAGATATCGGTCTCGGTGTGCACGTGGGCGAAGTTCTCGAAGAGGCGCTTGCCGATGAGCCCCGCGTGCCAGCTCGTGCCGCAGGCCTGGATGACGATGCGGCTCACGCGCGCCAGCGCCTCGGGCTTGAGGCCGAAGTCGCCGAAAGAAACGCGTCCGTCGGCGTCCGTGTAGCGCGCGAGGATCCGCCGGATCACGTCCGGCTGCTCGTGGATCTCCTTCAACATGAAGTGCTCGAAGCCGTTCAGCTCCGACGCGCCCGGGCTCATCGTCGAGGTCTCGACGTCGAGGTCCAGCGCCTTGCCGTAGAAATCGAAGAGCGCGACGCCGTCGCGGCGGATGGTGGCGATCTGGCCGTCGTCCATCACGACGAAATCGGACGTGTGCTGGCAGAGCGCGGTCTGGTCGGAGGCGATGAAGCACTCCCCTCGGCCGATGCCGATCAGGAGCGGCGAGCCCATCTTCACCGCGACGAGCGTGTCCGGCTCGTCGACGCTCATGGCCACCATCGCGAACGAGCCCCTGAGGTCGCGCACCGCGCGGAGCACCGCCCGCGAAAGCCCCAGCGACGAAAACTTCTCGATGAGGTGGACGATCACCTCGGTGTCCGTGGCGCTCCGGAAAACGTGGCCCTCTTTCTGGAGAGCCGTCTTCAACTCGGAGTAGTTTTCGATGATGCCGTTATGGACCACCGCGATGCGGTCGCGGCAGTCGAGATGCGGATGCGCGTTGACCTCCGTCGGCTCGCCGTGCGTCGCCCAGCGCGTGTGGCCGATGCCGATCGTGCCGCCCAGCGGCGTCTGCCGCACGGCCTCGTCCAACATGCGCAGCCGACCGACGCGCTTCATGACGCACAGCTCGCCTGAGTTGATGGTGGCGATGCCGGAGGAGTCGTAGCCGCGATATTCGAGCCTTTCGAGGTCGACCAGAAGGACCGGGTCGACGAACTTATCACCGACGTAACCCACGATGCCGCACATGGTTATGATATCTCCGTACAGAGAAAGAGGGCCGTGTCGCACCCACAGCCCCCTTCCCGTCATATTCATCGGCTTTGGCGGCTGAAGAGCTTCAACCAAACCGCCCGTTCGGGCGAGTGAGCGCGATGCGCCCGCCTCTATGAGTATCCCCCTTTCGGGGCCGGTCAAACCCCGCGGCGCGTACTGCCAGGCGGTTCACAATCCGCGCGAACCGCTACTCCGGTCGCGCGCGAGGCCGTCTTCAAGGAGGGCCACCCCTCACGATGACGCCCACCAAGAATCGAGGGCGCGTGGCCCGAGTAGCTCCGTGGACCGCCGTTACCGCAAGGGGCATCCGTTTCTGCACTGGGCGGGCGCCCCTTCTTTTTCGTAGGGCTGGATTCTCAGGCTTTCGGGTCTTCGTTCAGGGATTGCATCGACTTCGGCGTAAAGGAGCAGGACTCCTGCGGTAGCCAACTACAAAATGTGGTGTTCACATGGCTACGCGGGGCCGTCGCGGTTCAATCGGTCGAGGCGACACGCGTTGCGGTTAAACCACGACGGGAGCGAGCAGATTTGCGTGATTTGCTCGCTCAGCCCTGCCTTCCTCCGTTTGCTAATACAGGCACATAATATAGCACTCCTGGTTCAATCTGGTTTATCTCCAACTTCCGCTGGCTGCTTGTAGGTTTTTCTCTCTTCCATCTTGCGATGAAAGTCCTGTTTTGCTTTGATCTGGTAGACTGCCCCAAACAGACACAGCAGGGCTAGTATAACCCCGAACACTATCGCTGTTCTCGTCCGCAAGAGGAACAACAGAACGCAGGAGTACCCAAGCATGATTAAGTAGAATACAAGGTCACCACCAGAGTCTATGGCGGGTACGGAGGCCAGTGCAATCTGGGCGACGACAGCTCCGGCACCAAGGATGAGCAGTGCTTGTATCCACCAAGCTCTGGACCTGAACCACTTGAGTTGGTCTTGACTAGTCATTTCGGGATTTCCTGAGGGTTGCTTTCTACCCGTTTGAAAGGCAAAGTGAACATGTTGACGTCTCCAGTATATCCAACAAACCTGCCCGTTGGAGACACGTGGTCGCGCCAATGTCCGGCAGGGTATGGATTGCCTTTTGGGTCAAGGCCCGGCACAGTTTGCGGATCAGCTGAACCGCAGAAGTACGCATATATTGCTTGCAGTTTGTAAGGAGGATGGACAGCATCAGGGCCTACGGGACTGTCGGCCCCTGGCTTGGCGGAGAACCCGTACCATTTGCCCCCCTCTGTGCCTCCATGACCGCCCATTGCAAACGCATAGATTCCGCTGGTTTGCCAATCTGTAATGAACAATTTAATATCTGCCTTTCCGGTGTGGTAGATAACTCTGTAATTATTGGCCTCGTACGACTTCCCGGCATCGATGGCCCGCTCCCTGAAGAAGTTGGCGGCCGTGGTGCCATATACGGTGGCCACTCGATCCGCAAGACTTGTCTTCTTGGACGTGTAAACGACGACCGTATTGGGAACAGTGTATGTGGCCCCGGGAACGGGGTTCGCTTCTACCTCGCCACCGCCTTTCCGCATTGCCCATTTTGTGTATTCGGAGGGATCCAATTTGATCTTCTCGGCCAGGGATCCCCAAGTGTCCCCCGTTTCCGCGCAACATTCTGCTCGGGCCTCGTCTTTCTTCCTCTTGATTTCCGTCCAGAGGCCCGAAGGGTCACGGTTTACGACCGGATTACTTCTCACAAACTCGTACAGGTTCATCCCGTCCGCATACCGGGCCTGAACGACGGACGGCAACGCCAGAAGACACGCCACGCCAAAGAGCGCCAAAGTTACAATCCGCTTCATGGTCGTCCCCTTTCGGATCACTCTTTCGTTCATGTCATCACCTTGGTTGATAAGGCTGAGACGGCTGAGGCACCCCCGGCACCGGCGGCCGGTAAGGTTGCTGCGGCGGTGGCACGGCCGGCGGCATAAGCCGTTCCATGTTCGCACGATTCATTGCATTGGTGCGCTCGGTCTCGGCGAAGGGGTCCGGGTGGTGGACTGGACTCTCCGATACAATGGGTCCCCGTTCACGCGGCGCATAGCGCGCGGCAAGGAAGGCGCCAAAGTACGCCGGATGGCCGATTTCTTCGCCATTGAAGAGCTGCTCCCCCGTCTCGACAAGATTGGCTACCAAGCCAATATAGACCTTTCGGTTGTTCGGCATTTGCGTGAATGCCAACGCATAATCGCGGGCGGCGAGGTCGAGCTTGCCGATATCATTGTAATGCCTTGCGCGAGCGGCAATGGCGAGAGCGAGCATTTCCCGCGCTGACAGCTTGCGAAGATCGCTACCACAGGCAATGGCTTTCCGCGTGACGCCTTCGTTCTGCATGTATAGTCTGTCGCTGCCTTCGGAGAAACCGCCTTCGGTGTACGTCATCTCGATGTTGTAGACCACCTTGCCATCGTCGTACCGGGAAACGAAGTGCGAGTTGGCGCAGGCCAATGCCACCGGCCAACCCAGACGGCGGGCAATGGCCACGTGCAGCGTAGGCATCGTGCCGCAGGTACCGCGCTTGGTGTCGATGAGGCCGTGGAGCAGCAATTGGCCCGGATCGGTGTACAGGATTTCGGTTCTTCTGCCCGCCTTTCGATCCGCGATTTGAGCCTGTTTCTGTTCTTCGATATAGGCGATGCCGACGTTCTGGCCCAGAAACTGAGCCAGCATACCGAGGTGGAAGAAGTGGGCGTCATTCTTGTACTTGGCGGGGTTCTCTTGAAAGCCGTATTCGACCGTGGGTAGCCAGCGTATGAATTGCTCCGTCCAGGCATCAACAATCTGCCTATAGTGCTCGTATTCGAGCTTCTCAAGGCCGGGGATTTCCTTCGCCACGGCGATGTTCATCTCGACGATGTCCGCCTTCTCCAACTCAGCATCGGAAAGTGCCATGAGTTGGGCGACGGTGCGGTGGCCGATATTAGAATTCAGCGATGCGATGGCAGGCACAGTCCTGGGGAAGAAGGCGAAGTAGGCGAGGATGGCAACCGCACCGACAAGCAAGACAAGCAGACCGCGCGAGAGCAACCTGCCCCCACTCTGCCTGCTCGGCCGCATCGGTGGTTCCGGAGACCGATCTTCTTGCCTCCGTCGACCCATACCTAATCCTCGAGCGAAATAGCCCGATCAAAAGACCATCGACAAGTGACGGCCCGAACTCTCAATGGTTCCAAACGTAACCACGCACGGCGGCAGTGTCAAGGGTAAACTGTAGAATTACCACATCGTTTGCGCAATGCTTTGTTTCTGTGCGAATATCACATGCGTAATACTCCCAAGTCGTTGTTGGCGTTATGGTTAGGGGATATGAATTAGTGATCATGGGAAGGAGGTAATGTCGATAGACCGGCGATCGGCCAAGTCTTTGGCGGCGGTTTGTACGTCACTTCACCTCGATGACCACGTCCTTCTCGTCGTCCTCGTCGCCCGGCTTCTTCTTCTCGTTCTTCAGCGGGTCGTAGGGCTCCGGCTTCGTCGGGTCCGTCTTGGCCGGCTCGGTCTTCGTCGGGTCGGGTTTGGACGGGTCGGGCTTCGGGGTTTTGGGATCGACCTTCACCGGCTTCGGCGCGTCCTTCATGGGGTTCTTGGCGGTCTTCACATCGCTCAAAGGATGGCTGGCGTAGTAATCGGCCTTCTGCTTGAGCATCTGCATCCAGTTGGCCTCCACCGCGTCCAGCAGGTCGCCGGTGTTCATCTTGGCGGTCTGCAGGGCCGAGTTCACCGACTGGCCTTTCTTGAGCTCGTTGATGAACGTCTCGAACTCCGACGCCTTCAGGTGCTCGATGAGGTAGCGCGTGGCCGACGCCGCCTCGGCGTAGAAGAGCGCGACGTTGGGCGGATAGTTGGCCATCGTGTAGAGCTCGCCCAGCTTGTAGACCTTCACGCCCCGCTTGACGGCGTCGCAGAGCTCGCGCTCGTAGAGGACTTCCGTGCCTTCCTCGGAGTACATCGCGAGGCCCTCGTTAACGGCGCGGGGAAGCGTGCTGAACGCCCGCTGGCCGAACGACTCGTGGATGACGGCGTGCGTCATCTCGTGCGGAAGGACCTTCGACAGGAGCTTGGGATCGTACTTGCCGTTCTGGTCGAGCGCGTAGAGGTCGATGGCCAGGAGCTCGCCGCCGGCGCCGTCGTCCCGCGCGGAGTAGCCGCCGCCGGACCACTCGGGCATCCCCGCCTCTTTGGTGTAATCCTTGTGGTCCTTGTAGATGCGGATGGTGATCGTGTGGGACCACTCGCGCCCGAAGAGGAAGATGTCCATGATGCGCTTGAGGTGCCGCTCGGCCTCGATCGCCGTGGCGTCGAGCAGATCCTTGTTCTTCGCCATGACGATAAAGTGCCGGGTCTTCACCGCGGCGTAGAAGACGGGCTGCTGCGTCTCGTACTTCGCGTAATCGCCTTCCGCGGGAGCCGTGTCGGGCGTCGTCGCCGGCGCCGGCTTGGTCGCGTCGTCGGCGACCTTGCCGCCGGCGCGGTCGCGGCAGTTCTTCGCGCTCTTCTCGCCGAACGCTTTCTCCTCGACGCTGTCGGTGAGGCGCACAAACTTGTCCCACGCCGCGGCGGCGTCCTTCCACTGCGAGAGCTTCTCGTAGGCGGTGGCGAGGTACATGTAGGCCTTGGTGTTGGTCGGGTGGGCGTCCACTTCCTTCTTGAGGATCGCGACGGCCTCGGCGAACTTGCCCTGGCCCAGGAGCTCGGCGCCCTGCGCGTAGAGGTCGGGGGCGTCCTCGGCCGCAAGACGGACGAAGGCCCCGGCGGCCAGCACGATCAACACGGCGAGGAACAGGCGCTTCATGGAGCAGCCTCCTTCACGACGTCGCAGTCATCCGCCTTCGCCGAAGCCCCGGCGGGCCTCACTTCCCCCCGACGAACCCGGTGAGCTGGGCCTTGAGGTTGGTGATCGTCGCGCGGATGTTCTTGCCCGAGGCGACTTCCTGCGACAGCTCGTCGGGGTACTTGCCGGTGAGCTGCTGGATCGCGTCGAGCGACTTCGACAGGTCGTCGAGCTGCGAGAGGATGTCCTTGGCGGTCTTGATCTTCTGGTCCGGGTTGGCCACGGTGTCGATGCGCGCGATGGCGCCGCGCACCTGGGCCCAGCGCGTGTTGAACGGCCGCGCCACGACGTCCACGCGGATTTTCGTGCATTCCACCAGGAACCCGCGCGCCAGGTCTTTCACCGTCCGGTCGGCCATCTGGAACTGCTCCTCCGCCTGGTCCAGGAGCCCCAGCGTCTTCCGGTCGCTGTCCGCCGCCCCGGTGTTCGAGTCCTTCGCCTGCTTGAGGAGGTCCTTGCCCCTCTCGATGAAGACCATGCACTTCTCTCTCAGCGCGATGTTCATCACGTCGGGGTTGGAAAGCGACTGAAGGCCGACGAGCGCCTTCTGCTTGGCCTTCGCCTCGTTGTTCAGCGAGAAGATGTCGTCCCGGCCGGTCGGCTCCTTGACGAGGTACATCCCGCCCGCGCACGAGTTGATGACCGACTTGTGCGCCTCGGCCACGGACTTCTGATCGACGTTCAGCTTCATCAGGAGCACCGCGTCATAGGCGGCCTTCGCGTCGCCCCAGCGGCCCAGGCGCTCCGCGGCAAGCCCGAGGTTCAGCTCGGCGTCGGCGAAGTCGCACTCCTTCTTCAGGCCCTTCGCCGCCCCGTCGAACGCCTTATAGGCGTCCTCGTACTTCTCCACCTTGTAGAGCGCCTTGCCCTTCTCCAGCGCCTCTTCCGGCTTGATCCACTCCCCGCTCACCCACACCATGCCGGGCTTCGCCTTCACCCAGTGACCGTCGATCTTCACGTAGTTCAGCGCCGAGCGCGCGGCCTCGTGATTCGGATTGATCGCGATCGTCTTCTCCAGCTCGATATTCATCTCGCGGGTCAGCTTCGCCTCGCGGCACCAGAGCGCGAGCTCGTAGTGCCCTTCCGCGTCGCCCTCCTTCACCGCGCCCGCCTTCTCCTTGTAGACCTCCTCCGCGCTCTTCACCTTCTCCACCCGCGTCACCTTGTCCTTCCCGAAGGTCAGGGGACCCATCTTCGTCACCACCTTGTAGTGGTCGCCTTCGTCCGTCACCACGCCTTCGAACTTCCTGCCGTCGTCCAGGTAGACGATGTCCGCCTGCGCCGTGGCGCACCACGCCGCAAACACGAGAGCAGCGCCGATCCCCAGGCTTCTCAGGCTTTTCATGATATCCTTCCCCCTCCGTCAGCGGCCCCTCCGGCCGCTAAGGTCTGTAAAGTAAACTGCGCCGTCCCTGTAATTAGACGGCCGAACCCGCCTCTTCGCCCACAAAATCCGAAGTAAATTACCACGCCGGCCCCCCGTCGTCAATGCGTATTCCGCGGCCGGGGCGGCGATCCCGGCATTCCCCCGATTTGTTTGAAGTTTTGCCCCTTGACGCCGTCTATGTCATTGGTAAGATGCTTGCGGGGTTTCTGTCAGCCTACTTCTTCACATCTCCAGCGCTGAGGCTCGCGTTGACCGATCGCGAACTCATCCAGGCGTGCATCGACCGCTCAGCGGGTGCCTGGGAGGCCTTCATCAAGAAGTATAGCGCCCTCGTATACCACGTCATATGGAAGGCCCTGCGCAGCGAGTCACAACATCTTGGGGTTTCCACTGTCGAGGTCGAGGATGTCGCCGCCGAGGTGATGGCGCAGATGGTGGCCGACGATTTCAAGCTTCTGCGCACCTTCGGCTGGCGCTGCAAGTTCTCGACGTGGCTGGGGATCATCACCTACCGCACCACCCGCCAGGCGATTCACCGGAACCGTCACGTTGCGTTCAGCATCGACGACCATAACCCCGGCGCGGATAACGAGTTACTGCTGAAAGACATCCTCCCGGACGATGGGCTCCACCCGCCCGAGGAGGTGCAGATGGGGGAATCCCGTCGGCTGGTTCACGACGCCCTCGCCTCGCTGCCTCCGAGGGACCAGCTTGTCCTGAAGTTCTTCTACTTCGAGGGCAAGAAGTACGCCGAAATCGCCCGGATTCTGGGAATTTCGGGATCGCTGGTGGGCACGGCCATCTTCCGCGCCAAGGCGCGCCTCGCCGAAAAGCTCGAACGCTCCCACATGACCGAAAGTTGAGCCCGTTTCCCGCCGATTCGTGTAATAGACGCCGTTTCGCGTCCTACTATCAATGTATAGACAGCAAAGCGCGCGTCTCGCGCGCGGACGTTATCCGGAAAGGTTGATTGCCGATGTCGTGCTACAGTCGCGAAATCCTGTCGCGCTACCAGGACGGTTCGCTTGCGCCCGCCGAGGTCCGTCGTGTCGACGCGCATCTCGACGAGTGCGAGTCGTGCCGCGAAGTGTTGCGTTCTCTCGGCCGCGCCGGGCTCATGCTCCGCCTGACCGTGGGCTCTCACCGCGCGGGCGAGTGCCTCGCCGAGGAAGAACTCGGCGCCTACCTCGCGGGCGTCATGCGCGCGGAAGACCGCGGGCGCGTCGAGGAGCACCTGACGAAATGCTCCCGCTGCCTCCACGAGGTCGCGGTGATGTCCGACGACGCGATGTCCGAGCCCGCCGAAGGCGCCCCCGAACCCGATGCGAAGGCGATGGCGCGCTTCACGGCGATTGCCCCGACCCGTACCGAAGTCCGTGCCTCGCGCCGGAGTTGGCGCTGGAGTTGGCACTATGCGGCGGCCGCCGCGGCGCTCGCGCTCGCGACGTTTGCGGGAAGCCATATCACCGGCCCGGCGCCTGCCGCGACGGAGGGCGCGCCGGAGACCGCCGTGGCGACGATCACGCCCGCGGCCATGCCCCGGCCGCTGCGCTACATCACGGAGGTATCGTTCGGCGGATCGGATACGCTGGTGGCCCCGGCGTCGAGCGCCGAGATGACGCGGTTCGCCCGCGAGACCGGGACGCTCCTGCGCGAGATCGAGCGGGTGAACGAGACCCCGCGTCGCGAGGCCTTCGAGTTGCTGCAGGAAGACATCCTCAACTCCGGGCTGGTGGAGTCCGTGGCGCGCCTGCGCGAGTTGACGCGCGAGGAGCGGGACCGGCGGTTCCTCAACGACTGCGAGTTCGTCCTGATGCAGGTGGTCAAGTCGGACGGCCGCGACCTCGATTCGCCCGTCGGCGACCTCACCCGCGTCGTCGCCGAGATGCGCCGGCTCAAGCTTGCCGAGACGGCGCGACTGCTCG
This sequence comes from Planctomycetota bacterium, assembly GCA_037439485.1. Taxonomy (GTDB): domain Bacteria; phylum Planctomycetota; class DG-23; order DATKVD01; family DATKVD01; genus JBBIVY01. The sequence goes on along the minus strand of JBBIVY010000030.1, from coordinate 1,346 downwards.
AGATGGAAGGGAGCAGGTCCCAATGGCTCGCCGGGCTCTGATGATCCTCTTCATCCCGGTCCTCGTTTCGGCGATCTTCGCCGCGGCGCCGTCGTTTTCGCGCGTCGCGCAGGCCGAGGAGTCCGCCCCCGCGACGCCGCCTTCCAACGGGCCTCGGCCCCGGGAGGCCGGCGCCCCCGCGACCGACCCGGCCGCCGACGAGTTCCGCGAGCTGCGCAACCTCTACCGCGAAAGCCCCGCGAAGGCCGTCGACGGCTTCCGCGCCTTCCTCGTCAAGTACCCCGCCAGCGAATGGGACGACGACGCGCAGTACTGGCTGGCCATGTCGCTCGACGGCTCGTGCGCCAAACGCAAGGACGTCCTCGAGGCCTGGCAGACGCTCGTCGACAAATACCCGCAGAGCCCGTACGTCCCCGACGCGCTTTTCGCCGCGGCCGAGCTCTGGCAGACGAAGGCCGAGCGCCCGGAGGATTACACCGCCGCACTCAAGGGCTACCAGGCGTTCCTCGACCGCTGCCCGACGAACGCGCGCGCCGGCGAGGCGAAGCTTCGCACGGCGGAGATCTACGACCGGCTGAAGAACTACGATCAGGCGGCGAGCTGGTTCCGGCGAATGCTTGACGAGGACGCGCAGAGCCCGCTGGCGGTGCGCGCGCACAACGAGCTGGCGGCGGTGTATCTCAAGCAGGACAAGCCGGCGGACGCGCTCGCGATCTACGAGCGGCTCCTCAAGGCCGAGTTGCCCGAGCAGACTCGCATCTCCGCGCGCCTCGGGGAAGTCGACTGCTACCTCGCGTCGCCGGACGGGCTGAAGGCGGCACTGGACGCCTGCACGTCCATCCGAGAGGAAGCCCGGCAGAAGAAGACGCTCGAGGTCTTCGCCGAGTTCAAAACGCGCGAGAAGATGTCGGCGTGGTATCTGGGCCGCAAGAAGTACGCCGAGGCCGAGGCGGAGTTCCAGGCCTACCTCGAACGCTACGGCACCACCGATTGGGCCGTCCAGGCGAAGCTGGGCATCGGCGCCGTCCGCCTCAGCGCCAACAAGCCCGCCGAGGCCCGCGAGATGTTCCACGCCGTCGCCGCGACGCTGGCGCCCGGCACCGAAAAGCCCTCCTCCTTCGTCCTCCGCGCCGCGCTCAGCGAGGCGTTCACGTATGAGCTTGAGAAGAAGTTCGACGACGCCCGCCCGCTCTACAAGAAGCTCGTCGACAATTGGCCCCGCACCACCGAAGGCCGCGAAGCCGCCCGCCACCTCGAACGCATCGACAAGGCCGACACGAAAAAGTAGGGGCACGCTCCTCCCGATGCATCGGGATCGACCTTGCCGAATTAACGGGGACAGGAGC